>DATIGO010000208.1:0-18925 GCA_035454665.1 Gemmatimonadaceae bacterium | reverse complement strand
GGCCGCGGGGCGTGTCGCGCACACCGCGGCCGACCAGATCGGCATTCACGCCAGCGGGCGCCTGCTCATGCTCGCGCTCGAGACCTTCGCCCCCGCGGCGCCGTGGGGCACGACGGATGAGCAGACGCCGCGACGCATCGTCGAAGCCCTTCGCGATGGACAGCGTGCGGGCGAGCGGTGCCAGTGCCGCGATCTGCTGCCGGTCTCGGCCTTCTTTCATTTCGACGTCGCCACCGACTCCCTCGTCGTCGCGGGCGTGGCGGCAGCTCCGGACGGCGTCGCGCTTCCGCCGCCGGCAACTCTCGCCGCCCTCGCGCGTGAAGAGATGGCACGGGCCCGTCGCCCCCGGCTCTCCTCCATACATCTCGTCGCGGAGCCGGCGCTTGGCTCACAGGCCGCCATCACGGTCGTGCAGCACGATGCGCAGGGAAGTGTGACGGCGGTGGTGGGCCTCCTGGCCGACACGCGCCGGACGATCGGGACGATGTTCGGGCCATCGATGATGCGGCACGGCCCTGTGGACTCGTCAGGCGGCCGGCCCGCCGGCGTCGTGCTCCTGGACTCGCTCTCGCTGCAGGTGGCGAGCGACGCCGGGACCGTGCTCTTCGGCAGGCTGGGCGAGCGTCATACGTTCCGCGCCCGCAGCCGCCCCCGCGGTCCGCTGGAGGGGCTCACGATCACCGTCGCCCTTGCCTCCGGGCAGATCCCCAGCGCACTCGTGGCGATCCTGCCGCGCGGCCACCTCTGGCATTTCTCCGTACTCCTCCTGTGCACGCTGCTCGTGACGGCCATGGCCGTGGGATCCTCGCGCCGCGAGGCGCAGCTCGCATCGGCGCGATCGGACTTCATCGCCGGCGTCTCGCACGACCTGCGCATGCCGCTCGCGCAGATCCTCATCGCCGGAGAAACGCTCACGATGCGGCGCGATCGCGGCGAGGACGAGCGGCTGGGTCTGGCCAGCACCATCGTGCGCGAGACACAGCGCCTGATCGCGCTGGTGGAGAACGTGCTCCTTTTCTCGCGTTCCGGCGCCGTGGAGCTGGAGCCGGCACTCGAGCCGCTGCCGGTGCGCGCACTGCTCGACGAAGCCCGCGAGGCCGTGCGGCTGGCCGCTACCGACGCGGGGCAGGCGATCGACGTGCACGCGGAGGCTGGCCTGATGGTCGTCGGCGACCACCAGCTGCTCCGGCAGGCCCTGGTGAACCTCCTCGACAACGCGTTGAAATACGGCACCCCGGGTCAGCGCATCCGGCTCGATGCGATCGCACACTCACCGACCCGGGTGCACCTGCGGGTCGAAGACCAGGGTGCGGGGGTCCCGCGCGCCGAACGGGAACGCGTCTTCGACGCCTACGAACGCCTGGCGCGCGACCAGGACTCCGAGCGCACCGGCACGGGACTGGGCCTCGCCATCGTCAGGCAGATCGCGCGGGCCTGCCAGGGCCGGGTCTGGCTCGAGGACGCGCCCGCGGGCGGCATCCGCGCGGTGCTCGAGTTGCCGGCCGCGGTCGCGAGCGAGAAGCCCGCGCGCGTGACGGAGCGCGTGTGAGCACGATCCTGCTGGTCGAGGACAACGCGGCCTACGCCGCGATGCTGCGCGGCAACCTGGAGCAGGAAGGATACGACGTCCTGGTGGCCGCGACCGGCGCGGACGGACTGCGGCAGGCGACCACCCGCCCGCCGGATCTCGTCATCCTCGATCTCATGCTCCCAGCCATGGGCGGCTTCACGGTGCTGCAGCGACTGCGCGACGAGGGACACGACGTTCCCGTGCTCATCATGACCGCTCGCGGTACCGAAGAGGAGAAGCTGCGCGGCTTCGGACTCGGCGCCGACGACTACATCGTGAAACCCTGCGGCCTGCTCGAGATCCTTGCGCGCGTGCGCGCCCTGCTCAAGCGTGCCAGGCCCGCGGGTGCGCCACCACGGCCCGTGACGCAGGTGGGAGATCTCACGATCGACTTCGCGGCGAGGATCGTTCGCCGCGGCGACCTCGAGCTGTCGCTCAGGCCCAAGGAGTTCGACCTCCTCGCCGCGCTGGTGCGCCATCGCGGGCGCGTCGTCGCACGCGACGAGCTCCTGCGCGAGGTGTGGGGGTACGCCGCGGGCACCGAGAGCCGCACGGTCGAGACGCACCTCGCCGCGCTGCGCCAGCGGCTCGGCGATGATCCCCAGTCGCCGCGGTACGTCGTCACGGTGCGGCGCGCCGGATACCGACTCGGCGACGGCTGACCCGACGGTCGGTTCGTCACCGGCCGTTGGCGGACGGCGAAACGCCCGGCGCGTTTCGATTGTCAGAGCCGACATACCCCACGCCCCAGGGCCGAGCCATGCCCGACGTCCCCGAGCCCGCTCCTTCCCGCTTCTCCCGCTGGCGGGATGCTTTCGACCAGGACGCGGCCTACGCCGCTCGCGGGTTGCGCCTGCGTCCGGGTTTCACCGCGACGGTCGTGGTGACGCTCGCCTTGGGCATCGGCGCCAACGCGGCGATGTTCGGGATCCTGGATCGGCTGCTCTTCCGGCCGCCGGCGCACGTCGTCGACGCCGATCGCGTGGTTCAGATCCACACGCATCGGCTGGGTTCGACCGGGATGCAGACCTCGCAGTCGTACGCGCTGTACAAGGACCTGCGCGCCGGCGTGCCGGAGTTCGAGAGTATCGGCGTCACCACGCCGTCGGCGATCAGCACGCGCGAGTACTATCCGCTGGGTCAGGGCGTCAACGCGACACGCGTGGCCGGGGCCCAGGTGTCGCCGGACTTCTTCACCGCGCTGGGCGTGCGTCCGGCGCTGGGCCGCTTCTTCCAGGAGGACGAGGCGGGCGAGCAGAATCCCCAGCGCGTCGCGGTGATCGGGTATGCCTTCTGGCAGCGTCACTTCGGTGGTGCGCGCGACGTCATCGGCCGCACGCTCGATCTGGGGGCGGACCGGTATACGGTCGTCGGCGTGGCGCCCCGCGGCTTCACCGGCGCGGAGCTGAGCGATCTCGACGTCTGGATTCCGATCGCGGCCGCCGAGTCGTTGCGCTTCATCAAGGGACCGCAGTGGAGCACGACGCGCAACGCGACCTGGCTGCACGTGTACGCGCGCCTGCGCCCCGGCGCCACGATGGAACGGGCACTCGCCCGGGCGACCGCCACGTTCCGGGCCGCGGAGGTGGCGCGCATCTCGGCGTCGAGCCGCCCCGAGAACGCCGCCGCGCGCGCCGATTCGATGCGGGTCGCGTTCGGCTCGGTCATTCCCGGGCGCTCCCCCTCGGGATTCGGGCTTTCGGCGGCGTCGAGCGAGGTGCGCGTGGCGCGGCTGCTGGGCGCGGTGTCGTTCCTGGTGCTGCTGCTGGCGTGCGCGAACGTGGCGAATCTCCTGCTCGTGCGGTCGTTGAACCGCCGACGCGAGATCGCGGTCCGCCTCGCCCTGGGCGTGACCCGGAGGCGCCTCGTCGCGCAGCACCTCATCGAGGGCCTCATGCTCGCCGGACTCGGCGCGTTAGGCGCGCTGGCCGTGGTGCAGTTCGGCTCCGGGATCATCGGTCGCATGCTGCTGGTCGACGCGGCGTGGAGCGGGAGCGCGATCGACGCGCGACTGCTGGTCTTCACGGCCGTGGTGGCGGTGACGACCGGAGTGCTCACGGCGCTCCTCCCCGCGCTGCAATCGAGCAACCCCGAGCTCACGAGCGCGCTCAAGGCGGGGGTGCGCGAGGGGGCGTCGTCGCGCTCGTTCACGCGCTCCGCGCTGCTGGCGGCGCAGGCCGCGCTGGCCCTCATGCTCCTCGTGGGGTCGGGACTGTTCGTGCGCAGCCTGCAGCGCGTCGCCGCGCTTCCGCTCGGCGTCGACATCGACCGCGTGCTCGTGGCGGACATCGAGCATACCAGCGCGGGCCTGAGCAACGAGGCCGCGCGGGACCTCTATCTCCGCTTCATGGAGCGCGCGCGCCAGGTGCCCGGCGTGACGGCGTCCGCGGTGTCGATCGCGCACTCCTTTGGCCTGGGGTGGGGGACGCGCGTGTACCTCGGCGGCCGGCAGCTCGAGATGCCCCAGATGGGCTTCAGCCAGTACGCGATCACGCCGGATTACTTCACCGTGATGGGGATCCGCCTCGTGGGCGGTCGGGCGTTCACCGACGGCGACGGCGAGGGCGCCGAGCGCGTCGCGATCATCAACGAAACGGCGGCGAGCACCTTCTGGCCGGCCGGCGATGCCGTGGGCTCGTGCATCCAGGTCGGCGCCGACACGATGCCGTGCACGACCATCGTCGGCGTGGTCACGAATGCGCGGCGGCAGCAGCTGGTCGAGGGGCCCATCCCGCAGATCTACCGGCCGCTGCTGCAGTTGCCCATGGAGACGACCAATTCCACGGTGTCGTCGTTCGGGTACACGCTGCTCGCGCGTGCGGCGCAACGACCGGCCGCCGTGGTGGAGTCCCTGCGGCGCGTCATTCAGGGCACGTCACCCGAAGTGCCGTATGCCAACGTGCGGCCGCTGCGCGATCAGTTCGGGCGTCACACGCGGTCGTGGCGACTGGGCGCGAACATGTTCACGGTGTTCGGAGGGCTGGCCCTCGTGCTCGCGGCGATCGGGCTGTACAGCGTGGTGGTCTTCAACATGGCGCAGCGGGTACACGAGTACGGGGTCCGGCTGGCGCTGGGGGCGACGGCGGGGAACCTCGTCAGGCTGACCGTGCTCCGCGGCATGGGCCCGGTGCTGGTGGGCGTGATCGCCGGCGCGGTGATCGCCGTGGCCGCCGGAGGCCTCGTCGGCGGGCTGCTCTTCCAGACGTCGGGGCGTGACCCGGCGGTGATCGCGAGCGTGGTCCTGCTCCTGCTCGTCGTGGCCGTGGCGGCGAGCCTGATCCCGGGAGTCCGGGCGGCGAAGGCGGATCCGATGCGGGCGCTGCGCGCGGACTGAGCCGGGAAGGGCAGGAACGAGCGACGACGGGGGTTCTTATCGACTTCTGACATTCGGCCCAGGCCGGTCGCCTAGACTGGTCGTGGAGGAGGCTTTCTCCACGCATCACGGGCAGGGACGAGATGGCGGGACGGTGGGAGTTCGGTGCGGCCGCCAGACGCCTGGCGATGGCGCTGCTGGCAGCCGCGCCTGGCGTCGTCGGGGAGCGCGCCGAGGCGCAGCAGGCAGACGTCATCCGCGGCCGGATCACCACGCGGGATGATCAGGCGATTCAGGGCGCGAGCGTCCGCGCGACCTCGATTCCCGGCAATGTCACGCGCACGGCCACGACCGATCGCACCGGCCGTTTCACGATCACCTTTCCGGCCGGTGAGGGCGACTACTGGATCACGGTGAGCGCGGTGGGCTTCGCCCCACGCCGCTTCGAGCTCAAGCGCGTGGCCGACGAGGACGTGCTCCTGGCGGACCTCCGGCTGGAGCCGTCGGGGGTGGTGCTCGACGAGGTCACGGTGCGCGCGGATCGCGCGCGTCCGCCGCGGAACGACAACACGGCGGATCTCAGCGGCACCGAGAAGTCGCTCGGGAGCAACGCGGTGGATCCCTCGCAGGCCGGCAATCTGGCCCAGATGGCGGCCTCGCTCCCCGGCGTGCAGCTGATCCCCGGTGCGGACGGGAACCCGGATCAATTCTCCGTCTTCGGCCTCGGAGGGGACCAGAACCGCAGTACGCTGAACGGCCTGGCCTTCGGCGGCACGGAGCTCCCGCGCGACGCCACGATGCGCTCCGTGCTGGCCACATCGCCCTGGGACGTCTCCCGCGGCGGCTTCAGCGGCGCACAGCTCGCGATGCGCACGCAGTCGGGGTCGAACTTCAGCGCGCGGGGAATGAGCAGCCTCTTCACCACGCCCGGGATGGCGTGGACGGATCGCGCCGGGAGGGCGTTAGGCGCGGAGTACACGGCCTTGTCCGTGGGCGGTGCCGCCACGGGGCCGATCACGCTGGACCAGAGCTTCTACAGCGCCGGGTGGCAGCTCGACCGGCGGCTCAGCGATCTCTCCAACCTCATGACTGCGGATCCCGTGGCACTGCGGATCGCCGGTGTCGCGCCCGACTCCGTGGCGCGGCTGCGCGGAATACTGGGGCAGGCGGGCGTTCCGCTGGGCACGTCGCGCGCACCCGGCATGCGCATCGGCGACCGCGGGCTCTTCATCGCGTCCGCGGACTTCGCCCCGCCGGCGGCGACGAGCGGGGCGTCGCTGAACCTCTCCGCGATCGGGTCGTTCAACCACACGAACGCCCCCTTCGCCCAGGTCACGGCGCTGCCGACGGTCGACGCGAGCCGCACGAACTGGTTCGGCGCGCTGCAGGGACGGCACACGAACTACTTCGATTCGGGCGTGCTGAGCGAGACCGCATTCGGCGTGAGCTACGTGCGGTCGTACACGAGCCCGTACCTGGAGCTCCCGGCGGGAAGGGTCCGCGTGAGCTCCGTCCTCGACGACGGCAGCGCCGGGCTCACCGGGCTGTCCTTCGGCGGGAGCGAGATCCAGAGCACGACCAACCGCAGCGCCATCCTGGGCGGGCAGAACCAGCTCTCCTGGATCAGCCTCGACAACCGGCATCGTCTCAAGCTCTCGACCGAGCTGCGCTGGGAGTTCTTCGATCAGGAGCTTCTGGCCAACCGGCTCGGCACCTTCACCTACAACTCCCTCGCCGACCTCGAAGCGGGGATGCCGGCGTCGTACTCGCGTCTCCTGGCTGCGGGCCCACGTCGCGGGAGCCAGCTCATCGCCGGCCTCTCGCTGGGAGACTCGTATCGCCCGAGACCGGACCTGCAGTTCCAGTACGGCGTGCGGCTCGATGCGAACCGGTTCCTCGCGCGGCCCGATGCGAATCCCGCGCTGCGCCAGGCGTTAGGCGTTGTGAACGACGAGGTACCCAGCCGGATCCATCTGAGCCCTCGCGCGGGATTCTCCTGGACGTACGGGCGGGCACCGCAGCTCGCGGCCGCGAGCGGGTTCGTCCGCGGTCCAAGGGCCGTGGTCCGTGGCGGCATCGGGATCTTTCAGAACGTCCCGAATGCACAGCTCATCGCGGGCGCGATCTCGGGCACCGGACTCACCGACGCACGGCAGCAGCTCACCTGTGTGGGCGCCGCGGTCCCGCTCCCCGGCTGGAGCGGATACCTGGCCGATCCGGCGAGCATTCCGCGCGCGTGCGCCGACGGAACAGTCTTTGCGAGCTTGGCGCCCGACGCGACGCTCTTCGCCCCCGCGTTCGCAGCGCCACGCAGCCTGCGGGCAAACCTCAACTGGACCGGCGCCCTGGCGGGGAGCCGCTTCCTCTCGACGGTCGACGCCACCTGGTCGCGCAACCGCCAGCAGCCCGGGTTCGTGGATCTCAACGTCGCGCCGGCCGCCCGCTTCAGCCTCGACGACGAAGCTGGACGCCCGGTGTACGTGCAGCCCGGGAGCATCGTGCCGTCCACCGGCGCGATCGCCGTGCAGGATGGCCGCGTGACGCCGGAGTTCTCGCGCGTGATGCAGATGCGCTCGGACCTCGCGTCGGTGACCCGCCAACTCACCGTGAGCCTGCAACCGCTCACCTTCAGCACGCGGTTCGCCTGGAACGTGACGTACGTCTGGTCCGGCATGCGCGACGCGGCCAACGGCTTCATGAGCACCGCGGGCGACCCGCGCGTGCGCGAACGCGCGCGCGCCGCTCTGGATGCGCGGCATCAGTTCGTGTACAGCCTGTCGTACAACTTCTTCGACTGGGTACCGGTCACCTGGTCCGGCTCCTTCCGGTCGGGCCTCCCGTTCACGCCGCTCGTGGCCGGCGACGTGAACGGCGACGGCTATCTCAACGATCGCGCCTTCGTCTTCGATCCGGCGGCGCCCGGCGTCGATCCCGACGTGGCGGCCGGCCTGCAGTCGCTGCTGCGGGCCGGCTCATCCGCAGCCCGTGCGTGCCTGACGCGGCAACTCGGCGCATTGGCGGAGCGAAGCAGCTGCGAAGGACCCTGGACGTCGACCTCGACGCTCATCGTCGCCCTCAACCCGGTGAAGTTCCGCCTGCCGCAACGGCTGAACCTCGCGTTGTACGTGAACAACGCCCTGGGCGCCGCGGACCTTCTGCTGCACGGCGAGCGCGGGAGGCGCGGCTGGGGCCAGACCGTCGTACCCGATCCCTCGCTCCTCTTCGTGCGCGGCTTCGATCCCGTGGCGCGTCGCTTCCGCTACGAGGTCAATCCGCGGTTCGGCGCCACGAGTCCCGAGCAGACGCTGAGCCGTAACCCGGTGGTCGTCACGCTCCAGGCACGCGTCGACATCGGCCTGCCGCGCGAACGACAGCTCCTCACCCAGTCGCTCGACCGCGGACGGGCGCGACCGGGTACCCGATCGTCGGACCAGGAGCTTCGCGCCATGAGCGGCGCCCTCATTCCTCCGAATCCGATGGCGCTCATCCTCCTGCAGGCCGACTCCCTGCGGCTGACCCGCGTCCAGGCCGACAGCATCGCCACGCTCAACCGCCGGTACGCGCTGGCGTACGACTCGATCTGGACGCCTGTGGCGCAGTATCTCGCCGCACTGCCGGACGAGTACGATCGCGACGAGGCGTATCAGCGATATCGCCGCGCACGCGAGGCGTCCATCGATGTGCTCCGGAGCCTCGTGCCGGCCGCGCGCGGGCTGCTGACCGCGGAGCAGCGCAGGATGCTGCCGGCGATGATCATGAGCGCGCTCGACACGCGGTACCTGGCGTCGGTGCGGTCATCCACCGCCGGCGGTACCAACATGGGCGTGATGGGGATGCTCGCGCAGATGGGATGGATGGGTGGTTCGGTGGACCCGTCCGGGACGGCCGTGATGATCCATCGATAGGGACCAGGAATTCCAGGGAGTTCTGCGAAAAGAGAGAGGATGACATGCGAATGATTCTCCGGGGCCTCGGCGTCGCGATCGCGCTGTCGATGCCGGCAGTGGTCGGGGCACAGAACGAGATTCCGGTTCGCGAGGTCGGACCCGCCGAGGCCGCGTCGAGCGAGACGGTCGGATTCCTGTATGGTTTGCGCGAGCTCTCCGACGGGCGCGTGCTCGTGAACGATGCGGGACGGCGGCGGTTGCTCCTCTTCGACCGCGCCCTCGCGCAGGCGAAGATCCTCGCCGACTCGGCCGCGGGGACGCCCGTCGCCTACGGCGCGCGGCCTACCGGCATCATCCCCTACCTCGGCGACTCCACGCTCCTGATCGACCAGTCCGCCCGCGCCTTCCTTGTACTGGATCCCGAAGGCAAGGTGGCGCGTGTGATGTCGCCGCCACGCGCGGGAGACATTGGCTTCATGTGGAACCCTGCGATCGGCACGCCGGGCTTCGACGCCGGAGGCCGTCTGATCTACCGGAGCTGGCTCATGCCCACGTTCCGCGCGCCAGAGCAGGGCAAGCCCTTCGTCCCCCCGCAGCTCCCGGATTCCGCACCGATTCTCGCCGGAGACTTCGACCGGCGTGCGGCCGACACCCTGGGCTGGGTGCGCGTCCCGAAGCGACGGACCTCGGTGACACCGGTGCCGGGTGGCGTCCGGCTCAGTGCGATGATCAATCCCCTGTCGACCATCGATGACTGGACGCTGCTTCCTGACGGTACGATCGCGATGCTGCGCGGCCAGGACTATCACATCGACTGGATCAACCCCGACGGTACGCGCTGGTCCTCGCCGAAGATGCCGTTCGACTGGAAGCGTCTCACCGACGAGGAGAAGACGGCCCTGGTGGATTCGACGAGGCGGGCCCTCGAACGTGAGTTCGCGACTCCCGGAGCCGAATCCGGCGCCGGCGCCGCCGCGGCCAGTGGTCACGGCGTGCCGACGAACACGAATCACAGCATGACGATCCTGGGAGTCACCATGCCCGACGGCGGGCCGCCGCCCAGGCCCGCCGGCGCTCCCGACGCGCCACAGATCCCCGAGGTGGTGCCGGCGAGCGATCTCCCCGACTACGTGCCCCCGGTCCTGCGCTCGGGGACGATGAGGGCCGATCCTCAGGGAAACGTCTGGATTCTACCCTCGACCACCGCGCAGTCTGGGAGCGGCCTGCTCTACGACGTCGTCGATCGCCGTGGTGTCCTCACGCATCGCGTCCGGCTCCCCGCGGGTCGTGCGCTCGAGGGTTTCGGCGCCAACGGGGCGATCTACCTCACGTCGCACGATGCCGGCGGCACGCGACTCGAGCGGGCCCGTCTCAAGTAGCCGCCGCATAATGGGGGTCAGAGTCGAATTTCCCTAAATGGGGGTCAGAGTCGAATTTCCCGTAATGGGGGTCAGAGTCGAATTTCGAGAGTCGAATTGCTGAGAGTCGAAGTGCTGCGGCGGAGCCACTCGAGCGCTTCATGGCGCGAATCGCACGGCTCGCCTTGCATATCGTCACAGAACGATCGACACGCAGGTGCGGGCGAATATGTTCGGATGGTCCAACCCCATCGGAATCCCCCGTGCCCCCTCGACGCACACGCCAGCCACGTCTCCCGCTCCTGTTCGCCGCGGTCGCCGGACTCCTCGCGTGCCAGGGCGAGACGGCGCGCGACACCGATTCCCCTGCTCCCGCGGACGCAGCCAACGAGCTCCTCGCCGCCGACCGCGCCTTCTCGGACTCCGGCGCGGGCGAGGACGTCGTGAGCAGCCTCTCGAGGATCTTCGACGACAGCGTGCGGCTCATCGCCATGGGGCGTTCGGTGCGCGGGCGCGAGGCGGCCCTCGAGCTGCTGCGGTCCGTCAGCGCCAATCTGACGGCCCGCGCCACCTGGGCCCCGATCCGCGTGGCGCTCTCCGCCGACGGCACGCACGGCTTCACAGCGGGCTATCAGGAGATTCGCTTCCCGAACGACTCCGTGGCGCGCGCGAAGTACATCGCCTACTGGACGCGCACGAAGCAGGGGTGGCGCGTGATGGTCTACAAGCGCGGACCGCGGCCGGACGGCGCGACCACGGCCGACATGCTACCGCCGCTGCTGCCCGAGCGCCTGACGCCGCCGTCGTCCTCGGCCGAGCAGGTTGCGGCGTACCGCGCCTCGCTTGCCGCAGCCGAGGCATCCTTCTCCGAGGCGGGACAGGCCGGACTCGGCGCCGCGTTCCGCGCGTTCGGGGCGCCCGAGGCGATGCACATGGGCGCTCCCACGGACACGAACTTCCGCCTCGGTCCCGAAGCGATCGCGGAAGGCGTGGAGGCCGGAGGGCCGGTGCAGGGAACGCTCACCTGGGGTGCCGACGAGACCATCGTCGCGCCGAGCGGCGACTTCGGGATCAACATCGGGACGATCGTCGTCACGCCCACGAGCGGCGAAGCGCGGCGGATCCCTTTCTTCACGATCTGGCGGCGCGCGCGACTGACCGATCCGTGGCGCTACGTGGCGGAATAGCGTCTCGTCAGGCAGGTTCGCTTCCTCCACCGGGCGACCGGAGCTCCGCGAGGCGTCGCTCCAGGAAGCGTCGCTCCGGCTCCTGCCTCGTCAGGCGCAGGGTCTGCTCGTACGCCTCCAGGGCCTCCCGCGCCCGTCCGAGCCGCCGCAGGAGATCGGCGCGCGCCGAGTGCGCCAGGTGGTACTCCGAGAGCGCGCCGTTGGCCAGGAGCCCGTCGATCAGGGCGAGGCCCGCCGCGGGACCGTCCCGCATCGCCACGGCCACCGCGCGATTCAGGGCCACCACGGGCGACGGCGCCGCGCGCATCAGCACGTCGTACAGCCCGACGATCTGCCGCCAGTCGGTCTCGGGAGCCCTCGGGGCCTCCGCGTGCACGGCGGCGATCGCCGCCTGCAGCGCGTAGGGCCCGAACCGGCGCGAGGTGAGCGCCCACTCGACGAGGCGGCTCCCTTCGGCGATCTGCCCGCGGTTCCAGAGCGACCGGTCCTGCTCGTCGAGGAGGACCAGCTCTCCCGCGGACGACACCCGCGCCGCGCGGCGTGCGTCGTGCAACAGCATGAGCGCCAGGAGCCCGATCGCCTCGGGCTCCGGCAGCAGTTCCACGAGCAGCCTGCCTAACGTGATAGCCTCGGCGGAAAGGTCGGACCGGATGAGCGAGGCGCCCGACGAGGCCGAGTACCCCTCGTTGAAGACGAGGTAGATGACGTGGAGCACCGCGTCCAGCCGCTCGGGAAGATCCGCCCGCGACGGCACCTGGTACGGGATGCGCGCGTCGCGGATCTTCGCCTTTGCGCGCACGATCCGCTGCGCGAGCGTGGGGGCCGGTACGAGGTATGCCCGGGCGATCTCCTCCGTTGTCAGGCCGCAGACCTCGCGGAGCGTCAGCGCGACCTGCGCGTCGGGGTGCAGGGCCGGATGGCAGCAGGTGAAGATGAGCCGCAGGCGGTCGTCCTCGACGCCCTCGGCAGGCTCGGCGGCCGGCGTGGTCTCGTCGGCCAGGCGCCGCAGGACCGGCACGAGCGCGGTATCGAACGTCGCGCGCCGCCGCACCCGATCGATCCCCTTGAAGCGCCCCGTGGAAACGAGCCAGGTGCGAGGATTCGCCGGGAGTCCCTCCTCCGGCCAGCGCTCCACCGCCGCGGCGAACGCCTCCTGCAGCGCCTCCTCGGCGAGGTCGAAGTCGCCCAGGAGCCGGATGAGCGTCGCCAGCACGCGGCGCGAGTCGGACCGATAAACCGCGTCGATCCGCTCGCGCACGCCGACGATGTCGTCCTCGCCGAGCCGGGACGCGATGGGTCCTCCCCCCGCCTACTGCTGGTCGAACACCATGATGGGCCGTACCTCCACGCATCCCATCCGCGCCCCCGGGATCTTCGCCGCCACCTGGATCGCGTCGTTGAGATCCTTGGCCTCGACCAGATAGTAGCCACCGAGCTGCTCCTTGGTCTCCGCAAAGGGACCGTCGGTGGCCGAGACCTTTCCGTTGCGGACGCGCACGGTGGTCGCGGTGTGCGTCGGCTGCAGCGCTTCGCCGCCGAGCAGATGGCCAGACTTCTGGATCCCCTCGGTGAAGGCGAAATACTCGCCCAGAATGCCGCCGGCCTGCTCCTGCGGCATGTTCACCCACTGCTTTTCGTCCTCGTAGATCAGGCACAGGTACTTCATCGGTTCCTCCGGTTAGGGGGCGAAACGTGGTCGCAGGTAGTCGAACCGCCACCCCCGGAATCGACACCGAGAATCGCCGACCGAATTGTACGGAAGCGACAGGACCGCGGCGCGGAAGCCCGACGGGGTGACACCCTCGCCGGCGGCTGAGTCGCGACTCGGCTGTTCCCGCTCCCTCGCGACGCCACCGATGCGTGCCCGACTCTCTGGGACCGCCTCCGGTGGTGTCCGATTCCGGGACGCTCATCCCATCCGCGCACACCGGACGGCGCCCCCGCACCGGTGCGAGCGCACCTAAGTTCTTGCGCGACGCGGACTGACGGTCGCCCGGGCGCAGGCATGCTCTTTTCATCTCCGTTCGCGGCTCGGCGTCGGCGATCATCCTGGCAGGTACCCATGAGTTCCATCCGGAACGATCTCGGCTTCGCAGTACGTACGCTCCTCAAGTCGCCGGTCTTCACGGTGACCGCGGTGGGTACGATCGCCCTGGGGATCGGTGCGACCACGGCGATCTTCAGCATCGTCAACACGGTGCTCCTGCGCCCGCTGCCCTACGCCAACCAGGAGCGGCTCGCGTTCGTGACGAGCGACATGACCGCCCGGAGCGTCTTCAACTTCCCGATGGCACCCGGCGATTTTCCGGATCTGCGTCGCGGGGCGACCGAGTTCGACGAGATCGCCGGGCTGGTCACCTTCCGTCAGCCATTGATCGATGAGCGCGGCGAGGCGCAGATGCTCCGGGCCGCCGGGGTGACCTCGAACTTCCTGCGCACGCTAGGTGTGCGCGTGGTCCTCGGCCGGGATTTCGTGGAGGAAGACGGATTCCTGCCGCCGCCCCCGGAAGGGGCTGCCGAGAATCAGGGTGGCCAGCCGGCACAGCTCCCCCCGGGGATCACCATCCTGAGCCACGAGTTCTGGCAGCGGCAGTTCGGCAGCGACTCATCGGTCATCGGCCGGAACATTCAGCTGGGCGGACAGACGGCGCAGGTCGTGGGGGTGCTCGAACCCGGCGTGGAACTCTTCTGGTTCGAAGACTCCAGCATCGAGCAGCGGCCGGACCTGTACACCGTGATGCGGATCAACTTCGAGACGGCATCGCGCGTGAACGTCTTCCTCCGCGTGGTCGGTCGGCTGCGCCCCGGGGCCACGTTCGCCTCGGCGCAGGAACAGGTCAACGGCATCGTCACCGACCTCCGGCAGCGCTTCCCGATCAAGGAGACGGCCGGCGTACGGTGGCGCGTGGAGCCGATGCACAAGTACGTGGTGGCGAGTACCCGCCCGGCCATCCTGACGCTCATGGGCGCGGTGGGATTCGTCCTGCTGATCGCCTGCGCCAACGTGGCCAATCTGCTACTCGTGCGGACGAGCCAGCGCGAGCGCGAGTTGGCGGTGCGGGCGGCGCTCGGCGGTAACCGCGGCGCCCTGGTGCGCCAGATGCTGGTCGAGAGCTTCGTCATCGCCGGGGCGGGCGCTGCGCTCGGGCTCTGGCTCGCGTCGGCGGCGATCGGCCTCCTCACGGTGATCGGTCCGGACAATCTGCCGCGCCTCGATCAGATCCGGATCGATCCCGTCGTCCTGGTCTTCACGATGCTCGCCGCCGGTCTTTCCGCGGTGATCTTCGGCATCGTCCCCGCGCTCCGGGCTTCACGCGTCGACGTGGCCGACATTCTCCGCACCGGGGGCCGGAGCCCATCGCTCTCCGGCGCCGGGAAGTGGCTGCGCGCGGGCGTCGTGACCGCCGAAGTCGCGCTCGCGTTCGTGCTCCTGGTCGGCTCGGGGCTCATGATCCGCAGCTTCGTCGCCCTGCAGCGTGCGGCGCCGGGATTCGATCCCTCCGGGGTGCTCGCCTTCGCGGTGGCGAACGTCGGCGAACCCACGCCGGAGGGGCGCGCCGCCGTCCAACGCCGGATCCACGAGCGGCTGCGCGCCATTCCGGGCGTGACCGGGGTCTCGGCGGCCCTACCGCTTCCGCTGGAGGGTCAGGCGTCGAACACCCGCTGGGGCCTCGAGGCCGCCCTCACGAATCCGGCGCTCTTCCAGCAGGCCGACCTGCGCGTCGTGCTCCCCGACTACTTCGCGGTGATGCGGACCCGACTGCTCGACGGCCGCGCCTTCACCGAGGCGGACAACGTGCCCGGTCACAACCTGGTCATGGTGGACGACGTCTTCGCTGAGAAGGCGTTCCCGGGCGAGTCGGCGGTGGGGAAGCGTTTCCTCGCCCGCATCGGAGGTCCGGAGCCGGACTGGTGGGAGATCATCGGCGTCGTCAGGCACCAGCGCAACGCGTCGCTCGCCGTCGATGGACGGGAGACGATGTACATGGTCGACGCCCAGGGCGGCTTCGGCGCGGCGAACCGCTGGCTCGTGCGCACCGAGGGTGATCCCTCGCGGCTGGTCCCGGCCGTTCGCGCGGCGGTGCGCGAGCTCAACCCCCGTTACGTGCTGAGCGAGCTGCAGCCGTACACCGCGCTGCTGGATCGTGCGCGGGCGCCGACGCGCTTCGCGCTCGTCTGCATCGGCGTCTTCGCGGTGGTCGCCGTCGTGCTGGCGAGCGTAGGACTCTACGGCGTGCTCTCGACGCTGGTGCGACAGCGCACGGCGGAAATCGGCGTGCGGATGGCCTTCGGCGCGAGCGGCACGAGTGTCTTCCGGCTCGTCGTCGGCCAGGGGATGCGACTCGCGGTGGTGGGCATCGGTGCGGGGTTGCTCGCCGCCTTCGCACTCACGCGCGTGATGCAGACGATGCTCGTCGGGGTGAGCGCGACCGACCCGCTCACCTTCGCGGCGATCGTGGCGCTCTTCCTCGGGGTCACTACCATCGCCTGCTGGGTACCGGCGCGCCGTGCAGCGCGGCTTGATCCGCTCGTGGCCCTCCGCGAAGAGTCGTAAGGGAAACGACACGCGGGGCGGCGGGGGCGTGGACCCCTGCCGCCCCGTTCCCCGTGCCTCCCGTCGGTCTAGCGCAGGTGATACGCAAGGCCGAACATGATCCCGATGTCGTTCCGCGTGTGCTTCTCGCCCGTCATCGGCGAGTCGAAGCACGCGAGGTAGTCGCGCCCCTCGAGACGCAGCGCGAGCACACCCTTCTGCAACTCGGCGCCTAACGCGCCGTAGCCGGCGACACAGCTGGTCGTCCCGATCCCCGCGGCCTGGTAGTCGTACGTCCGTCCGCCCGCGCCAAGGCCGGCCAGGGGCCGGAAGAGCCAGCCGTTGTCGAGCTCGCGCACCAGGTTGAACTCGACCCCCGCGTCGTACTGCCAGAGGTAGGCGACGTCGTCGCTCAGCGCGGGAAGTTTGGCGTGGCCGTGTGTCCAGCCGACCGATCCCAGCACGTGCATGTGGCGGGACAACTCCATGGCCACCTGCATGCCGAGCATGGTGGCCGACTTGAAATCGTTCTTGAGCGCGCCGGTGGGGACGTAAACACCCGCGAACGGCCTGATCTCCGGACGGATCCGCCCGACCTGCTGCGCACCGCCCGCGGTGGTGACCGCGAGCAGCCCGATGACACCCAGATAGCGATACCGCATGGCTCCTCCTCCGAATCTGGTACCGGGTTCCCTCCACCACGCACCGGGACACAGGAAGCAGCAACCGGCGGCGCGGTGGCGCTGTGTGCACTATGGCCGCCCGGATTCGAGTCGCGCGTCGGTGCGAACCCTGATTTCCTGTCGGGTCCCCGTCGTCCCGCGTCGATTCGTCCCTGTCTCCGCCCCTCCGAGCGCCGAAACCTTCCCCACCGAACGGCGCACGGACACCTTGGGCGATGGCCCAACGACCGGGAGAAGAGGATGGCGGAGCTGAAGACGAAGAAGACGACCCGCAGCGTCGCGGCGTTCCTCGACGCGATCGACGATGAGTCGCGCCGGGCGGATTGCCGCACCATTGTCGAGATGATGCGGAAGGCCACGGGCGCCGAACCCCGGATGTGGGGCCCGAGCATCGTCGGGTTCGGCGAGTACCACTACAAGTATGCGAGCGGACGCGAGGGCGACTGGTTCGTGGCGGGCTTCTCGCCGCGGAAGGCCAATCTCACACTGTACATCATGAGCGGCTTCCCCCAGCACGAAGCCCTGATGGCGAAGCTGGGGAAATACACGACGGGGAAGTCGTGTCTGTACGTGAAGCGTCTGGCCGACATCGACCTTGGCGTCCTGGCACGGCTCATCGACGCGTCCGTCCGGGCCACGACGCGGCAGACCGGCTGACAGCGATGGCACTGATTCACGTACCGCTCGAGGTCCCCGGCGTCTCCTCGCCATCCGGGGCGCCGGCCGAGCGTCTCCGGGACGTTGTACAATCCGCCGCGACCAGTCTCAGGCAGGAAGGCCTGCACCAGGTGAGCGTGGAGGGCAATACGATTCGAGTGGCACGCACGGACATGGCGCGGGGCTGGGCCTGGTGGAATCCGCTGTCGGCCGTGCAGCGCGGCACGCTCACGATCACGCCACAGGGCGACGACGCCGTGATCGAGCAACGGCTGGAGCTCGACGGGCTGCAGCGCTGGCCGGCGTCCTGGTCCTTCCTGCTTCCGTTGCCGCTTCTCCTCCTCACGGACAGCGCGCGCGAGGCTATTCCGTACTACGCGATGGGATATGCGGCGCTCGCACTGGTGCGGCCGGTGATCGCGCGCCTCCTGCTGCCGCGGGCGCTCCGCCGGCTGGTACCCGTCAGCCGGTCAGCCGATGATCCCCATTGACGTCCTGGGGTGCGTTCCTGCTCCACCCGGGACATTCCATTGAGAGTGCTCGGGGCATGCGTGAGAGTGCTCGGGGCATGCGGCTCGCGCTGCTGGGGCTGGTGCTGAGAATCGCGGCGCGCGCTGGCCACCCAGGCGATGACGCGGCTCCTCCCCGGCGTCGGGGGCGTTTGCACTGGGGACCACGCTAAGGCAACATTCGGGTTCACCTGCGCGGCTGACCGGCCGAGCGGGTCCACCCGCCGGAGCCATGGCCATCATGGGAGCCTCAACAGCCCGCCGGTCGCGCATTCTCGCCGTCACCGGGGGGCTCGCGATCACGGGTGCGGTGATCGGCGCGGTGCTGGCGCCGCTCTTGCTCTGGGTCGTCGGGAGCCTCCTGCGATCGGGCGCGCGAGTGCCCACGACTCCCGCCGGATTCGGTTTGGCCGCCCTGGTGGGGGCAGCGCTCGGAGTCGTGCTCCTTCCGGCGACGGCGTGGTGGCTGATGCGCCATGTCCCGCTCGGCCGGGCGCTCCTCGGCACTGTGGTAGGAACGCTCGTGGGAGGGGGGATCGGGATGTTCGCGTCGGCCCTGCACCCCACGATCTCGATCGGCGGCGCCCTCGCGGGCTATCTGGGTTCGGCGCTGCTGGTACGGCGTCGCGCGCGCGCACGCCTCGGCGCTGACCGCGCACCGTCAGCCATCGGTGATTCTCCGGAAGACGAATGAGATGATCCGGCCGCCGGCCGCGCGGGTTCTCCTGCTGTGACTGCGGGGGACGGCGCCTGGACGGGCGAGCGCGGTCCTGCGGTCAGCGGGGCCCCTGAAGCCGGTCGACTCCGGGTGCGCGCTCAAAGACACCGGTTACGACACGCGCGTGGAGTGGCAGGAAACTCGCCGGCTGAGTTCCCAGTGACGCACCGGATTCGCGCTGGCGCAACGGCCCGCCTGCTGATCGCCTGCGCCGATCCCTTGCCGCCCGACGTGAGTCCCGCACTGGCCGGAATTCAGGGCACGTGGCGTGCCGCGCGCTTCCGCGTGCCGCGCAACGATTCGGTGCGAGAGGAGCGCAGCCCGCCGTGGGAGGCCGGGCCGCTGGGATCCCGTCAGCCGGCCTCCGGCAGCCACCACCAGCGATCAGCAACCAGCGAAGCGCCGAGGGTGTAGGAATTCCGACTTCGCCTCTCCTCGATGCCCACTTCCACGTCCCGACGCCTGCTGCTGGCCACCGCGCCGCTGATTCTCGCCTGCGCGCCGGGCAC
>DATIGO010000207.1:0-2922 GCA_035454665.1 Gemmatimonadaceae bacterium | reverse complement strand
CGCGAAGCCGCGTCCCGAGTCCACGGGTGACCTTCCGCGCCGGCATCACTCCCGCCACCGCCGCGCCGATCACCGCGAGGGCGAGCGCGAAGATGATGGTCGCCGGCGACAGGTTGAAGTCGTACCAGAAGGGAAGCCGCCCGTAGTTCATGACGAGATAGGGCTCCCCCCAGCGCGTCAGAGCCAACTGCGCCGCCACGAGCCCGACGACGGTCGCCACACCGGCGAGCACCAGCGCCTCGGCGAAGAGCTGCGTCACGATGCGCCGACGGCTCGCACCCAGCGCGCTGCGGACGAGCAGCTCCGTCTCCCGCGCCGCCGCGCGCGCGAAGAGGAGCAGCGCGACGGTGCTGCACACCACCACCACGAGCGCGACGACGAACGCGTAGGTCAGGGGCAGCATCACCGCCATGTCGCTGCTGTCGACATCCGTCTGCGTGTACGGGATCACGTGCGGCTGGAGGTGCGCGTGCGTCGTCGGGTGTTCCTCAGCGAGCCGCTTCCCGAACGACGTCAGCTCCATCTGCGCCGCCTCGAGCGTCATTCCGTTCGCGAGGCGGCCGAAGACGTTGATGGGGAAGCCGCCCCGCGGCTCCACGCCGGCAACATCCGTGCGCAGCGGAAGCCACAGCTCGTGCGATACGGGGAACGCGTACCCTTCCGGCATCACACCCACGACCGTCGCAAAGCTGTTCCCAAGCTGCACGATGCGGCCGACGATCCCCGGGTCGCGCTCGAAACGCGTGGTCCACACCTCGTGGCCGAGCAGCACCACGGGCGCCGCGCCGGCCCGTTCGTCCGACTCGTCGAGTACGCGGCCGAGCACGGGACGCTCAGGGGCGATGCGGAACGCGGACGCGGTGATCTCCGCCGCTACCGCGGGCTGCGCGCTGCCGTCCGCGCCCACCAGGTTGACGCTCGCGTCGCGATAGGCGCCGAGGTCCGTGATCGACCGCGCGGAGCGCCAGAGCTGGTAGTCGTACAGCACGCGATCCTCGTCCTGCGTCAGCTTCAGATCCCAGTTCTGGATCCGCACGATGCGATCGCCGTCCGGGAGCGGCAGCTTCGTGCCCGTGACGAGCCCGAACATGTGGAAGGTGACGGCTCCGAACCAGATGCCGAACGCCATCGCCAGGCCGCCGACGACGGTAAGGCCGGGATACTTCACGAGCATCCGGAAGCCCAGCTTCAGGTCGAGCGACAGCCCGGTGAACCAGGCGGTGCCGCGGCCCTCGCGAAGCGTCTCACGATGCTGCTGTACGCCGCCGAAGGTCGCGAGTGCGCGCCGTCTCGCTTCGTCGTGATCGAGCTGCTGCTCGCGCACGAGCCGCTGCGTCTCCATCTCGATGTGGAAGCGGATCTCCTGGTCGATCCTGGACTCGGCGGCGCGTGGGGCGAGAAGGCGCAGGCGCGCGCGGGCGGCGTGGAACCACGTCATGGAATGCTCCGAAAATGAGAGCGTGCGGCTGCGGACGCCGCGCGCGGTCACGAGGCGCTCCGCACGGCCTCGAGGCCCGCCGCACGCGCTGGCTGATCCCCTATCCGTGCATGGGGGCGAGGGAGAGCGTCTTCAGGATCAGCAGGTCGAGCGAGCCCCGCAGGGCGTCCGTCTGTGGCCGTGGCGGCGCGTGAGCTCCTGGCTGGTTGCTGTAGCTGTCTACAGAACACCTTACCGCCGGCTCCTGTCGATGTCAAGGGAAACGGTGCCGGCGACGCGCGCTGCGTTGGTGCGCGAACGAAGACGGCAACGGTCGTATCGTTGCCGTCTTCACACTTCGGCCCTACCTGGCTAGCGGATCCGGCCGGAGCTGGAACCGGATCGCCTTGCTGGTGGCCCCCTTCCCCCCTTCCATATGGAAGGGAGCGCGGGTGCTGATGGCGGCCCAGAGACCACGCCCTTTCCAGCCGGCGTTCGGGTCGTCGATGCGGCCGTCCAGCCACTTGGTGTAAAAGCCCATCGGATAGGGCACGCGCAGGACGACCCACTTCCCATCCTTGAGGACCAGGAGCCCCTCGGACTGGTTCCCGGTGTTGATCGGGACATTCTCCCCGAGGCCGAGCGTGTTGAACTGGTCCACCCAGGTGTAGTAGCTCCCTTCACCGCTCCCCGGGCTGGTGACGTTGCCGAGCTGCGGGAGGGGTTCGGCGTAGAAGGTCCACCCCTCCGGACAGTGCTGGCCGGTGGCAGTCGGGCCGTTGAGCGGACCGCGGCACTTGCGCCGGTCGAAGCTCGCCATGTGCCCGCTCGCCAGGGCGGCCCAGTACACGCCGTTCCGGTCCACGTCACCGCCGCGCGGGGAGAAACCCTGGTTAGGCACGGCGGGGTTGTTCCACGGCAGCTCGAAGACTTCGGTGAGCGCGGTCTCCGGCGGATTCGCGCCCGGGGTGAGCCGGAAGACCGCGCCGGGGAACCCGAACATCGTTCCCCACACCGATCCATCCGGCGCCGGGGCCAGCGCGTACGGACCGCCCCCGTACTGCCCGGGTTGAAGTCGCTTGTCCTTGCCGGGATCAACGGGCGCGTTAGGCTCCACGTACGCGTCGCGGCGGCCGTTCCCATTGATATCCATGATGAGCGCGGTCCACCCCTGCGCCTTCTCCTCGTCGCCGGTCTCGTCCCACAGCCTGGTGTTCAACCACCCCACCACCGGACCGCCGCCGCTCGTCCAGAGCGTGCGGTTGGCGTCCTCGGCGAACATCAGGTGGTGCGTGCCGAAGCAGGTGGAGACGTGCTTCATCTCCTTCGTGCCCGGGTTGTACACCGCCAGGTGGCGCCCGGAGTTGTTGAGCGGGAACAGGCGGGCCGACGGATGGCTCGACCCCGCCTTGCAGAAGTCCGGGTTGGCCGGTGGTCGCACCCTGGAGGTGATCCAGACGCGCCCCTTCTCGTCGAGCATCGGGTTGTGCACGTTCGCCCGGCTG
>DATIGO010000206.1:0-10625 GCA_035454665.1 Gemmatimonadaceae bacterium | reverse complement strand
CGGTGCGGCCCTGGTGATTCCGCCGAATGGCCTCGCTCACGGCCGCGGCGTGCGACGGAACGTCCGCCTGCGCCGGAATGATCTCCGGAGTGAGGTGCAGGGCCGCGGCGAGAGGCGCGCCGGTACTCCGCGTTCGCGCGTACTGCGTGGTGATGATGGCCTGGACGCCCGCCACGCGCCCGACCTCGACGAGCGCGCGGGCGCGGGCCTCGCCTTCGGCGGAAAGCGGCACGTCACCGGCACCGGGCGCCTTCTCGGCGTGGCGCACGAGCAGCACGACGGTGGCGGGGGCAAACGGCGCTGCTGGCGCCGCGGCCCACGCGGGGCGCAGCGCCAGCAGTGCCGGTACGAGCAGCGGAAGCCACGGGCGCCTAACGCGGCGCCGCACGGAACTCACTGCCGGCGGCTCAACGACTGCACGTAGGCCGAGACCGCATCGACCTGGGCCGGGGTCAGGGTGGCGCCGCCCATCGGCGGCATCGGCGCCGCCGCCTCCTTTGGCGTCGCCACTCCGGTGCGGACCGTGTTCTTGATGAACTCGAGGCTGCCGTCACCGTGCAGCCACGTGGTATCCGTGAGGTTGGGACCGAGCCCCTGCACGCCCTTCGCGTCGGCGCCGTGGCATGTGAAGCAGATGCCGCCGCCCGCGGTGCCGTGGAAGATACTGTCACCCAGCGCGACCATCGCCGACGAGCCCTGGGCACCACCCGCCTGAGTCGTGTCCCCGCTCGCCGCCGCGGGCGGCGGGGCCGCCGCCGTGGAACCGACCGTGTCGCTCGCGGCCTGCTCGCCTCCACCACCACAAGCGGCCACTCCCGCGACGACCACCGTGGCGATCACCAGCAGATTCCCAGCACTCCCCCGCAGCCAAGTGTTGTTCATTGAGATGTCCTGTGAGAAGGCAGTCGTTGTTCAGAACGCGACCATCCAACCGACGATAAATCTGGCCTGCTCGCGCTCCAGATCCCAGCCCACCTCGCCCATCATCCGGACGTTGCGACGGTAGAGGTAGTGCAGGCCGGCGGAGGCGGTCTGATACCGCGACACGTCGACCGCCTGACCGGCGCGCTCATCCAGCCGGAGCGACACCACCGGCCGGTCCGCCTCGACGAGGTTGTACAGGCCGGCGAGGAAAATGCGCCCGGTCGGTCCTCGAGGCCAGAGTATGAGCTCCGCGAAGCCGGCGTCGACCGTCGTGCTGAATGGCGTCGTGACGCCATCGGCGCACGGGGTCAGGACCGAGCACGTCCCGAAATACGGGTCGCTATCGGTCCGGCGCAGATACTGCGCGTTCACCTCGCCGATCGAGCCCAGCGGAATGGTCGCGTCCGGCCCCCAGATCGTGATGGTATTGCGCACCCCCGCCTCGCGCTCGAAGCCGCGGTAACCGAACGCGCCGACGCGCACGGCACCCACCTCCTGGGACAGGCGCAGCGCCGTGCTCTTTGCGTCGTCCGGATCGTACTGCCGGTTGCCGGAAGCCGTGTTCAGTCCGCGCCCCGCGATGACCTGTAGCGAGGCATCGGCGCCCCCCCAGGGAGAAGCCACCGCCATTACCCCGCGATCGTATGTGAGATCGGCCGACGTCAGGCCCACGCGCACGCGGTAGGGCTGGTAGTCCTCGTACGGCAGCCGCAACTCACGTTTGAAGAGCGGGTCGGACACCTGGAACTGGCCCACGAGGAGACTCACACCACTTCCGCCGAGGTCCGTGAACTGCAGATAGGCGTCCTCGAGGCCTGCAACCTCCCCGCGCTCGGACAGAAGGAAGTACATGTAGTAGCTCACCTTGTCGGCGACCTGTCCGCCGCTCAGCAGCTTGATCACCCAGGGCGTCTGGAGGTCGACGGCATTCTGCCCCTGCTCGGGCTCCGTCTGGGCGCGGAGATACGCGTCGAACCGGATCGCCAGAGGAAGCTCGCGCTGCAGGCGCAGCAGCGCGTCACCGGTGCTGACCGTATCGCGCGCCGGCTCACCCGGGGCGAACTCGAAGCCGTTCCCGGCAAACGCCTCGCCGAAGGCGTTCAGGCGCGGCGCGGGGGCGTGGCAGAGGGAGCAGCTCACGCGGTACTTCCGCGCGAACGCGGGAATCGTCTTTGCCGCCGCGACGTCCGCCGACGCGGCCAGCGCCATCACGATGAGCCCCAACCAGTGGATACGGTCGCCTCGACGGAACATGTCCCTCTCCGGAGCAGGGTTTCGCGCAGGCCGCAGCCACTGCGGCCGCTGTTGGTTGAACCTGAGCACTTGCGCTGCAGCGCGCGTCGGGGAGGACGCGGACGTGGCGGAAGTCTTAGCCTGACCATCCCATGCGCCGTCGGAGTCCCATGACGTGCGCGGTGTGGTGTGGCCCATGCCAGGCGTACATCCCCACCAGGTAGTTGATCGAGTGGCGGCCCGTCGCAGGGTGGATGTACTCGCGGTCGAAGTCCCGTTCACGCAGTGCGCGGAGCAGCGCTACCCACCGGGCGTGGAGCGCCTCGAGCAGGTCGAGCGACGTCTCGATTGGGGCCGCCGCGTTGTCCGGGAGTCCGGCCCAGAGGGATTCCTCGTACGGCTTGATCGTGGGCACGTCCTCGGTGAGGGCGAGCTTCAGGCGCACGTACGCATTCACGTGGCTGTCGGGCACGTGGTGGACGACCTGTCGGACGGTCCACCCCTCGGGGCGGTACGGCGTCGCGAGCTGGTCGGGGGTCAGGCCTCGCACGGCTTCGCGAAGGCGTGCGGGGGTATCGGCGATGATCGCGATGGCCTCGCGGCGCCATTCCGGAGAAAAGGTCGCCGGCGGCACGTAGCGGCCGATGGGGTACGAGAGGTCGTCGGACATGCGGAGACGCTGGAACCCGGTGCGAGAGGCGGAAAGTCCGCGCGGATGGCGCGGCACGGCTGAGCGGAAAGGTATCACGCGGATGGGTGCTCCGCGCGCGGGCCGCTCCCGCCATTCCACGCGGCGCTAAGTTTCACGCGCGGCGCCGCCGGGACCTTCGTCCGGCGTCTCCCACCTTCCGGTCAGGAGACCTCGCAATGGACTGGCTCTTCGATCCGAGCGCGTGGATCGGGTTGCTGACGCTCACGGCACTCGAGATCGTCCTCGGCATCGACAACATCATCTTCATCTCGATCCTGTCGTCGAAGCTTCCCCGCGAGGAGCAGGCGCGCGCGCGGCGGCTGGGGCTCATGGGCGCCTTCGTGAGCCGGGTCCTGCTGCTGCTCTCGATCGCGTGGATCGTCCGGCTCACCCGGCCCCTCTTCATCCTGTTCGGCGTGGAGGTCAGCGGACGCGCGCTGATCCTGATCCTCGGCGGCCTCTTTCTCATCGCCAAGGCGACCTGGGAGATCCACGGCAAGCTCGAAGGCGAGGCGGAGGAGCACAGGACGAAGCAGGTGGCGGCGTCGCTGGCATCGGTCATCGCCCAGATCATGGTCATCGACATCGTCTTCTCGCTGGACTCGGTGATCACGGCCGTCGGCATGGTGCCGCAGGTCTCCATCATGATCGCGGCCAACGTGATCGCGTTAGGCGTCATGCTCGCGGCCGCCAGCCCGATCAGCGGCTTCGTCGACCGTCACCCCACGGTGAAGATGCTGGCCCTGGCCTTCCTCGTCCTCATCGGCACGAACCTCGTGGCCGAAGGCCTGGGACACCACATCCCGAAGGGCTACACCTACTTCGCCATGGCCTTCTCGGTCGGGGTCGAGATGCTGAACCTGCGACTGCGCGCCAGGCAGACGGCCGTGCGGCTGCACCAGACGCCGAGGCTGGAGGAGCCGACGACCGCGACCTGAGCCGCCACAACGTCCGCCGCACGCCGGGGCCGGCGGCCGGTCCACGGCCTACCGCGTGGCCCCGCGCATCCCCCGGACGATCTTCGCCGTCGCCACGATCTGACCGGTGTGACGCTGCGCGTGCTCGGCCGCGTGGAACAGGAGACCGAGCACGGTGGACGGCAGCCGCGCGCGTCCCACCTCGCGGGGCGACAACAGGGCGGATGCCGGCGTCGCGCGGAGCTGCGCCAGAGCGCGGTCGATCGTGGCGCGGACGCCGGCGAGGAGCGCCCCGGCGTCCGGGGTTGCCTCGCGCGCCTCCTCCGCGCGCAGCGCTTCGCGCTGCGCCCCACTGAGGGACTCGCCCCGCGCGTATGTGAAGAGCCGGTCCGTGCTTCCCGCCAGATGGCGCAGGTGAAACGCCAACGACGCAGCGCCGCCCGGCCCGAGGCCGATCTCGTCCGGCGTGAGCCCGGCGATGGCCCCCTCCACATCGTCCAGAGCCTGCCTCAGCGCGTGCGCGACGGGCTGCAGCAGCGGCTCGATGCCCGCGATCGGGCCGCGGAGCCAGTGCTCCGGCGCGCTCACGCCGTCAGGTACCGCGTGCGCAGGATGTTCACGTGATGCTGCTCGTGACCCGCCGCGATCCAGGCGAGCGCGCGCACGGAAGCCGGCGCGTGATTCGCCACACCGCGGCGCAGAAACTCGTCGTCGCTCAGCGAGTCGAACAGCGCGACCGAGGCCCAGCGCACCGCCTCGAGCTCGTCGGCCAGGCCGGCGAGCGTGCGGTCATCGAAGCGCGCGTTCGCCACGTAGTCGTTCTCGTCGAAACCGGGAAGCTCAGTCCGGTCGTTGCGCGCAAATCGCGTCGCGCGGTATACGAAGATCCGCTCCACGTCGCACATATGCCCGACCACCTGCCGGATGCTCCACTTTCCCTCGGCGTAGCGGAATCCGCCGCGCTCCTCGGGCACGGACGCCAGCAACGCGAGCGTCTCGATGATCTGCTCGTCGAGCGTACGCACGATATCGCCATCGGGTACCCGGTCGATGTAGCGCGCGTAGTACGAGGTGAACTCGTCGGCCTCCGGGCGCTGGGCGCGAACACTCTGGGACACCACTGTCATCGCGACTCCTGGAAAAGTCCGGTCCCCGCTCGCGACGGCACTACGTCGCGGGCGGGGACCGCATAATGACGCCGGGACCCGGCGCGCGTCAAAGCCCTACGGTCGCGGTGGCGGCGGCGAGGACGGTGGTGGAGAGGCGGGACGTCGTGAGAGCGACTTGAAGTACTCGTTCACGAGGTCGCGATATCCCTCGGGCACATCGGTATTGCCGCCCAGCGCCGGACGGTCCGCCTCGACGCCGACCAGCGCCCGGCGCAACGCGAACTCGAACTCCTTGAATCCCTGCACCACCGAGGTACGCAGCCGGGCGAGCTCCTCCGGATCGTTGAAGACCCGCGCCGCTTCGAGGCGGCGCAGCCGCTCAATCAGTTCCGTGAGCTCACTCACGTCCCGTCCCTGCTGGCGGAGGTCGCGCCGCAGGTTCTCCGCCGCCTCACGCTGGTTGCGCAGCTCGCGGCCGTACTGCCGGATGTCGTCGCCGCTGTACGGGCCGATCGACGCGCCCTGACCGCCACCACCGGGCGTGCCCACGCCGCCGCGCTGCGCCTCGCTGTCATTTGCATTCGGGTCGAGGCGCCGGCCGTCGCCGGCCTGGCCCTGCTGACCGCGCTGGCCCTGCTCGCCACCACCCTGGCCGGACTGGCCCTGGCCCTGTTGGCCCTGACCGCTCTGGCCCTGCTGCCCTTGCTGGCCCTGTTGCCCCTGCCCTTGCTGCCCCTGGCCTTGCTGGCCTTGCTGGCCTTGCTGGCCTTGCTGGCCTTGCTGGCCTTGCTGGCCCTGCTGGCCCTGCTGGCCCTGCTGGCCTTGCTGGCCTTGCTGGCCTTGCTGGCCTTGCTGGCCCTGCTGGCCCTCCTGACCCTGCCGGCCGGACTGTCCCTGTTGTTCCCGCAGGCCCTGTTGGCCCTGTTGGCCCTGTTGGCCCTGTTGGCCCTGCCGTCCGGCGCCGCTCTCCTGATCGCGCATGCGCTCATCGATCGAATTCAGACCGCGCACGAGGTCCCGGGCCTGCTCCAATGTCCGCTCCTCCGACCGCGCACTCGCGCGCCCCTCGGTGGCCGTGGCGGCACGCGCCAGCCGGTTGCTCAGCGAGTCCAGATCTTCGCGGATCGACTCCTCGAAGTTGCGCGCGTACTCCGGCGACCCCTGACGCATCACGCCGCGCGAGTACTGGATCTTGTCACGGAGACGCCCCTGCCGCATGCGCGCCCCGGCCTCCTGCAGCTGGCGCGCCGTCTCGGCGCGATCGCGCTGGAGGTCGCGCGCCATACGCTCCACATCCTCCTGCAACTGCTGCACGTCGCCGGCCATCTGTTCTTTCCGCTCATCGAGCCGCTGCACGCGCTCCGCCCGATTCGGCCCCGTCTGCGGCAGCGCCGAAACGTCGTTGGCCACATCGCGCTGCTGACGGGCGAGCTCCGCCGCGCGCTGCGCCGCCTGGGCCACGTCCTGCGTCTGCGTGTTTTCCTGCGCCTCCTCGAGCAGCCGCCGCGCATTCTCGATCTGGTCCAGCGCCGAGGCACCGGCCGCGTTGCCGCTCTGTCCCTGTTGTGAAGCCGAGCGGCGCATCTGGTCTGCCGCCTCCTGCAGGCGGCGCGCACTCTCCTGCATCTCCTGCGACCGCTGCTCGCGCGCGAGACGCTCGAGCTGGCGCGCGAGCTGCTCCGCTTCGTCGGCCAGCTGCCGCTGGCTCCCGCCACCGCCACTCCCACTCTGTCCCATGTTCTGCGCACGCTGGCGCGCGCGCTCATTCTCCTGCTGCTGGCGCGCCGCGAGCTGCTTCAGCCGCTCGAGCGTCTCGTCGACCTCCTGGTTGGCCTGCTGCTGCTCGCCGCGCCGTACCTCCTCGTACTGGTTGCGCAGCCGGTCGGTCTCGAGCTCGAACAGATCAGCGAGATCCTCCGCGCTCGACTGCTGGCCACCACCGCCGCCACCGCCGCCACCGCCCATGCTCACCTGCACGTCGCGGTAGACCGCCTCGGCGCGCTCCAGCGCCTGGAGAGCGCGCTGCTCCGGCGGCAGCGCCGCCTTCGTGTCGCGCTTCCCGAGCTCCTCTTCCGCAGTCTTCATCTCTTCGGACGCCTTCTTCAGCAGCTCCGCGATGACCTTGAAGCCCGTGTCGGCCTGCGTCACGACCGGGCGCTCCATCCGTTCAGCGAGCTGGTCGACCTGCTCACGCAGCTTTCCCTGCCCGAGTTGGATCGTCGTCACGTTTTCGCGGAACGTGGTCTGCGGCAGCTTCTCGCGATCCCGCTCGGTCTTGAACGTCGCGGCCACGATCTCGCGCTGACGCTGCGTGAGCGCGCCGGGATCCTGTCCGCCGCCACCACCGCCGCCCCCACCCTGCTGGTTCTGCCGGTAATCGCGCCCGAACGGGCGGATGGTCATGAAGTAGATGTCCGTGATCGACTCCTGGCCGCTGGCCGCACCGCCGTCGCGCGCCCGGGCCCAGTACGACACCACGTCGCCAGCCTGCAGCGAGTGCTCCTCGAGGAAGAGGGTGTGGCCCGCGATCACTTCCTTCGAGCGCGCCGTCTGTCCCTGGTTGAGGGCGATGATCTTCTCTTCACCCCCGTTCACGGCGTAGACCAGCTCGACGCGGCCCACGCCGTAGTCGTCGGTCGCCTCGACCTCGACGAAGACCTCCTCGACGTTCGTCGGGCGGATATCACGGCCGGGTTTCTTGATGCTGATCGAAGGCGGCTGATCATCGAGCGCGTCGATCACGTAGTCGACGGTCCCGGCCACACGCGTGCCATCCTCCGCGGTCAGCTCGACGCGGTAGAAGCCGTCCTGCCGGACCAGCAGCTCGCCCACGAGGGTGCTGTCGTTGGTGCGCTGCATGACGACGGACGAGTCGCCCTCGAGCATGAGACGGCCGCCTCGAACGGGCATGCTCGTGTGCACGTTCACGCGCACGCGCGTGCCGCGCACGGCGGCCACGTCGCCCGCGTCCTCGATGTGCTCCGGCGGGAGCCCGGTGTACGCCGGAAAGCGGAGGTCGAGATCGATCTGCGACACGGCAGGAAGATTCCGCGCGGTCAGCTTGAAGACGCCCGAGCGTACGCCGCTGGACTCGACGTAGTACTCCACATCGGTCGTGAGATCGAACAGGCGCGCGTTGAAGTGAGCCGAATCGCCCTGCGCGCCCATCGGAATGCGCTCCCACTCCGTGCTGGCGCCGCGGCGCGTGACCACTTCCACGAGCTCGCTCGTGAAGCCCCGCAGCTCCGCGGTGATCTGCTGATCGGTGCCCTTGGGGACGACGGCATTGCCCGGCACCACATTGATCGAGTAGGGCGCGACTTCGGCCGCGCTGCGCCACGGCGTGGCGAGCAGCGCGGCCGCGTGCCGCAGATACGCCGGACCGAAGAAGAGCATCGCCGCACCGATGGAGACCATCGCCATCAGCACGACGCCGGCGCGGCGGATGGCGGCCTCCTCGACCGCGGCGCCGTCAGCGTGCGGACCGAGGCGTCGCACGGCGTCCTGCACCAGGCCTTTGGTCAGGCCGCTGCCGCGCAGCTCCTGCGGAGCCACCGGGGAGGTCGCCTCGACGGCGCTCATCAGCACGCCCTCGAGATTCTTGAGGCGCTCCTCCGCGTACAGCGCGACCTGACCGTCGGTGACCCGCCGCAAGAGCGGCCAGGCCACCCAGCGCAAGCCGATCGCGGTGACGACGAGCGCCACCACGAGGCGCGCGGTGGTGATGCTCCCCTCGCTGAAGCCGGCGCGCTCCATGGCCATGGCGGCCATCCAGAGCGCGACCAGGGTGAGCCCGGCCACGAGGCCGAGTCCGACCAGCGCGTGGCGCATCCGCCAACGGCGGCGCACGCGGCGGACGATCTGGGCGACCCGATCGGTCGCGACGGTACGTTCGACGAGACTCGCCATCAGCTCAGCTCCTGGCCGGGGCCGGCCGGCTGGTCGACAGCCGGTCGGCGAGAATCGACTCCGCGACGAGCAGGGTCGCCACGATGAGCAAAAGATACCACCAGAGGGACTGTTCGCGCTCCTGATCCGCCACAGTGGGCGGCTCGGCCGCGTCGGCTGGTCCCGTCGCGTCCGCCGCCGGGGCCACCGCGTTCGTTAGGCGCGTGGGGTCGAACCGGGCGAACTCGAGCTCGCGCGCCGGCACGTTCACCGCCACCAGCCGCGGTCGCTCTCCCGGTGATCCCGCACGCCGGACCTCGTACACGCCTGCCTCGCGCGGCAGCAGCGCGGGGAGCCCACCCTCGCCGCCCACGCGGAGCCGCCCGCCGCCGGGCGCGATGGCCACGTGGGCCTGCGCCGCGGCCGCGGCGGTGTCCGACGGCGCCTGGAACGCGGCGACCGAGGCAAGATCGACCGCCTCCCCCACCTCGTACACGCTCTTCGTGGAGCGATACCCCGATGCATAGCGGGCGAGCTGGTGCACGAACGGGAGGAAGACCGGCTGGCGCGGAAGGTCGTTCCAGTATCCGTCGAACGAGGAGCCCCAGACGACCACCCGGCCACGACCGGCCCGATGCTCCGCGAGTGCCACCCGCCCGTCATCGAAGCGCGCCAATACGCCGCTGTCCGTGGCGATGGGGCGGTACCGGAAGAACCGCGCCGCCGACAGGTCGCCGCTGCGTGCGGAGCCGAACAGCGAGAGTGCCGGGTGGCTGCGGTCCACGAACCCCAGTACGGCCCCCCGCTCCCCGATGCGGTCCATCACGTCGCCGACCGGGGCCGGCAGCAGTCCGTTTCCGAGCGCCGGCCAGGTGCGCGGCGCCAGCGCCTCGCCCTGGGCCACGATCAACCCGGCCCCCCCACGGACCGCCGCCTCCAGACGCCGGCCGGCTTCGCCCGTGGGATACGGCACGTCGTTCAACACGATGAGCCGCTTACCCGGAAAATCGTTAGGTGCGAGCTGCGTGACCCGCCGCCGCGTGACGTCGAACGAGGGGCGGTCCCCGATCTCGAGGGCCCGCTGCACAAACGGCCCGCGGTCCGTGCCCGGCGTGTCGTCCTCGACCAGCAACACCGGAATCGACGGGGTGCGCTCCAGCACGAAGTGGAAGACGTCGTCGCCCGGGAGACCATCGGCCGCCAGTCGCACGGCGGCGCGCTGCGGCGCCTCGGGCACCGGCACGGCGGGGAAGGTGACGAGTCCACCCGCGTCGGCGCCAAGGTCGATGCGCGCCGTCTCGACCGCCCGGCCGTTCACCTCGAGGCGGGCCTCGAGCCCGCGCACGGCGGGCCCGGCGTTCGACACGCGGGCGCTCACGGCGATTCGCTCCGTTCCCGCGGCGACGTCGCGCCGGAGCTCGACGGCGCGCACCGCCCGATCGCCCGGCTCCCCAGCGCCCACGTCGACCGGCGTGACCTGGGTGCCCGCGGGCATCCGCGCCTCCTCGCTCAGGTCCCAACCGGAGCGCTGAAAGTCGCTGATGAAGACCAGCTCGCGACGGGGAAGCCGCGTGCCGCCCAGGATCCGGCGCGCGAGGACCAGGGGCGGGGCGTAGCGAGTCGCCGCATCGGTCGGACGCGCAGAATCCACCGCCGCGCGCAACGCCAACGTGTCGCTCGTGGCCTGCCCCGTCGATCGGGCGCCGTCGTCGAAGAGGATGACCGTCGCTACATCTTCGCTGCCCAGCCCGTCGATCGCCTCACGCGCCGCTGATTGGGCGCGCGTCCACCGGTCGCCCTGCCGCATGCTGAACGACTGATCCAGCAGCAAGACCACCTCCCGACCGCCCCCCTCAGGGGTGA
>DATIGO010000205.1:0-8710 GCA_035454665.1 Gemmatimonadaceae bacterium | reverse complement strand
GCCAGACGGTCGTCGTGGGCGTGAACCGCTTCACCGACGCCGAGGCGGCGCCACCCATGGTCCGCCCGGACTATGGTGCGCTCGAGGCGGATCAGATCGCCCGCGTGCGCGCCCTGCGGCACCGACGGGATGCAGGGACCGTGGACCGGGCGCTGCGCGCGGTGCGTTCGGCGGCGCGCGATCTCAACCACACCGAGCGTCCGAGTGAAGGGGCGCGTCTCATGCCACTCCTCGTGGAGGCGGTGCGGGCGCGCGCCACGGTGGGCGAGATCTCCGACACGCTCGCCACGGAGTGGGGGCACCACGGCGCCGGGCCGGTCCGCCTCGAACACACAGAAGGTGCACGCGGCTAAGTTATTAACTTGAAAGAGCTTTGGGCCGCGTGTAGCTTAACTCACGCGAACCCATCCACTGCAGCCACCACCCGTCGTATCACGTGCCCACCTACGAGTATCGGTGCCCCAACGGGCACGACTTCGAAGAGTTCGTTCGCACCATCAGCGCGGCGCAGGCAGAACTCAAGTGTCCGACCTGCGGTGCCGTGGCGGTGCGGAAGGTGTCGGGAGGTGCCGGTCTGGTTTTCAAGGGATCGGGCTTCTACATCACCGACTACGGCAAGGACGGGAAGAAGAACCAGCCGGGTGCTGCGCGAAAGAAAGACGACGCCGGTGGCAGCGGCGACGCGGCGACCTCGGGCAAAGAGGGATCGACCCCGAAGGAGTCGGCCGCGAAGGAATCGGCCACGAAGGAATCGGCCACGAAGGATTCGAAGGCGTCGGGCAAGAAGGACGAATGACGCCTGACGCGATCATCCGCGACGCCCTGATCGGGGCGGCGCGCGCGATCGGTGCTCCGGACCCGGTCGAGCCTGTCGTCGAGCGGCCGCGCGATCCCGCCTTCGGCGACTGGACGACGAACCTGGCGATGACCCTGGCGCGCGCCCTGAAGCGCCGTCCGCACGACATCGCGACGGATCTGCTGGCGCACATGAACCTGAGCCGCGCGGGTGTCAGCGAGGCGACGATCGCGGGTGCCGGCTTCATCAATTTCCGGCTCGAGAGCGGCGCCGCGAATCGCGGACTGGCCGAGGTGCTGCGCTCCGGCGAGGACTTTGGACGCTCGAATGCCGGCCGTGGCGCGGCGTTCAACGTGGAGTTCGTCTCAGCCAACCCCACGGGGCCGCTGCACGTCGGGCACGGTCGTCAGGCGGCGCTCGGCGACGCGATCGCGTCGCTCCTGGAGTGGACCGGCTGGCAGGTCACGCGCGAGTTCTACTACAACGATGCCGGGGTCCAGATACACAACCTGGCCCGCTCCGTGGCGGCGAGGCTGCGCGAGCGGGCGGGCGAGCCGCTCGAGATCCCGGAGGGCGGCTACCACGGCGAGTACATCAGCGACATCGCCGCGCAGTACGCGGAGGCGCACCCCGACGATGCGCGCGGTGAGAACCTCGAGCAGGTACGGGCCTTTGCCGTGCGCGCGCTCCGCGCGGAGCAGGACCGTGACCTCCAGGCCTTCGGCGTGCGCTTCGATGTCTACTACCTCGAGACCTCGCTGTACGGCGATGGCATGGTCGATGAAACGGTGGACATGCTCCGCCAGGGGGGCCACACCTTCGCGGAGGGTGGCGCGCTCTGGCTCCGCACCACGGATTTTGGCGACGACAAGGACCGGGTGATGCGGAAGTCCGACGGCACGTATACGTACTTTGTGCCCGACGTGGCGTATCACGTGAGCAAGTGGCGCCGCGGCTTCCGCCATGCGATCAACGTGCAGGGTGCCGACCACCACAGCACGGTGGTGCGCGTGCGTGCCGGGCTGCAGGCGCTCGAGCTCGGCATCCCGGAGGGGTACCCGGAGTATCAGCTCCACCAGATGGTCACGGTGCGGAAGGGCGGCGAGGAAGTGAAGATCTCCAAGCGCGCCGGCAGTTACGTGACCGTGCGCGATCTCGTGGACGAGGTCGGGCGCGACGCGGTCCGGTACTTCTTCCTCATGCGCAAGGCCGACTCGCAGCTCGAGTTCGACGTCGACCTCGCGCGCACGCAGTCCGAGGAGAATCCGGTCTACTACGTGCAGATGGCCCATGCGCGGATGAGCGGGATCTTCCGGGTCGGCGGCATCGACCCGGCGACCCTCTCGCCCGACGGCGTGGATTTCGGCCTCCTCACGGAGGACGTGGAGCGGGAGCTCGTGGCCGCCCTGCTGGATTTCCCGCGCATCGTCACGAGTGCCGCCGATGCGCGGGAGCCGCAGCGCGTCGTGACGTGGCTGCACGACACGGCGAGGCTGGTGCACAACTGGTATCACAGGTACCGTGTTCTGGAGGCGCCGCCCGGGGTGCGGGAGGCACGGCTGGCGCTCGCCCGCGCGGCTCAGATCGCGCTGCGCAATGGCCTGACCGTCCTGGGGATCTCCGCGCCGGAGCGCATGTGATCCCTCCGCTGGAGTTCCTGTCGCGCTCCCGGTGAAGCGCGTCGCGAGACCCTTACCCCTGCCCGCATGTCCTCCGTTCTGGTAGTCGGTTCCGTCGCGCTCGACTCGGTCGAGACGCCGTTCGGCCGGATCGACGACGCCCTCGGCGGCTCGGCGACCTACTTCGCCGCCTCGGCATCGCACCTCACGAGCGTCCAGCTCGTCGGCGTGGTCGGAAGTGACTTCCCGCTGGAGCAGTTCAAGCCACTCCAGGAGCGCGGCGTGCAACTCGACGGCCTCGAGTGCGCGCCGGGCGAATCGTTCCGCTGGCGCGGGCGGTACCGGCACGACCTGAACACCGCGGAGACGCTGGAGACCCGGCTCGGCGTCTTCTCCCAGTTCCGGCCCCGGATCCCGGCGCAGTTTCAGCGGGCGCCGTATGTCTTTCTGGGGAACATCGACCCGCGGCTGCAGCTCGACGTGCTGCGCCAGGTCGAGCGCCCGCGGCTGGTGGCATGCGACACGATGAACTTCTGGATCGAGAGCCGTCGCAACGAGCTGCTGGAGCTGCTGGGCAGCGTGGACATCCTGCTGCTGAACGACGCCGAAGCCCGTCAGCTCACGGAGGAGTACAATCTGATCCGCGCGGCCCGCTGGATCCGGGAGCGCGGGCCGAAGCATGTGATCATCAAGAAGGGGGAGCACGGCGCGTACATGTTCAGCGAGCACTCGGTCTTCTTCGCGCCGGCGTATCCCCTGGAAGAGGTCTTCGATCCCACGGGGGCGGGGGACGCGTTCGCGGGAGGGTTCGTCGGGTACCTCGCGCGGTCGGGGCGCACGGACGAGGCGGCGCTGCGGCGCGCGGTGGTGTACGGCTCCACGCTCGGCTCGTTCGCCGTGGAACGATTCTCCGTGACGCGCCTGCTCGAGATTCACCGCGTGGACATCGCGCATCGGCTGGAGGAGTTCCGCCGGCTGGTGGCGTTCGAGGAGGAGCTCGACGCGTGACGACGCCGCTCGATTACCGCGCCGCCGGGGTCGACATCGCGGCGGCCGACGACGCCAAGCGGCGCATCCAGGCGCTGGTGGAGTCGACACGGACGGCAGGCGCGTTAGGTGACTTCGGGAGCTTTGGCGGGCTCTTCCGCGCGCCGGCCGGCGAGCGGCCCGTGCTGGTCGCGAGCGCGGACGGGGTGGGCACCAAGATCAAGCTCGCGGTCGAGTCCCGCCGCTACGATACGGTGGGCCATGATCTCGTGAACCACTGCGTCAACGACATCCTGGCGCAGGGAGCTACCCCCCTCTTTTTCCTCGACTACGTGGCCTTCGGCGCCCTGGACCCGCGGGTCGCCGAAGGCATCGTGGCCGGAGTCGCCGCGGGGTGCCGCGAGAACGGCTGCGCGCTCATCGGCGGTGAGACGGCGGAGATGCCCGGGCTGTACACGCCCCCCGACTTCGATCTCGCCGGTTTCATCGTCGGTGTGGTGGAGGAGGACGCGCTGCTCGGCCGCGACCGGGTTCGCCCCGGCGACCGGCTCGTCGCGCTCGAGAGCTCCGGGCTGCACACGAACGGTTACTCGCTGGCGCGCCGCATCGTGGGCGAACGGCTGCACCTCGGGGCCGGCGACCCCTTTCCCGGAGCGGGAGGCGCCACGGTGGCCGACGTGCTGCTGCGCGTTCACCGGTCGTACCTCGCGGCGCTGCGACCGGTGCTGCGGCGGATGCACGCGCTCGCGCACATCACGGGCGGAGGGATCCCCGGGAATCTCAACCGCGTCCTCTCCGACTCGCTCGATGCGGTGGTGCAGCGGGATTCGTGGACCGTGCCCGACGTGTTCCGCGTGCTCGCCGAGGCCGGTGAGGTGACCGACGAGGAGATGTTCCGCGCGTTCAACATGGGCGTGGGCGCGCTCGTCGTGGTCGCGCCTGACGACGCGCCGGCAGTGATCGGCGGCGCGCGGGCCGCCGGCGTGCCGGCGTGGCTCGCGGGTGAGATCGTCGCGGGAACGGGACAGGTCCACCTCGCGCGAGGGTGAGGGCCGGGAGCCGTGCCGACCTGTCGTCTGTGGTGCAGTGGAGCGGTGATCATGCTGGCGGCGATGACGACCGCGCGCGCCAGGGCGCAGACGGCCACCATCGATCCGCGCTGCGGTGCGTCGGGCCCCACACAGCTCGCCACACAGGACGCCTGCCAGAAGGCGATCGATCTCTTCCGCTTCATCGCGCCACAGCTCGGCGTGGCCGTCGTCGGGGGGAATCCCGTGCTCGGGCAGGCAGGCTCTCTGGGCGGCCTGGGACGCTTCTCCATCGGCGTGCGCGCGAACTCGGTCTCGGGACAGGTGCCGCGCGCGTCGCAGGTCTCGCCCGTGCAGACCGGCGCGGTCTCGAGCGAATACGCGCTCGATGGGCAATCGATCGGTCTCCCGGTGTTCGACGCCGCCATCGGACTCTTCGCCGGCATTGTGCTTCCCGGATCCCGCGGCCTCGCGCTCGACGCGCTGGTGAACGTGGGTTGGATCCCGGGCCAGTCCGAGGGGGAAATCGACGTCTCCCTCCCGGGCCACGCGCTGCACGTGGGATTCGGTGGCCGGCTCGTGCTGCTGGAGGAGTCCATCGTCACCCCGGCCATCACGGCCACGTTTCTGCGCCGCCGGCTCCCGACGCTGGAGCTGAGGGCGCGCCCCGGCGACGATCGGATCGATTTCCATGACGTGACGGTGCACGCCGACCAATGGCGGGTGCTCTTTGCGAAGCATCTGGGATCCTGGGAGCTTTCCGCTGGCGGCGGGCAGGATCGCTATCGCTCGCGCACCGGAATCCGGATCGAGGTGGCCCGCGACGATGCGATCACGTTCGCGGGTCCGATCGCGGTGGCGCAGGCGCTCACGCGCGACAACGCCTTCGTGGGCCTCGCCACCACGGTAGCGCCGCTGCGGGTAGGCGTGGAGCTGGGGCGGATCGAGGGGGGATCGATCCACACGTTCAACAGCTTCGGGGGACGCCGCGCCGACGACGCCCTGAGCTATGTCACGCTCGGCGCGCGGCTCTTCTGGTGAGCGCGGTGCCCCACGTGAACGATTCCGGTACCGATCGTCGATTCATGCTCCGCGCGCTCGATCTCGCCAGGAAGGGCTGGGGACGGACCTCGCCGAACCCGATGGTCGGAGCGCTCATCGTGCGCGACCAGACCGTGGTGGGCGACGGCGCGCATGAAGGGTATGGTGCGGCGCATGCCGAAGTGGTGGCGCTGCGCGAAGCGGGGGAACGTGCGCGCGGCGCCACATTGTACGTCACGCTCGAGCCCTGCGCGCATCACGGCAAGACGCCGCCGTGCGTGGACGCGATCCGCGCGGCCGGGATCGCGCGCGTGGTGGCCGCCGTGCATGAACCGAACCCGGTGGCCGCGCGCGGCGGGGATCGGCTGCGCGAGGCCGGAATCGACGTGACCTTCGGCGTCTGCGAGTCGGAAGCCCGCGAGCTCAACGCGCCTTTCTTCCACGCACACGACCCGGCGCGGCCGCGGCGGCCCTGGACCACGCTCAAGCTGGCGATCTCACTCGACGCGGCCATGGCGGACTGCAACCGATCGCCCGGATGGATCACGGGCCAGCCGGCCCGCGCCGAGGCGCACCGGTTGCGCGCGGGGAGTGACGCCGTGGGCGTGGGAATGGGGACCGTGCTCGCCGACGATCCCCTCCTCACCGTGCGCGAGGCTCCCGCGCCGCGACGGCCGCCACTGCGCGTGATCTTCTCGCGCCATGGCCGATTGCCGCTCAGCTCGCGACTCGCTCAGACCGCGGGCGAGGGGCCGGTGCTCCTTCTCACCGCGTCGATCGACGCGGCACACGAACGCACGCTGCGCGCCCTCGGCGTCGACGTCGCGATCGCGGCATCGCTCGCCGAATCGCTCGCGGCGCTGGACGCCAGGGGCGTCCAGTCCCTGCTCGTCGAGGGTGGAGCCGCCATCGCCGGGGTGCTGCTCGCGGAGCAGCTCGCCGACCGCCTGGTCCTCGTGCAGGCGCCCATCGTTCTCGGGCGCGGCTCGCTCAGGGCCTTCGACGGGGTGCCGGGCACTTCGCTCGCGGAGGCGCGTCGGCTGCGCGTCATTCGCCGCACGATCATGGAGGGAGATCTGCTCACCGAGTTCGTGCTCCGGGAGCTCTGATGTTCACGGGAATCGTCGACGACATCGGCACGATCGAGGCGGCCCGCGACACGGATGCGGGGCGGGAGTTCCGCGTCCGGTGCCGCTACACCGACCTGGCCCCCGGGGAGAGCGTCGCGCTCAGCGGCGCCTGCCTCACGGTCCGCGACACAGCGCCGGGATGGTTCACGGTCGCCGCCGTATCGACGACGCTCGAGCGCACCACCATGGGCACCTGGGCTCCGGGGACCCGGGTCAATCTCGAACGCAGCCTGCGCCCGACCGATCGCCTGGGCGGCCACCTCGTGCAGGGGCACGTGGACGGCGTGGGGCGCGTGCGGCGCGTGGGCCGCGAGGAAACCGCGCTCGTTATCGACGTGGCCGTGCCGCCCGCGGTCTCCACGCTGCTGGTCCCGCAGGGGAGCATCACGCTGGATGGCGTGAGCCTCACGGTGAACGCCCTCCCCGCGGCCGGAGAGGTCCGGGTCTCGATCATCGAGTACACCGAGCGCCATACCACGTTAGGCCGGCTTGCGCCGGGCGACGCAGTGCACGTGGAGGGGGACGTGATCGGCAAGTACGTGCGGGCGCTGGCGGCCCCCTGGCTGCCCGCCCCGTCGGATGCCCTGGGGGGGGCCGGGCCGGCCGGTGCTGGCTCCTGACGGCCTCGGCCCGCTAGCATTCAGTCATGCCATTTGCCCCCCTCCAGCAGGCCATCGAGGACATCCGCGCGGGTCGCTTCGTCGTCGTGGCCGACGACGAGGATCGCGAGAACGAGGGCGACCTCATCTGCGCCGCGGAGCTCGTAACGGCCGAAATGGTGAACTTCATGCTCCGCGCCAAGGGCATGATCTGCGTGGCGCTGGAGTCGTCGCGGGTGGCGCAGCTCGGTCTCGCCATGCAGGGGGACGAGAACACCGAGGCCATGCGGACCGCGTTCACCGTCAGTATCGACGCGGCCACGCGCTACGGCGTGACCACGGGCATCAGCGCCACCGATCGGGCGACGACCATACGCATCGCGGCCGACCCGACGAAGGGTCCGGGCGACATCCGCAAGCCCGGACACGTGCATCCCCTGCGCGCGCGCGATGGCGGCGTGCTGCAGCGCGTCGGTCATACCGAAGCCGCGATCGACCTCTGTCGGCTGGCCGGCCTGACGCCCGCGGGCGTCCTGTGCGAGATCCTGAACGAGGACGGGCGGACCATGAAGCGCGACGAGCTGGATCGGTTCGCGCAGGAGCACGGCCTCTCGTTCATCACGGTGGCGGATCTGGTGGCGCATCGCCTCGCCACGGAGCGCCTGGTGCATCGCGTGGCGGAGGCCCGCCTGCCGTGCGACATCGGCGAACAGGATTGGCGCGTCGTGGGCTATCGCAACGACGTGGACGCACGCGAGCACGTGGCGCTCGTCTACGGCGACGTGAGCGACGGTGATGGCATCCTGGTCCGGATGCACTCGAAGTGCCTGACGGGCGACGTCTTTCACTCGAGGCGCTGCGACTGCGGATGGCAGCTCCACACGGCCATGGAGATGATCGCGCGCGAGGGGCGCGGCGTCGTGGTCTATCTGGACCAGGAAGGGCGCGGGATCGGGCTCCTCAACAAGCTCAAGGCGTACGAGCTGCAGGACGCGGGGCACGACACCGTCGAGGCCAACGAGAAGCTGGGATTCAAGGCCGATCTGCGGAACTACGGAATCGGGGCGCAGATCCTGCTGGATCTGGGCGTGCGGCGCATCCGCGTGCTCACGAACAATCCGATGAAGCTCGTGGGGCTCAAGGGCTACGGCCTCGAGATCACCGACCGAGTGCGCATCGCCGCACCGTCCACGGACGAGAACGCGGGGTATCTCGCCGCCAAGGCCTCCAAGCTCGGCCACCTGCTCTCCACGTGACGACCTGAATGGCGGAGTTCAGTGGGGCCCCGTCCGGTGAGGGCCGCCGCATTGCCGTCGCGGCCAGCCGGTTCAACGAAGTGGTGACACAGAAGCTCGTGGACGGAGCGCTCGATGCGCTCACCCGCCACGGCACTGCCCTGGACGCGATCGACGTGATCTGGGTGCCGGGCGCCTGGGAGCTGCCAGTCGGGGTGCGTCACCTGCTCACGCTGGATCGCTACGACGCGATCGTGGCCCTGGGCGCCGTCGTG
>DATIGO010000204.1:0-5366 GCA_035454665.1 Gemmatimonadaceae bacterium | reverse complement strand
CGTTGCGGATCTTCATGCGTGGAGGAAGCCGCAGGGCGTATTCCACGAGCTGGTAGTCCAGGAATGGCACGCGGACCTCGATGCCACTGGCCATCGAGACCTTGTCCTGCTTGGTCAGGATGTCGTCAGGCAGCCAGTGGTCGAACTGGAGGTCGATGATGCGGTTGAGCAGGGGCACGTTCGGGCCGGCGGTGCGCGCCGGCTGCACGCCGTTCGCCGCCTGGAGCCGACTCCTGAACTCGTCCGTGTACAGCTCCTGGGTGTCCCGTTCGTCGAAGAGGCTGATCAGGTACCGATACGCCTGCGGGAGGCGCGCCGGATCCATGTAGTCCACGAAGTCGATGACCTTCTGCTTGCCGCGCGCCCCGAGCGAGGCGGGGTAGTCGAAGGCGAGATTCAGGACCGCGGCGGGCATCGCGCGCAGGGCCGGCCGCACGACCCCCTGGCGAATGAAGTGCGGCAGCAGGCGCGCGGCCTGCTGCGATTGCAGGAGCACGCGATGAAAGAGATACCCGCCGAGCAATTCATCGGCGCCCTCTCCGGCGAGGATCACCGTGACGTGCTTCTTGGCCTCGCGCGCGAGCTGGTACATGGGAATCACGATGGGATCTCCCACCGGCTCGTCGAGATGCCAGATGATCCGCGGCAGCAGCTCGACGTCCTGCGCGCGCCAGGACACCTCCGTGTGCGCGCACGCGAGGCGCCGGGCCGTCGCGGCCGCGTCCGCCAGTTCGTCCTGGTCGTAACCGAAGCCGACGGTGAAGGTGCGGACCGGCTCACCCGACAGGCGACTCATCGCCGCCACGATCGTGCTCGAGTCCACGCCCGCGCTCAGGTACGCGCCGAGCGGCACCTCCGAGACGAGGCGCATGCGCACGCTGCGCTCGAACTCGGCGGCGAAGCCCTCCAGGTACTCCGCGTCGCTCGCGGCGAACGGTCCCTCGTACGGTTCCGGGGTCCAGTAGCGCCGGACGTCCAGTCGCCCGTGCTCCCACATCGCCCAGCACGCCGCCGGGAGCTTGCGCACGCCGCACAGCAGGCTGCCGGGGCCGGGCACGTACCGCAGCGCGAGATACTGGTGCACGGCGGCGGGGTCCACGACCGGCGACCATCCCGCGTACGCGTGCAGCGCCTTGAGCTCCGAGGCGAAGAGCAGCCGGCTCCCCGACGCGAGATAATACAGCGGCTTCACGCCGAGGCGGTCCCGGGCGAGAAAGAGGCGCCGGCGCCGCCGGTCCCAGATCGCCAGCCCCCACATTCCGTTCAGGCGCTGCAGGCAGTCGGGCCCTTCGTCCTCGAACAGGTGCAGCACGACCTCGGTGTCGCTCTCGGTCCGCAACCGGTGGCCGCGCGCCAGAAGCTCCCGGCGGAGCTCGCGGTAGTTGTAGATCTCGCCGTTGAAGACGATCACGAGCGACCCGTCCTCGTTCGTGATCGGCTGCTGCCCGCCGGCGACGTCGATGATGCTGAGCCGGCGCATGCCTAACGCCACATCGTCCTCGACGAAATGCCCGTCGTCATCCGGGCCGCGGTGCCGCAGCGTCCCGGTCATTCGCTCGATCAGGCCCGCCTCGGAGAGCCCGACGAAACCGGCGATGCCGCACATGGCTCAGGCCAGCGGATGCGCGCGCCGCACGACGACGCGATCGGTGCCGCGCGGGATGGGCACGGCCTCGAGCCCCGACGCCGGCCCCGTACCCTGGATCTCCTGCGCGATGAAGTAGCGCGACGATCCCATGTGCACCGTCGTGAAGTGCGCGCCGCGCCAGAGACCGGCCAGCCGCGACAGGTCGGCACCCGCCAACTCGTCCTCGACGACGAGCTCTCGCGGCGTGATCTCGATCGTGCGTCGGAACGTGATCGCGAGCGCCCGGCGGCGCGTGATCAGCACCCGCACCAGCTGCCCCTTCAGCCAGCGCGCCAGAGCGGGCAGCCCCCCGACGGTGAGCATGAAGAGCCGGAAGGCGAGAAACCGGAACGGGCTCATCGTGGGCCGCGCGCACTCCATCATGAAGCCCGAGACGACCACTCGCCCGTCCGACACCTCCGTGGGACGTGCGCGATCGAGGTACTGCGTCGAGCAGAGGCGGCCGTCGTGCAGGCGCCCGAGGAAGCCGCAATCGCTGAGTGAAAGGGCCCGGCGCGCGCCGCTGAAGACTTTCACCACGCCACCCTTCGACGTCCCCACAAGAACCGTCGCGCACGCCGTCCGCACGCGCAGGAGGCCCGCGTCGGGGAACCAGACCCGGCCCGGCGCGGGCTCCATCATCGCGTCACTGCGATCGCCCGCGGCGCCGTCGCTCGCGGCGCGGTAGGCGAAGACGAGATTGTTGAGCAGCGGAAAGTAGTTGTACGCGTCGATGCCACCCAGGCACGCAGCCGCACCGTTCGTCACGCTCGCGCGCATCGTCCGTGCGATCGCGAGCGCCGCATCATCCACCCCCGCCAGCATCTCGAACGCCGCCGGGTAATACGTCTGCGTGTTCCGGCTCGCGTATTCGCCGCCCAGGCTTCCGTCCGGGTGCAGACAGTGCGTGAGAAAGGCCGTGCTGCGCTGGAGTGACTCGAGCAGATGCGCGCTTCCGGTGAGCTCCCAGATGCGAGCCAGGTAGAACGAGCCGTGGGTCTGATACCCCGGGTCGGCGCCGCCGTACTCCTCGTACCAGCCCTCACGTGACTGGCGCCCGACGATGCGCTCCAGAAAGAAGTCGCTCCGCTGCGCACATTCGCGTGAATCCGTCAGGACGTGGATGTGCCGGAGCGCCGCCGCCGCCGCCGCCAGATGATTCGACAAGACGCCGTGCGTTTCGTCGTTCCGGCACAGCCACGCGCCGGCGCGGGCCAGCGCAGACCGCGCGTCCGCACGCGTCGTCGGGTCGAGCGCCTCACCGCAGAAGCCGAGTGCCTCCGCCACGTAGAACGCCGTGAACGCCGTGGCGGCGAGTGATCGCTCGTGCGGATACGCCTCGTCGAAGCTCCCGTCGCGATGCTGCTGCCGCATCCAGAAGCGCAACCCGAGCTCGATCCATGCCAACACCCGGGGATTGTTCCAGTAGGGATTGTCCGGCCGCCGCGTGGCATGCAGGAACCCGAGGACGCAGAGGGCCTCCTGAAAGCGCGCTCCCGGGAAGTCGGTGAACTTCCAGGCCCAGAAGGTGCGGTCGCAGCAGCCGGCGGTGGGACTGAGCGGCTCGCGATCCATCAGCCCGAGGGTCCGCGGCGCCTCGTCGATGACCTCCTTCCAGTACAGTTCCGCGGCCGAAGCCCCGGACGCGTGTCTCTCGCTCACAGGTCGACCGGCATTCGCGAGGCGAGGCTGTCTTCGATCGCGAAAGTGGCCCTGCTCACCGCCAGCAGCGCATCGAGCCCGATCGGCATCGGCGCTCCCCTGGTGATCGCGTCGACGAACGCCGCGACCTCCTCCGCGTGCCCCTTCGACTGATTCAGGAGACGTCGGCGCCGGCGCCTGTTGTCCGCGTGCAGCGAGAGCTGCCGGAAGTTGTCGAGAATCGCCATCCGCGACGCTGCAGCCACCTCCAACCGTTCCTTCTCGACGCTGGGATCACCACAGCTCGTGTATTGGATGGTCGCCACGGACCCGTCGCCGCATTGCACGACGACCGAGACAGACTCCCGGTCCGTCACGCGTTCGCCGACCACGGCCACCTGCTCGGCGAAGACGCGTACCGGCAGCGAGTCGGTCAGGAAGCAGGCGAAGTCCAGAAAGTGGCAGACCTCACCGACGATGCGGCCCCCGCCCGCCACGGGGTCCAATACCCAGCTGTCCGGCAGCACGGGACCCGCGTTCACACGGTAGAGAATGCTCTGCGGTGCGCCGCCTTCGCGCACGAACGCCTTGCATTCGCGCGCCAGCTCCGAGAAGCGCCGGTTGAAGCCCACCATGAGCCTGGCCCCGGGCGACTCCGCGATGGCCGCAGTGACCTCGGCGAGTCCGGCGCGTGACGCGGCCAGCGGCTTCTCGCAGAAGACCGCCTTCCCCGCCCGGATGGCTTCGGCCACCAGACTCGCGTGCTGGTCGTGCCGCGTGGCGATCACCACAGCGTTCACGCGCGCGTCGTGCAGAATCTCCGAGGGATCGCTCGTGCAATACTCGGCGCCGTAGCGCTCGGCCGGTTTGCGGCTCGTCAGGCCGGAGGCGGTGCACAGCCCCACGAACTGCACTTCCTTTCGCTTGAGGAAGTGCGGCAGGAGGATTCCCTTCGCGAACTGACCGGCGCCGATCACACCGAGCCGGAGCGGCGTGGCCGTCGCGGTCGACGAACGGGCCCGCAGCTCCAAACGTCCTGCACCGTTCGCTCCGGTCGCGGCGTCGTACTCCAGCACGATCGCGAGCGCCTTACGGCTTTCCGCGCCCGCCACGACCTCGTACGCCCGTTCGGCGCTGGCAATCGGGAACCGGTGCGTGACGAGCGCCTCGACGCTGACGGCCTGCTTCGCAAGAAGATCGAGGAACGCGCTCATGTTGCGTCGCTCGGTCCACCGCACGTACGGGAGCGGATAGTCATGGCCGCGCAGCTCGTACGCGGGGTCGTACCGCCCCGGACCGTACGAGCGACTCACCTGTACCTCGATCTCCTTCTCGAAGAATGGACGCCGCTCGAGTCGGAGGGGGACGTCACCCACCACGATCGCCCGGGCCCGCAGGCGTGCCACCTGCGCCGCGAGTCGCATCGGCGCTTCCGACTTCGACGCGGCGCAGATCAGCACAGCGTCCGCTCCGTGACCGCCGGTGAGCTCACGCACCCGCGGCAGGAGCTCGCCGGCCTTGCTCGAAACGACGTGGGCCCCGAGGCGCTGCGCGAGCGCGGCCTTCTCCGGGTCCGGGTCGAATCCGATGACCGTCGCACCGGCGGCCCGGGCCAGCTGCACGGCGATCTGGCCCACCAGCCCCAGTCCGAGAACGAAAACGGATTCGCCCAGCGAGACCGACGCGAGCCGCACGCCATGCATCGCGATCGCCGCGATCGCCACGAATGCCGCCGACTCGTACGAGACATCGGAGGGAATACGCGTGGCGAGGTTGCGCGGGATGTAATTGATCTCGGCGTGGTTCGCGAAGCCCAACCCGGCGCAGGCCACGCGCTCGCCCACCCGGAACTCCGGCACGTCGGCCCCCACGGCCACGACTTCCCCCGCGCACGAATACCCCAGCGGGATGGGGGAGCTGAGGAGATTCCTGACGACCTGGTACGTGCTCCAGAAGCCCTCCTGTCGCGCCCTGTTGAGCACCTTGCGCGCGAGATCCGGGCGGTCTTTCGCCTTCCCGATCGGCCCCTTCTTCGCCAGGGCGATCACGGACCGTTCCGTCCCGAGGCTGATTACGGACCGATGCACCCTGACGAGGA
>DATIGO010000203.1:0-32715 GCA_035454665.1 Gemmatimonadaceae bacterium | reverse complement strand
GGCCGCGCGGGCGTCACTCCGGCAATCTGCGCAGGGACGCCGCGGTGGCGGAAGGCGCGCCCCATTCGGCCCGGCTGTCCGCGGCCCGTCCCGCAGCGGCTGGCGCTGCCTGCGGCACCATCGGCACCACGAGCCGCACCGGGGCGCCGGCCACCGGGGCGCCGCGATGCTGTGCCTCCACGAAGACCACGGCCGAGTCGAGGGCGCTGAGCCCCGGGCCGGAGCGCAGCCGCACGCGGCGCGAGGCGAACCCCTGGACATCGGTGGTGTCCACGGATGACGGCTGCCCCGTCTCCCCCACGAGGTAGACGAGGGACGTATCATCCGGCGGCACCGGAACCCCCCGGAATTCCAGCCGGAATCGCACGACCCAGGACCGGACCGCCTGCACACCGCTGGCGGTGCGGTTCAGGAGTCGGACCCGGAGCGCGGTGGAGACGTTCGTGGCCGGCGCGTCGGGGATCACCCACCGCAACGTGTCGATCGTGCCACTCGCCTCCAGCGAGTCGGGCCGCGGGACGACGTCGAGGCGCCTAACGGCACTCTGCAGACCCACGGTCGAGGCCAGGATCTCGCTGACGCCGTCCACGGAGTCCTTCGCCACCGCCAGTCCCGTCGCGGTCACGGTGACCAGCGTGTCGCGCGCGATGAATTCCACCGGTGCCTCGACGGGGTCCCCCGAGCCGTCGAAGACGACGGCCTCGAGCGGCGCGACCTGGCCGAGGGAATCGCGCAGCGTATCGCCGGCCACCACGGCCGGCGACGGAAATGGCCGCAGCTCGATGGCCGCGAACTCGTCCGGATTGGTCGAGAAATCGAGGCACGCCGCGCCGGTCGCCGCGGCGCTCGCGACGCCCAGGGCGCACCGGCGCCAGGCGCGGCGCCGCCACGGAGCGCCGGTCACCGCAGACGACCGGCGAGTTGCGTGGCGAGGTTCACGTACGCCTGGGCCGCGATGTCGCCCGGCGTTCGCAGCACCACGGGCTGTCCGGCCGCGAAGGCCTCCACCGTCGCCGTGGTGCGCGGGATCACGACGTCGAAGACCACGTTCGACGGAAGGTGCGCGCGCACGTACGCCGCGATGCGCTCCGACGACGGACTGCCGGGCTCGTACATCGTGAGCAGGATGCCGTCCAGCGTGAGCTCCTCGTTGGTGGCCACGACCTCCTGGATACACCGCAGGATCTGGGGGGTTGTCTGAAGCGCCAGCGGTTCGCACTGGAGCGGCACGAGCACATGCTCGCTCGCCCCGAGCACGCGCTGCACGATCGGCCCGAGGCCCGGCGGCGTGTCCACCACCACGATGTCGCAGCGCTCCCGCGCCAGCCGCAGGAGGTCGCGCAGCACGTCCGTGCGCGAGACGAGCGTGAGGTACCTCGAGTGATCGGACTCGTCCGTGACGCTGCCGGCCAGGATGACGCGCAGCCACGGCAGGGCGGTGGGGAGGAGCACCTCGCGCAGGGTCCGGTCCCCCGTCAGGTAGTCGGCGAAGCCGTAGAGCGGGTGCCCGGGCCGGAGTCCGGCGCCGTAGCGCACCGCACCCTGAGGGTCCACGTCGACCAGGAGGGTCTTGAGGCCGCGCCGGGCGAACGCCGCGGCGAGGTTCACCGAGGTCGTGGTCTTGCCTACTCCGCCCTTCTGGCTGACGACCGCAAGGACGCGCCCCACGCTAGGTCTCTTGGGTCGTGGGCTCCGCGGACGACACGTCCGACGAGGTTCCGGCCTTGAGCGACTCGATCGTTTCCCGCGCATGGGCGATCCACGTGGCAGCCCGAGCCCCGGACGGGGGCGCGGCCAGGAACTCCTCGAGATGCACCCGCGCCTCGTCGCGCTCGCCGCGGTGCAGCAGCAGGAAGGCGAGGCCGTAATGTGCGCCGGAGAGCGCCGGCTGGACCTCGAGCGCCCGGCGATAGCAGCGGACCGCCTCCTCATGGCGGTTCAGCTTCGTGTAGGCGATCGCCATGTTCTGCAGCACGCCCGCGTCGTCGGGCTTCTCGCGCAGCGCGAGCCGGTACGACGTCAGCGCGGAGTCGTAGTCACCCTGACGTTCCAGCGCCAGCGCCTCTTTGAGGTAGTCGACGCGCTGTGGCTTGAGCTCGCTGTCGGATCTGCCGCCGAGCAGGCGGCTCCACCAGGACATGCGTTGTGATTCGGCTGAAGTGCGCGGGCCGCGGACGACGGCCGGGCGCCGCGCGCCACCGCAGGGCCCGTGTCGTGCGCAAAACTATCGCGCGCCACCACTGCGAGCAACCGTCGCGCCCGCATGGCGGTGCGGTGCACCGACCGCTTAGGTTTGGGCGCTCCCCCGGGCGGCAGCGACCCGCGCCCGTCGCGGTCCCGCCGACGCGCTGCTGCCGGACCGCTCCTTCGATTCCGCTCGTCCGTCCGCTCACTCCGCACGATCATGTCTCCACGGCGCTATCAGGCCGATCCGTCCAAGGGAGTCTTCGAGGTCGAATGGCCGCTCTTCGGCGAGCTGTCGCGGGCCCTCGCGCTGAAGGTCGCGCGCAGCTACGACCCGGAGCTCGTCGTGGGGGTCGCCACCGCCGGCGTCATCCCCGGGGCGGTGATCGCGGCCATCCTCGATCGCGACTTCCGCTCGATTCTCGTGTCACGGCGGGAGGACCACGCGCAGGTGCGCCAGACGCCCGCGGTCCTCGGGGCGGCGCCGCAGGAGGCCCGGGGGAAGCGCGTGCTCGTGGTGGACGAGACGTGCGACACGGGCGACACCATGCGCCTCGCCGTCGCCGCCGTCGTCAACGCGGGTGCCACGGAGGTGCGCACCGCGGTCTCGTTCCGGACGGGGCCCTACGAACCCGACTTCGCCGCGCTCGAGACCGAGGCCGCGATCATCCTCCCGTGGGACCGCGAGATCCTGGTGGGAGGGGAGCTGATCCCCAACCCGAAGTACGGGGGCGCCGCGTAGCCGCGCGGTCGTTAGGCCCCGGCGGCCGGAAGCCGCCGCGCGGCTCCCTCAGCCGATGACCCGGATCGCGTCCGCGTACCCGGCGCCGCGTCCCATCTCGTCGTAGACCGCGTCCATGACCTCCGGGCTGCCCACCAGAAAGCGGCAGCGCGCATCTCCGGCGGAGCGGCACTCCACCTCGAGCACGGCGACCGGCGCACCCGCCAGCCGGCCGAAGAGGTCCGCGAACATCCCCGTCGTGATGTGGCACGACGGCTGGGGATAGCTGCTTCCCGCGTCCGACTCGCCCCAGTCGGCCGAGTCCAGCGTCGCCACCACGTCGTCGAGGGTCCCGATGGAGACCGTGCCCCATCCCGACTCGCGGAAGAACTCGGAGAGCCGCTGCTCGAACGTCTCGACGTCGAGATCCTCCGCGGAGATGTCGGTGCGGGCGCGGAGCCAGCGCCGGAACGCGTCGAAGAGAGCATCGCCGCCGGCGTACCCCGCTTCCTGCAGCGCGACCGCAGCCTGCGCATCGCCGCTCCGGAGCAGGGCCGCGCGAAGGGAGAGCAGCGAGGCGCGCGTGAGGGCGACCAGGTGCTGTCCGGTCAGATCCATCGTCGATGACATGCGAGTGCGCGGTGGGTGGAATCTATCGTTGCAGGCGCCGCATCAGCTCGGCCTCGTCAATGACCTCGACGCCGAGCGTGCGGGCCTTCTCGAGCTTGCTTCCGGGTGCGTCGCCGGCCAGCACGAACGAGGTCTTGCGTGAGACGCTGTCGGTGACCCGCCCGCCATGGCGTTCGATGAGCTCGATCGCCTGCTGGCGGCTCAGGGCCGGAAGCGTCCCGGTAATGACGACCGTGCACCCGCGCAGGGCACCCCCCGTCACCGACGGGCGTGCCTCCTCGAGCGTGAGGCCCATCACACGCAGCCGCTCGACGAGCGTCCGCGCCGCGCGATTCTGGAAGTAGCTCACGACCGATCGCGCGATCACGTCGCCGATGCCGTGCACGGCCGCGATCTCCTCCTCCGTGGCGTCCATCAGCGCCTGCATCGACCCGAAATGGCGCGCGAGCAGCTCGGCCGCGGCAGCGCCCACGTGCCGGATGCCGAGTCCGAAGAGCAGGCGCGAGAGTGGCTGGTGCTTCGAGTGCGCGATCGCCTCCACGAGCTGTGCCGCACTGCGTTCGGCAAAGCCCTCGAGCGCCACGAGCTGCTCGGCGCGCAGCGCGTAGAGGTCCGCCGGGTTCGCCACGAGCCCCGCGTCGACGAGCTGCGCCACGCGCGACTCGCCCAGCCCCCGGATGTCCATCGCACCACGCGACGCGAAGTGAATGAGCCCCTCGAGCCGGCGGCCGGGGCAGGAGACGTTCGGGCAGTAGTAGGCCACCTCCTCCTCGTCCCGCTCCACGGGCGTCGCGCACACGGGGCAGCGCGCGGGCATGTGCCAGGCCCGCTCCGTCCCCGTCCGCCGCTCGGGCACCGGGGCGATGAGCTGCGGGATGACCTCGCCCGCGCGCTTCACCTGGACGATGTCGCCGACCCGCAGATCCTTCCGCCGGATCAGATCCTCGTTATGCAGCGTCGCGTACGTCACCGTCGCGCCGCCGATCTCCACGGGCTCGAGGACCGCGTACGGATTGAGCGCCCCGGTGCGGCCGACGTTCACCCGGATCTCGAGCAGCCGCGTCTCCGCGATGTCCGGAGCGAACTTGCGGGCGATCGCCCAGCGCGGCTCGCGCCCCCCCACGACGCCCAGCTCGCCCTGCAGCGAGAGATCGTTCACCTTCACCACGCCGCCGTCCACCGCGAAGTTCAGCGTCGGGCGCACCGTCTGCTCCAGCGTGTGCGCCCAGTCGATGACCTCGTCGAGCGTGGCGCACTGCCGACGATGCGGGGCGACCGGCACGCCCCACTCGGCCAGGAGCTCCAGCACCTCGGATTGCTTCCGGATCGGCAGGCCGGTGCCGTCCACCGTCGCGATCCCGTAGCCGAAGAAGCGCAGCGGCCGCGTGGCCGTGATGGCGGAGTCCAGCAGGCGCAGGGAGCCGGAGGCCGCGTTGCGCGGGTTCGAGAAGACACGCTCGCCGCGCTGGACGAGCGCCTCGTTCATCTTCTCGAAGCGGTCGAACGGATAGTAAATCTCCCCGCGGACCTCCACGCGGCGTGGCACGCTCCCGCCGCGCAGCCGGAGGGGGACGTCCCGCACGGTGCGGATGTTCGGCGTGACGTCCTCGCCGATCGTGCCGTTGCCACGCGTGGCCCCCGTCACGAGCACGCCGTGCTCGTACGTGAGGCTCACCGCCGCGCCGTCGATCTTGAGCTCCGCCGAGTACCCCGCGCGTCGTACGTCGTCACCGGCGAGCCGGATGAGGCGCTCCTCCCACTCGCGCAGCTCATCGTCGTTGAAGGCGTTCCCCAGCGAGAGCATCGGCACGCCATGCGTGTGCTTGGGCAGCGCGCTCTGCGGGGTCGCCCCCACGCGCTGGGTCGGCGAGTCGGCCGTGCGCAGCTCCGGATGGGCGGCCTCGAGCGCCTGCAGCTCCCGGAACATCCGGTCGTACTCCACGTCCGCGATGCTGGGGCGATCGAGCACGTAGTACTCGTACGCCGCGCGCTCGATCGCCTCGCGCAGATGCGCCGCCCGCGCCGCCAGTTCTGTCATCGGCGCCGTCACCGTATCCGCTCGCCCCGGCCCCTGGCCTCCGGACTAGTCCCCCTCCTGCTGCTCCTTGTGCTCGGCTCCGGCCATTCCGCCCTGGAGCAGGAAGTTCTCCACGAAGAACAGCCCCCCTTCGCCGGCCCGGCGCACCATGCGCAGCAGGGTGTCCATGCTCGTGACTTCCTCGCGCTGCTCGGCCACGAACCACTCGAGCATGTTCTTGCTGAGGTGATCGCCCTCCTTGATCGCGCGGTCCATCAGCGCGTTGATCTGTTTCGTCACGCGCATCTCCGAGTCCAGCGAGAGCTTCACCGCTTCCTCGGCCGAGGAGAAGGTCGCCGCGGGGGCCGGCACCGCGGGGATGCGCACCGCCGCGTCGGCCTCGACGAGGTACTTCACGAACCGCATTGCGTGGTCGCGCTCCTCCACCGCCTGGCGGTGAAAGTGGCGGGCCAGCATCGGGAGCCCTTCGGCGTCGAAGTAGACGGCGATCGCCACGTACTGGTTCGACGCCGCCAGCTCGTTGCCGATCTGTTCGTTCAGGGCGGTGTTCATCGCCTTGGAGATGAGCATGCGAGGATTCCGGGTGGGTGGGAGGGAGGGCCAGCGGAATGGATGCTGGCGAAGCGCGGGGCTGGCATCAAGAGGGTTGGCGGAAGGCAACGGCGAGAACACCAAAGGGAGAGCCATCAGCCGGTCGCCACCCGCTACGAGCTTTGCCGCAACGGCTCCGCGGAGCGGGTGCAGGCGGTGCGGGACGGCATCGACGCAGAGCGTCGTAACGGACAGCCAAACAGCTGCCAGCCCTCCGTCCCGTCGTCTCTGGGTGCCCCTGGGGGTGCTGCACGATGCGAAAGCACCGTGCCGCTCTCTCAGCCCCGCGCCTCTTCCGCGATCACCTGCATGGCCACCGACGTCAGGCGCCCCAGCTCCTCGTCGCCGGCGCGCGCCAGGAGCGTCTCCGCCCAGACGTGGTCCTCGCTCGTGGCATAGCGCTCGAGCAGGCGGCGCAGGAACGCGATCAGCGCGATGCGCTCGAGAGCGGCACGATGGTGGCGCTCCGCCTGTTCCCCGTTCGACCGCCGCAGGCTCTCGAAGCGGTGAGCGTTCCGCAACGCCTTGGCGGTGAGCGACGCGATCATCTCGCAGAACCGGATGTCCGCGTCGGAGAAGGGCGTGGAGCCGCGCTCCGTGCGCAGGAAGACCGCCCCGATCACGCTCGTACGCCACCGCACCGGGACCACCACGATCGACCGGACGCTGCGATCGTCCAGCGTCGACCAGACCGGGGCCAGCAGGGGATCGCAGGTGGCATCGGAGATGAAGACCGTCTGCCCCGAGTCGAAGGCGCGCTGGAGCTCGGGATAGCGCTCCAGGTCCACCACGAGATTCGCCATGCCGGGATCCTCGTAGGTCGCCACGAGGCGCACCTCCGCGGCCGCGTCACCTGCGAGGTAGATCGAGCAGCGATCCAGCCCGAACAGGTCGCCCAGCCGCCGTGCGATACGCCGCAGGATCTCGGTGAAGTGCAGCGACGAGGAGATCTCCTGCAGGATGTCGACCGCGGCCAGGAGTTGGTCGCGCTCGCGCGTGAGGTCGTCGATGCGCGCGCGCAGCTGCGACGCGTCCGAACCGCTGGACTCGTCGGACGCTTCCGGGGAAGGGAGAAGGGCGGAATGGTCCATGGGCAGGGTGACGCGCGGCACAAACGTGCCGCGCGGTCGTCTGGTTCCAGACGCGGTGCCCCGCGGGCGCGTCAATGTGTGCGCTGCGGCACATTCCTGCGCGGGCGCTGTCCCGCAGTCGCGCGGCGCGCACCTCACAGGCGGCGCGCGACCGGCGGCACGGGCGCGACCCGCGCGCCGTTACTTCCAGCGGGCAAGCGCGGATTCGGCCTGCTTCTTGTAGAGCGGGTCGTTGATGTCGGTGCGCCGAGGGGCGCTCACCACGAACTCGAACTGTTCGCGCGCCTTCGCCTTCTCGCCCACGTCGCCATAGATCCCCGCGAGGTCGATCCGGTGGACCAGCCGTTCGGGGTCCACGGCCACCGCCCGCTCGAGGTACGAGACGGCATCCTTCCAGCTGGCCTTCCCGAACACGCCCCCGCCGAGGAAGTTACGCGCGAAGAACCGCTCGAAGCCGCTCAATCGCATGACCTCGGCGTTCCACATCCCCAACACGTGCAGGGCTCCGGGATGATTCTCATCCAGCGCGAGCGCGGCAAGCGCACGCTCGCGGATCTCCACGGCGTACCGCACCCGTTCGCGCACGCCGACGGAGAGCGCGGTCCTGCCGAGCGCGCGCGCCAGGTGGAACTGGTTTTCGGCGCTGGCAGAATCCAGTGCCACGGCACGACGGGCAAACCGTTCGCCCTGCCGGAAGAGCTCACGCTGGCGCGCCTTGTCCTCCTGCGTCTCGCCGAGGTCGACCGCGGTGCGCGACGCCTTGCCCCAGGCTTCGGCGCTGCCCGAGTCGAGCGCGGTCGCCGCCTCGTAGTGGCGGAGCGCCTCCTCGCCGCGAAACTCGGCGTGTGCGGAGTCGCCGAGAGCGATGTGGTCGGACGCGCTCTGGGCCGGCGCGGCGGGCGGCGGCGGCTCATCCTGAGCGCCCGCCAGGGACGGTCCGTGCATCGCGACGAGCACGGCCGTCACGTGGGTGAATCTCATCCTCATCATGGTGGTTCAACCCGGCTGGAGTGGAAGACGCACCGCCGGGGGTGGCGAGGGCGGCTCGCAGGTAGCGGGGTGGCGCTCGAGGTCGAGTACTCTACACCACTGTGCCCTGTATGCTCACGCCGCGCCTGATCGAGCGGAAGCGGGACGGCGGGCGGATCGAGCCCGGGGAGTGGCACGACCTCCTCACCGCGTACCTCGAGGGCGTGGTCACCGACTATCAGATATCGGCGCTCCTGATGGCGATCTACTTCCGCGGGCTCGACCGGGACGAGTCGGCGGCGCTGACGGCGGCGATGCTGCACAGCGGGCGGAGTCTGGAGCCCGCGTCGGCCGGCCGGCCGCGCATCGACAAGCACTCGACGGGCGGCGTGGGGGACAAGGTGTCACTGGTCCTGGCGCCGCTCATCGCCTCGCTCGACGTGGACGTGCCGATGATGTCGGGACGCGCGCTGGGGCACACGGGCGGCACGCTCGACAAGCTCGAGTCGATCCCCGGATTCCGGACGCGGCTTTCCCTCGAGGAGGCGAAGCGGCAGCTCGAGCGTCTCGGGTGCGTGCTGATCGGGCAGAGCGAGGAGATCGCGCCGGCCGATCGGCGCCTGTACGCGCTGCGTGACGCGACGGCGACGGTCGAGAGCATTCCGCTGATCGCCGCGAGCATCATGAGCAAGAAGCTCGCGGAGGGGCTGGACGGGCTCGTGCTGGACGTGAAGCGCGGATCCGGGGCGTTCCTCCCGCCGGTCGAGCGCGGGCTCGAGCTGGCGCATCTGATGGTGGCGATCGGGCGGGAGCACGGGGTACCGGTCGTGGCGCTGCTCACGGCCATGGATCGTCCGCTGGGGCGCGCGTGCGGCAACGCGCTCGAGGTCGAGGAAGCGATCCACGCACTGCGCGGCGAGGGCCCACCGGATCTGCTGCGCGTGACATACGCGTTAGGTGCGGAGATGCTGCTGCTCGCCGGCGCGGCCGCGACGGCCGATGCGGCGCGCCGGTCGATGGAGGTGGCCATCTCATCGGGCCGCGCGGCGGAGAAGTTCCAGGCGATCATCGCCGCGCAGGGCGGCGATCCCCGGGTCGTGGACGAGCCCGCCCGCCTCCCGCAGTCGCGCGAATGCGAGCTGTACCTGGCGCCACGCTCGGGCATCATTGCGGCCGTGGAGCCGCGCGCCGTGGGCCATGGGATTGCCGCGATGGGCGGCGGACGATCCCGGATCGACGACACGATCGATCCCAGCGTGGGATTCGTGATCGTGGCCCGTCCGGGCGATCTTGCGCGGCGCGGCGAGCCGCTGGCCACCGTGTGCGCCAGGGACCGCGCCGGGATCGAGAAGGGGATGGCGGCGTTGCGCCAGGCCGTCCTGATCGCCGACGAAGCGGAGCTCCCCCTGCCGCTCATCTCGCACCGCGTGACGATGGCGGGAGCCGAGCCATTCGGGGAATCGGGGGTCGAGGTGCGGAGCGGAGCGGAACGCGAGGAGGCCGCCCCACTGCGCGATGACGTTACCTGAGGCAGCGCGGGCGCATTGGCGTAGCAGCGGAGGAGCCACGTCACTCAGCAACCAGCTCCGGCAACCAGCAACCAGCAACCAGCAGCCCGGCGCGCCCCTCTCCCCCGACTCGAGCCAACGGCGCTCATCACCCCAGCGGTCGAGTCATGCCCCGCACTATAATTCGAGGTCCAATCCCGATCCCATGAACCTGACCCTCAAGCCATACGCCCGACTGGCTGCCATGGGCGCGTTCGGCGTCAGCGCGGGCGCGCTCGGTCTGTACCTGCTGATCGGCTTCTTCTCCCGTCCCACGGCGAGCGGGGGCATCGATGCGACGCACGCCGCGCTGACGTGGATCAGCCTGGCGGTCCCGATCGCGGCCGTGATCGCCGCGCACCTCGTGTACGGGTGGATTCTCCTCCGCTACGCCAGGGAGTAGGCCGCATCCGGGCGTGGCCGGCACGACCCGGAACCGGCGGGATCGCGTCGCTCGCGTGTCCGTTCGGTTCGTCCCACCCCGGTTGACGTCGCGCGTCCGGCTGCTAAGTTCCTAGCACGCTGCTAGAAATTTAGCATCTCCGCAGTTCCGGAGGACGTGTGAGCGAACGCCGGCTCCGCCAGCTCAGTCGGCGGGAACGCCAGATCATGGACGTCATCTTCCGGCGCGGCTCGGCGACCGCGTCCGACGTGCACGCCGGGCTGCCCGACGCGCCGAGCTACTCCGCGGTGCGCGCCATGCTCCGCATCCTCGAGGAAAAAGGACACCTCACCCACACGTCCGACGGTCCCCGGTACGTCTACGCGCCCGTGATGTCGCGCAGTGCGGCGCGCCAGTCGGCGCTGCGGCAGGTCGTGCGCACCTTCTTCGACGGCTCCGCCAGCAAGGCCGTCGCCACGCTGCTCGACATGTCCGGCGGGAACCTCAGCGAGCAGGAACTGCAGGAGCTGGAAGCCTTGATCGCCAGGGCGCGACGGGAGGACCGATGAGCGCGAGTCTCGTGGAGTGGATTGGCGGGGCACGACTGCCGGCGCTGCTCGTGGAAACGGCGGTGCAGGGTGCCGTGGTGCTCGCGGCCGCTCTCGCCGTATTCCGGAGCCGCCGGCGCGCGTCGGCGGCGCAGTGCCATTTCGGTCTCACGCTCGCCCTGATCGGGACGCTGGGTCTCCCCCTCTTCCGGCTGCTCACACCGGCGGCCGGACTCCCCGGGGCGATCGCATCGAATCCCTTGCCGTCCGTGGTCGGCACGCTGCCGGACGTACGGGGCGACGATCGCGTGCTCCACGGCCCGGCGCCTTCCGGCGCCACGTACGCAGGTGAGATGCGCACGGGCCTCGCGACCGGGCCTGTCGCCAGCCTGCGGGCGCCCGGGCGTGCCGCGTTCCCGGCGGCGCGCCAGCCGGCCTTGCCGGCTTCGAACGCACCCGATGCGCTCCGGCAGCCCGCCGCGCCGCGCGGTCGCGTGCTCGTGCTGGCCTGGCTCGTCGGGCTGCTGCTGGTCCTGCTCCCCATGGCGTCCGGGGCCCTTCGCCTCCGGACCTGGGCACGACGGACGTCCGGCGAACTCGGTCCGGCCTGGAGAGCGACGCGCGACGCGCTCGCCTCGACGCGACGCGAGGTGGCGTGGGTGCGCCTCCTCCAGACGGCGCCCGGGAGCATGCCCATGACGTGGGGGGTGTGGCGCCCCACCATTGCGCTCCCGGCCGACGGCGAGTCGTGGCCCGAGGTCCGGCGTCGCGATGTCCTCCTGCACGAGCTCGCGCACGTGATGCGGCGCGACTGCCTCACGCACGCCCTCGCGCGGCTGGCCTGCGCCGTTCGCTGGTACGATCCCTTCGCGTGGCTCGCGCTGCGGCGCATGCGCCTGGAGCGCGAGCGCGCCTGCGACGATCTCGTGCTGAGCACCGGGTGCGAGGCGGCGACGTACGCCGAGTCGCTCGTGGCCATTGCTCGTCAGGCAGGCCAGCGACCGGCGGCGGCCCTGGCCGGGCTCGCGATGGCACGGCGGACGCATCTGCACGCGCGCGTGGGATCGCTCCTCGCGCGGGGGCGCAATCGGACCGCGCTCACGCGCCGGCACGGGGTGGTCGCGACGCTGGCGATCGTGGCGGTGCTGGCGTCCGCGTCGTCGCTGCGGGCGCGTTCTGCCGGGCACGAAGCACTCGCGGCTCCGTTCCCGTCGTCGGCGCCGATGACGATCCACGCGGAATCCGGCGAGCCGGTCAGCCGGTCGCGCGTCGAGGAGGTGGCGGCTTCCGCGGCGTCGCGACGGTCCGCGGCGCCCGTGGCGATTGGCGTGACGCGCCAGGGCGGCGGGCCCGTCGTCTGCGACACGAGCACCGGACGCCGGACGCGCCGCAGCACGAACTACAACATCTCGAGCCGGTCGAACGAGAGCGTCTGGCAGGTGCACTGGTCGACGAACGGCTGCGCGCTCGTGATCCAGGCGCGCGGTGACGTGGAGTGGAACGACGACCTGACCGACGTGCGGACGCTGAGCCCCGGCGGCTCGATCGCGATCGAGGAGGACGACGGCCGCACGGTGCGCCGGTATGTCGTCCGCTCACGCAACGGGACCCTCGAGCGGACGTACACCGTCGACGATGATGCCCGACCCTTCGACGACATGGCGCGCGCCTGGCTGGGCCAGGTGCTCGTGGCGCTTGATCGGCGCACGGCGTTCGCCGCGGAGGTCCGTCTGCCGCGGATCCTGGAGCGGGAAGGCGTGGACGGGGCACTGCGCGAGATCGAGCGGGTCGAGGGCGACTACGCGCAGCGCGTCTACTACTCGAAGCTCCTCGCCCTCCGGGAGCTCAACGCCGGCGAGCTGCAGCGCGCGCTCGCGGCGTCGGCGCGGTCCATCGAATCGGACTACGAGATGGCGGAGCTGCTGATCGCGCTCGCCAGGGAGCGCAGCTTCGACGCCGGCGCCTACCCCGCCTACGTCGACGCGCTCGGGACGATCGCGTCCGCGTACGAGCTGCGCCGCGCCGCGTCGGTCATGCTCGCGCGCGACGATCTCCCGGCGGCCGCGGTGCGGGGAATCCTGCAGGCGGCGGCCGCGATCGATTCGGATTACGAGAAGGCGGAGCTCCTCGTGACGATGGGTCGCCGTTACGCGATCGATGCCGAGACGCGACCGATCTACGCGGAGGGCCTGCGGAGCATCCGCGGCGCCCATGAGCGCCGGCGCGTGATGGACGTGATCCTGAGCGGCAGCACGCTCGACAGCGCCACGTTGCGCGCGCTCGTCGCGGCCACGCGCGACATGCGTGGCGACTACGAGCTCGCCGAGGTGCTCCTGCGGCTGGGGCGGAGCGGAGCCGCCACGCTCGCGGCCGAGGAGTACTTCGCCGCCGCGCGGCAGATCCGCGGCGACTACGAGAAGTCGCGCGTTCTCTCGGCGCTCGCGGACCGCGACGACCTCACGGGTCCCGTGGTACTCGAAGTGCTGGAGCTGGCCGGAACGATCCGGTCCGACTACGAGTGCGCTTCGGTCCTGGTCGCCGTGGCGCGGCGGCAGGCCCTGGGCGACGAAGCGCGCGGCGCGTTCGAGCGCGCCGCGGGGACGATCGACTCGGAGCACGAATACGGCCGGGCGATGTCCGCGCTGCGCAGGGCCCGGTGATCGACGCTGCCCCCCGGGCCTCGTGACCCGTCACGCGTCACGGTTCAGATATCGAGGTTGCTCACGAACCGTGCGTTGGCTTCGATGAACTGCCGGCGCGGCTCGACCTCGTCGCCCATCAGCGTCTGGAAGATCTGATCGGCCATCACGGCATCTTCCATGTTCACGCGCAGCAGCGTTCGGCGCTCGGGATCCATCGTCGTGGCCCAGAGCTGCGGCGGGTTCATCTCGCCGAGGCCCTTGTAGCGCTGCACGACGAGCGACGCCCGGCCATCGCCGTTCCCCAGGCGATCCATGTACAGTTCGCGCTCCTTGTCGTCGTAGGCGTAGAACTCCTGCTTCCCCTTCGCCACGCGGAAGAGCGGCGGCTGCGCGATGTAGATGTACCCGGCGTCGATGAGCTGTGCCATCTGCCGGAAGAAGAACGTGAGCAGCAGCGTGCGGATGTGCGCGCCGTCCACGTCGGCGTCGGTCATGATGATGATCTTGTGGTAGCGCGCGTTCTCGAGCTGGAACTCGTCCTTGATGCCCGTGCCGATCGCGGTGATGATCGTCCGGATCTCCTCGTTCGAGAGCACCTTGTCGATGCGGGCCTTCTCGACGTTGATGATCTTGCCACGCAGCGGCAGGATGGCCTGGAACTCCCGGTTGCGCCCCTGCTTGGCGGACCCGCCCGCGGAGTCGCCCTCGACCAGGTAGAGCTCGCACATCGCGGGATCGACCAGCGAGCAGTCGGCCAGCTTCCCCGGCAGGTTCCCGACGTCGAGTGCCGACTTCTTGCGCGTGAGGTCGCGCGCCTTGCGCGCCGCCTCGCGCGCGCGGGCCGCCGACACGGCCTTGTCGATGACGATGTTCGCGGTGCGCGGATGCTCGTCGAGATAGGCGCCGAGCCAGTCGTTCACGACCGTCTTGACCGCGCTCTCCGCCTCGGAGTTGCCGAGCTTGGTCTTGGTCTGCCCCTCGAACTGCGGCTCGCGGATCTTGATCGAGAGCACTGCGGTGAGCCCCTCGCGGACGTCATCGCCCGTGAGACTGAAGTCGGCCTTCTTGAGGAAGCCCCCCTTGGACGCGTGGTTGTTGATCGTGCGCGTGAGCGCGGCCTTGAAACCCGTGAGGTGCGTGCCGCCCTCGTGCGTGTTGATGTTGTTCACGAAGGAGAACACGTTCTCGTTGTAGCCGTCGTTGTACTGCAGCGCGAGCTCGATCCCGATGTCGTCCTTCTCGGTGTCGAGATAGAGCACTTCGGGATGCAACGGCTTCCGGCTGGTGTTGAGGAACTGCACCATCTCCTTGAGGCCGCCCTTGGCGTGGAATGTCTCGGTCTTTGCCGGCTTCTCACGCTCGTCGGTGAGCGAGATGGACACGCCCTTGTTGAGGTACGACAGCTCGCGCAGGCGCACCGCGATCGTGGCGTAGTCGAAGACGAGCTCGGTGAAGATCTTCGGGTCCGGCTTGAACCAGACCCGCGTCCCGGACTCCCGCCCCGCGGCCTTGCCGAGCACCTTGAGCTTCGTCGTGGTGCTGCCCCGCGCGAAGTCCATGTAGTGCTCCTTGCCGTCGCGCTTCACCCACACCTTGAGCGACTCCGACAGGGCATTCACCACCGACACGCCGACGCCGTGCAGGCCGCCCGACACCTTGTACGAGTCCTTGTCGAACTTGCCTCCGGCGTGCAGGACCGTCATGGCGACCTCGACGCCGGGCATCTTCTCGGTGGGATGCACGTCCACCGGAATGCCGCGCCCGTTGTCGGACACCGAAACCGAGTTGTCCTCGTGGACGGTGACCTGGATGCGATCGCAGTAGCCCGCGAGCGCCTCGTCGATCGAGTTGTCGACGACCTCGTAGACCAGGTGGTGCAGGCCGCGCGCGGAGGTCGAGCCCACGTACATCCCGGGGCGTTTGCGAACGGCCTCCAGTCCCTTCAGCACCTGGATGTTGCCCGCGTCGTACTGCGGCGCCGACTTGTGGTTGGACTTGCTCATGGAGGAGGCGGTAGGGGCGGCTCAAACGTCACCGAAGAAACAGCGAAAGTCGCTGCAGGACGAACCGGAAAAAGATAACCAGCCACGAGGGCGGAATCAACCTCGTGGACCCACCCTAAACATCGAATCGGTAAGGCCTTAGGACGCGAGCTGCCAACGAATTCTCGAGATCGGCACGCGCGGGCTGGCCCGGTTCACGGCCACCAGGATCTCCCGCTCCATCATCGCCAGCTCGGCCATCCACGCGGGCGTTCGAACGCCCACGAAGAGCGTGCCGTCGGCCGCCACCGCGAGCGCCCGGGTGGCCGCGGCCACCGCCGGGCCCACCAGGTCCGGCCACGCGTCCAGGACGGCCGCCTGCTCCACCCGCGGCGCGAGTCCCTTCTCGTCCAGGTAGCGGCGCAGCACGTCCGACAGCGACTCGGCCGGCCCTTTGTCGTTAGGCACGGCTACCCCCGCCGCCCCCGCCAACCCCGCCACCTCCGCCGCACTCGCGCCGTCCGCTCATGCCGCCCGCGGCGTTGCCCATGGCGTCACCACGCCTTCGCGCACCCTGAGACGCGCCAGCGCTGTCCACGCCTCCGGAATGTCATCGGGGCGTGGCACCGCCAGCACCGCCTGCCCGAGCTCCCGCGCCGTCAGCAGCGTGAGCACGCGTCCCGCGCGATCCCGGTCCAGCTCCGCCAGGGGATCATCCAGCAGTACCACGGGCTCGCGCGCCATCCGCTCCCGATACCACACGCACTCCAGCAGGCGCAGCGCGATCGCGGCCGTCCGCTGCTGGCCGGCCGAACCGAAGTGCCGGACGGCGTGCCCCGCGAGGCGGAGGTCCAGGTCGTCCCGATGCGGACCGCTGTGGGTGGCGCCGCGCTCGACGTCCCGCGCGCGATGCCGCTGGAGCGCCTGCGCCAACGCGTGCCGCATCTCCTCCTCCGGTGCGTCGTCGGCCATGTCCACCGCCGATCGATAGCGAAGACTGAGCTCGTGGCGTTCGCCCAGCGCCGCGCCCAGCTCGGCAAGCCGCGGCCGGGCCCAGCTGACCCACGCCGTCCGTTCCTGCCGCAGGACCGCACCGTTCTGCGCGAGCGGCGCCTCCCAGACGCCGGCGACGGCGCTCGCCCCGGCCGAGCGGAGCGCAGCGTTCCGTTGCGCGAGCGCGTGGCGGTACTGCTGCAGCGCCAGGAGGTAGCGCCGCGACGTGGTGGCCAGCGCGACGTCGAAAAAGCGGCGGCGCAGCGCGGGCGGTCCGGCCACGATCCCCACGTCCGACGGCGCGAACGCCACGCAGGGCAGCGCGCCCAGTGCGTCGCTCAGTCGCGCGCACTCCACGCCGTCGAGCACGATCCGCTTGCGCCCGGACGCGCGCTCGAATCCCGCGCGGACGACGTCGTGCGCCGCCCCGTCGACGTGCGCGGCCACGTGGAAGCCGGCCGCCCCGAAGCGCGCGAGCTCCGCGTCGCGGGCCCCGCGCAGGGACCGGAAGAGATGCAGGTAGTAGATCGCCTCGAGCAGATTCGTCTTCCCCTGGCCGTTGTCGCCGACCAGGACGAACCCGGCGCGCGGTGCCTCGACCTCGGCCTGCGCGATGTTGCGGAAGTCGCGGATGCTCAGCCGGTGCAGGTGCACCGCTGCGCAGGATTGCAGCACCGTCATGGGCGTTCAGCGACCGGCGAACTGCGGAGGGCGTTTTTCGAGGAAGGCTGCGGTCCCTTCCTGCATGTCGGTCGTGGCGGCGAGCTCGGCGAACGCGGCAGCCTCGAGCGCGAGCGCCTCCGCGAGCGGCCGCGCCGCGCCCTCGTTCACCGCGGCGATGCAGCTGGCCAGCGCGAGCGGACCGTTGGCCAGCATCTGGCGCAGCATCGCGGCCGCGGCCGGGAGCAGCTCATCGCCGGGGACGACGTGGTTCACGAGCCCGATCCGCCATGCCTCCCGGGCATCGATCAGCTCCCCGGTCAGCAGGAGCTGCAGGGCGCGTCCCCGGCCCACCAGGCGCGGCAGGCGCTGGGTCCCGCCATAGCCGGGGATGAGGCCGAGCTTGACCTCCGGTTGCCCGAACTTCGCTGTGTCGGAGGCGATGCGGACGTGGCACGCCATTGCCAGCTCGCACCCGCCGCCGAGGGCGAACCCGTTCACGGCCGCGATCACCGGCTTGGGGCAGGTCTCGAATTTCGAGAACACCGCCTGGCCGCGCTGCGACCGGAGCCGCGCATCGCCCGGGGTCTGCCGCGCGAGCTCGCCGATGTCCGCTCCGGCCACGAACGCGCGCTGCGCTCCCGTCACGATGATGCCGCCAACGTCCTCGCGTGACCGCAGCTCGTCGATGGCGCGGTCCAGCTCACCGATGGTGGCAGCGTTGAGCGCGTTGAGCTTGTCCGGGCGATTGACGGTCAGCGTGGCGACACGGTGGTCGACCGCGAGCGCGAGATTCTCGTAGGCCATGGGCGCGGCGGGAATGCGGGCGGGTGGGGGAGGCAGGCCGGAGGAAATCTATCCCGGGGCGGCGCGGATCGCTCGCCTCACTCGTGCCTGGTGTCTAGGTTTCGCGCGTGACTCCCGCGAGCCGCGTCCGCGCTCACTCCGCGGTCACTCCCGTCGAAGCCGTCCGGTGGGCACCGGAGGGTCGCGCGGTCCGCATCATCGACCAGCGCGAGCTGCCCCATCGACTGGTCGAGCGCGACCTGGGCACGGTGGCGGAGGTGGGTGAGGCGATCCGGACGCTCGCCGTGCGCGGCGCGCCGGCGATCGGCATCTGCGGCGCGATGGGACTGGTGGTGGCGCTGCGGGACGCCGCCGGGCGTCCGCCTGACGAGTTCGGCCGGCGCCTGGCCGCCCTGGCGGCGGAGATCCGCGGCGCGCGGCCGACGGGAGCGAATCTCGCGTGGGCGATCGATCGGATGCTGGGGCGGGCCGCCGCGACGGGTGGGGACCCGCGTGCCACGCTGGAGGCGCTGCGGGCGGAGGCGACCGCGATTCTCGAGGAGGACCGCGCGATGTGTCGTCGCATCGGTGAGCACGGGGTCGGGTTGCTCCAGGATCCAGCGCGCGTCCTCACGCATTGCAACGCCGGCGCCCTGGCCACCGGCGGGATCGGCACGGCGCTCGCGCCGGTGTACGTGGCGGCCGAACGGGGGTGCGAGGTGCGGGTGTTCGCGACCGAGACACGCCCGCTTCTGCAGGGAAGCCGCCTGACGATCTGGGAGCTCATGCGGGCCGGCGTCCCCGCGACTCTGCTCACCGACTCGATGGCGGGCAGCCTGATGCGCGCCGGCGAGGTCGACCTCGTTCTGGTGGGCGCCGATCGGATCGCGTCGAACGGCGACGCGGCGAACAAGATCGGCACGTACACGCTGGCCGTGCTCGCGCGGCATCACGGGATTCCATTCTACGTGGCGGCGCCGAGCTCCAGTCTCGATCCACGCATCGCGGATGGCAGCGCGATCGTGATCGAGGAGCGTGCTCCCGACGAAGTGCGTCAGGTCCTGGATCGTGCCACCGCACCCGGCGACGCGCCGGCGTGGAATCCGGCGTTCGACGTCACGCCCGCGGAACTGATCACGGCGATCATCACGGATCGCGGCGTGCATCGCCCACCCTACGATTTCACCACGGGCCGATGACACGCGCCGTGCTGGCCATCGATCAGGGGACGACGGGGTCCACCTGCCTCGTGATCTCGCGTGAGGGGGCGGTGCTCGGCCGGGGGTACCGCGAGATCACGCAGCACTACCCGCGGCCCGGCTGGGTCGAGCACGACGCGGCGGAGATCTTCCGGAAGACGGCCGACGCCGGACGCGAGGCGATCGCGCAGGCGGGCGTGCTTCCGGACGCGATCGGCATCACGAACCAGCGCGAGACCGTCGTGCTCTGGGAGCGCGGGACCGGCGTGCCGGTGGGTCGTGCGATCGTGTGGCAGGATCGGCGGACCTCGGAGCGCTGCGCGGAGCTGGCGCCGCGGGCCGCCGAGATCTCGGCGCGGACCGGGCTCGTGATCGACCCGTATTTCTCGGCGACGAAGCTGGAATGGCTCCTGCGCGATCCGGCGACGGCGCGCCGGGCGGCCGCGGGCGAGCTGGTCGCGGGGACGATCGATGCCTGGCTGATCTGGTGCCTCACGAACGGCGCCGTGCATGCCACCGATCCCACGAACGCGTCGCGCACGATGCTGTACGACATCGATCGGCGGACCTGGTCGGAGGAGCTCTGCGCGCTGTTCGGTGTTCCTCTCGCACTCCTGCCTGGCGTGCGACCCTCGTCAGGCGACTTCGGCGTGGCCGTGGCGGAGCACTTCGGCGCCGCCATCCCGATCCGCGGCGTGGCCGGCGACCAGCAGGCGGCGCTGTACGGCCAGGGGTGCTGGCACCCCGGGGAAGGGAAGAACACCTACGGGACGGGGGCCTTCCTCCTCTTCAATACCGGCACGGTCCGGCCGGCGGGGGGCGGCGGGCTGCTGACGACGATCGCGTGCGACGCCCGGGGCCAGCCCGCGTACGCGCTCGAGGCCGCGATCTTCATTGCAGGGGCGGCCGTACAATGGCTCCGGGATGGTCTCGAGCTCGTCGAAACGGCCGCGGAGACGGAAGCCCTCGCCCGGTCCCTCGAGTCGAACGACGGCGTCTATTTCGTGCCGGCCCTGGTGGGACTCGGAGCCCCGCACTGGGAGCCCCGGGCGCGGGGGATGATCACGGGGCTCACGCGGGGGACCACGCGAGCCCACCTGGCGCGGGCCGCGCTGGAGGCGATGGCCTTCGGCACCGGCGACGTGCTGGAGGACATGCGCGCCCACGCGCGCACGCCGATCGAGCGCCTGCGCGTGGACGGCGGCGCCACGGCGAACGACTGGCTCATGCAGTTCCAGGCCGACGTGCTTCGTGTGCCGGTGGAGCGCCCCGACCTGATCGAGACGACCGCGTTAGGTGCGGCCGGCCTCGCGGGGATCGCCGCCGGGGTCTGGCCCGGCCCCGAAGCCTTCCTCGCGGCGCGCACGTTCACGCGCTTCGAGCCGCGGATCTCCGTGGCGGAGATCTCGGCGCGGCGGGCGGGATGGCGCCGGGCGGTGCGGGCGGCGCTCGCCTGGGCCCGGGATCCCGCGTGACGCGCGCCACCGGCCGGAGCCGCCCCCCGTTCCCGCGCGGCGGCTCGTGGCGTGTTACCCTTCCCGGGGGACGCGACCGCATGCACCGGCGGCCGCGCCGGGCAGCAGCGACCGTTTTCGAACGCCTTCCGAGGGCCCACGCGCATGAGTGCGAGACCGGAGTCGGCCGAGCGCCGCCGCAATCTCTTCCTCCGCAGCCTGATCGACGACATGCTGGCGCAGGTGCGCGAGCTGCAGCAGCACGCGGGCCCCTGGCCGCCCGAAGAGCGCGCGCGCGCCGAGGAGGCACTCGCGCGCATCATGTCGCAGATTCGGAGCGAGGCGCTGCGTCGCGCCGCGACGGAGTGACGCGCGCGCGACAGGGAGAGTCGTGACCCTCGGCGCGGAAGTCGCGGTCTGGTTGGCGTTCATCGGCGCCGCGTGGAATGCCGGTGTGTACCTCGCGCGCTGGGGAGCCCGCGTTCCGGCGCCGCCGTCGTCGGGCGTCATCACTGTGATGGTCGGCGCGCTGCTCGTTCTGTCCTGGGGGATCCTCGCCGGCGCGCTCGTCCGTGGTGATGCTGCTCTTGCCCTGGTGATCGAGGGCGTTCCCATCCGCGCGAGCCCCTTCAACGCCCTCGCCGCAATGTGGGGAACGGTGCGCGGCGGGCTCTTTTCCCTCTCGGTCCTGGTGGCGCTCGTGGGCGTGGCGTTGAGCCCGGGGAGAGACGGATCGCGCGAACCCGGCGCGCGCCACGCGCCGCGCGCGCTCGGCGCACTCTCCGCGCTGCTCCTCGGGGTGCTGACCGCCTCGCTCCTCTTGTCGCCACCGCTCGCGCCCGCGGTCGCGGCTCGCGTTCCGGCCGCGGCGCCGCTCCATCTGGTGGACCCGGCAGCGTCGCTCGCGGCGCTGTTCGCGATCGCCGCGATCGCGGCCACGGTGGTGGTCGCGGCCCTGCTGATCGCCGGGGACCGGGGCGAACGGGCGACGCTCCGCACCACGGTCGTCGTGGGGTGGCTGCTGGCGGCGCTCGTGATCGGGGCGGAGCAGGTGGTGCGCAACCGCTTCGGCCTTACGGCGCGGGACCCCGTGGTGCTCGGAAGCAGTCGCGCGGGCCTGCTCCTGTGGCTGGCGCTGTCCGTGCTGCTGCACGCAGGGGTGCGCCGCGCCCTTCTGCCGGGGGCTGCCGCGCCGGCACACGCGCCCCGGCGCTGGCCGATGCACGCGGCGCATGGGGGGGCGTTGCTCGTCGCGATCGCGTTCGCCCTGCACATCGGGGCGGCCCGAACGGACCTGACCCTTCCGCCGGGCGCGCCAGTGGACGCAAGCGATGTCTTCGGACGGTCCTGGGAATTCGTGAATCAGGGTGTCTCGCAGTTCGATGCCGATGGACGTGACGTGACCGCACTCGCGATCGCCGTGACGGGGCCCGGCAGTGGCGCGTCGCGGCTCCTCTCCACAGAGCAGCGCCAGTACTTCGGTCGCATGGGCGCGCCGCTCGGCGCGCCGCTCGGCGTGCGCGCCGTGTGGACGACGCCGCTGCAGGAGATGCGCCTCGTGATGGACTCGGTGCTCGCCGGAGAGCAGGTGCGCGTGCGGGTCGCGTTCGTGCCGCTCGCACTGCTCTGGCCTGCCGGCATCGCGCTCATGGTGGTCGGAGGGGCGGCCCTGCTGGTGTCGCGACCGGTGGCGGCGGATGCCGCGCGGCACGCGGCCATTGTGAAGCCGGAACCTTCGGTGCAGCGGTTCAGCGCATCATGAGCGAGAGGCTGCTCCTTGTCCTGCTGGCGGCCGTGGTCCTGGCACTGCTGTCGCTCCCGTTGCTGCGCCGGCGTGCCGGCGACGGTGCTCCGGCGCGCACACCGGCGGTTCCGCCTCCGCCGCCTGACGACGATGCCGCCGGCCTGGCCCTCCGCGAGATCGAGCTGGACCGGGAAATGGGAAAGCTGAGCGAGGCGGATTACCGCGCGCTCAAGGCCAGGTACGATGCCGCACGCGCCGGGACGTCGGCGTCTCCCTCTCCGGTCGAGGCCTTGAAGCCGGCACCGTCTGGAGCTCCCGGTCAGGCCGCGGAGCCGGAGTCACTGGACGAGCGGGCCGAGGCCCTCGTTCGCCGGTGGCGCGACCAGACCGTCCGCTGCCCGGCGTGCGGAGAGCGCCCGGAGCCCGATGCGCGCTACTGCTCCCGCTGCGGACGCGTGCTCGCACCGTGCCCGCAGTGCGGCGGTCACATCGATGAACCTGCGGCGCGCTTCTGCGGGCGCTGCGGCGCGGCGCTCGCCGCCTGACGCCGGGCCGGCGCGTGCGGAGCGCCACTCGGGCAGGGTCAGCGCTCGATCGATTCCAGCCGGCGCTGCGCGAGGCGTAGCGGAATGAACGTGGCGGCCAGGCAGACGGCAGCGGCGGCGGCGAAGCCGAGGACGAGATCTGCCGGCGCGGCCACGGTCCCCTGCGAGCGGGCGCTGAGGTACGCATAGACCGGCCGTGCCTCGAGCACGATCACGGCGCCGATCAGCGCGATCGCCGTCATCATGAAGAGCAGCCCGCCGAACGACGTCGGGATCTGCGCGGCATTTTCGGTCTCGAAGCGCGGATACATCGTCCCGAAGCCCACGGCGAGGCCCGCGATCGCGAACGTCATGAGCGTGATCGTGAGCGTCGACACCACGAACATGAACGGGCTCACCTGCAGGAGCGAGTCGGTCACGACGATGATGGCGACCGCGAGGATGAGGAGCGGGAGGGTGCCGGTCCAGAATTTCGCCCAGAGCAGGTGGCGCATCGACATCGCGCTCGAGCGGAGCAGCCACCAGGTGCGTCCCTCGAGGCTCACGGCCGGGAAGAGGAATCGCGCGGCGATCGAGGCGAGCACGAAGCCCGCGAGGGCGAGATTGAGAAACGGGATCACGTTGACGATGAAGAACGTCACGCCGTCGCCCGTGAGGGGAAGGAACTTGATGTTGACCACGTACACCACCACGAGCACGGCCAGCAGGATGAGCTGCGACCACTGCGTGGAGTCACGGAAGAAGACCCGGAGCTCCTTGAGCACGAGCTCGCGCCGCAGCGTGCCGACGGGCCGCAGCAGCGCGCGGGCGGCTCGCGTGAGGGCGCCTTCGCGCGCGAAGCGTTGCGCGCCCTCCTGGGCGCGGGTGAAGCCCTTCGCGTAGAGCGCGCGATGCAGCAGCGCGCCCAGCACCACGAAGGCGCCGGCGGTGGTCCAGAGCAGGTAGAGCGGGAGGACGTCGGAGGGGCCGGTGAGCGATCCCATGAGCGTGCGCTGCAGCCATTCGCTGGGCAGGATGGGCAGGGCGGGGCCCCGCAGCACGGTGATGAACTCCACGAGGGAGCGGAATCCCTCGGGTCGCGCGAGCTGCTCCGGGCGGATGAGGCGGAACAGCACCACGAGCCCCGCCGCGGCGAGCACGCCGATCACGCTCAGGATGTCGCGCGTGCGGCGGGCGGGGAAGACGTTCACCAGGATCAGCGTGAGCGCGCTGCCAATCGCCGATGGGATGATCAGAAACGGGATGAATCCCGCCACCGCCACCAGCGCGAAGGTCAGCCCTCCGTCGTACGCCACGCCGTACGCGGCCAGCATGGGCAACGCGAGCAACACGACCATCCAGCTCGAGTGCAGCACCGTCTCGAAGAGCTTGGCGACGTACAACGTGAGCCAGTCCACCGGCGACGACACCAGGAGATCCAGGTCGCGCGCGAGGAAGAAGCTGGAGAGCGCCGTGATGATGTTGGACAGGAGCAGGATCGACGCGAAGCTGAGGAGCAGGAGCCCCAGGAGGCGCGCCGCCAGCAGCGCCCCGATCTCCTCCGTGCCCGCGAAGTAGCGCAGCACGCGGTACAGCGCGCCGAAGGCGAAGGCCCAGAACCCCAGCCCCACGATCCCCAGGACCGTCCAGCGCGCCACGCGGCCGCGCTCCCCGGCGGCGGCGCGGGCCCGCGCGGTGAGCCACTTGGGCCGCAGGACCGTGAGCAGGGCGCGCGAGCTCGGCGCCGGAACGATGCGCCCCCCGGCGGGCGTGTACGCCGTCGTGGCACCGCGCGGCGTCGCCGCAAGCATCCGGTGACGCGCCACGAGCCCCGCGGCCGCCAGCCCTTCGCCGCGCTCAGGCATCGAGCACCTCGACGAAGTCCCGCGCGGCGCTCTCACCGGTGAGCCGCAGGAAGATGTCCTCCAGGCCTTCGGTCCCCGACGCCGCGTGGCGACGCAGGTCCTCCATCGTGCCGCACGCCCGGATCTTCCCGCGCTGGATGATGCCGATGCGATCACACAGGCTCTGCGCGACCTCGAGCGTGTGCGTGGACATCATGATCGTGTGCCCCCGCCGCACGTACTCGCGGAAGAGGTCCTTGAGCGTCTTCGCCGCCTTGGGGTCCAGCCCCACCATCGGCTCGTCGACCACGATGACGTCGGGCCGGTGCACGAAGGCGCTCGAGATGATCAGCTTCTGCCGCATGCCGTGGCTGTAGCTCTCGACCATTTCGTCGCGCCAGTCCTCCAGGTCGAAGAGCGCCAGCAGCTCGCGGCCCCGATGCTCGATCTGCGCCCCCTCCTGCCCGTACAGGCCGGCCACGAAGCGCAGGAACTCCATCCCGGTGAGCTTCTCGTAGATGAACGGGCGGTCGGGGATGAAGCCCAGGCGTGCCTTGGCCTCGTTCGGCTGCGCCAGCAGATCGATGCCGCCGATGCCGATGCGTCCTGCGGTCGGCCGCAGGATTCCGGCGATCATGCGGAGCGTGGTCGTCTTGCCGGCGCCGTTGGGGCCGAGGAAGCCGAAGAGCTCGCCCGACGGCACGACCAGATCGATCGCGTCGACGGCCGTGAAGGTGCCGTAGCGTTTGGTGAGCTGCTCGAGACGGATCATCGTGGTCCACCCGGTGCGGCCGCGAGGGCCGGTGTGGCCGTCGGGACGGCCGATGAACGCGCGCTCCGGCGCGCGTGCCTAACGATATGTGACACCGCCCGCACTTCGCATGGGGTTCACCACCTCGAGCTCGAGGCGGCTCAGCACCCGCAGCAGCTCCGCCTGCGCGTCGAGGCCGCCGTGCAGCAGCGGGAGGTGCGCCGCATCGGCCGGGAATTGCCGCAGCATGGGATCCGTCGCCACCCAGCCGCCGAGGTAGACCTCCGCCCACGCGTGGTAGTAGAAGCGCTCGCCCGTGTACCACAGTCCCCCCACGGTCTGCGCGGGAACGCCGGCGGCGCGACACAACGCCACGAACAGCCGCGCGAACTCCGGGGCATCGCCGCCCCCCCGCGCCAGCGTGCCCGCCGCGCTCACCGGGGATGGCGTCGCCACACGTGCGAGCGAGTCGCTCACCCAGCGCAGGATCGCGTCCACCGCCCGCGCCGGATCCGAAGTCCCCGCCGTGAGCCGGCGCGCCAGGCGCATGATGCCCGTGTCCGCGACCTCGAGCCGCGGTTCCTCGCGGAGGTGGCGCGCGAACGCGCGCTGCCAGCGCTCCGCCGTCGGCAGGGAATACCGCGGCACCAGCCGCGCCGCCGGCACGCTCCCCAGCGCCCACTCGTGCCCCGATCGGAACCGCCACCCCAGCCGCGCCGTCAGCTGACGCGGCAGCGCGACGCGCAGGCGCACGACCAGCGAATCCAGCGGGCGAGCCGACGCCGTCACGCCGCTCGCGAGCAGTGTGCTCGCCACCACGCTGCCATGCGCCCGCGCGGCCACGTTCCCGTCCGCGGCCAGGAGGCGCCAGTTCTCGAACGCCAGCTCGAAGGCGGTGCGCCGCAGCGTGAGACCGTCACTCCGGGTCGCTGCAACGAGCTGCCCCAGCTCGTCGACCCAGACGTCCAGTGCCGCGCCGGGATCATCCGATCGCAACCGCCAGGCGCGGACCGTGTCGCGGTGTACGGCAAGCCACCGTCCCCGCCCGCCACCCGCCACCGCGCTGTCGGCGACCACGAAGAGCGACTCGGCTCCCACGCGCACGACGAGCCGGCGCGACGCGCGCTGCTCCGGCATGAAGACATCGAGCACCGACTCGTCACCGACCCTCGGCCGCTCGCGCAGCGCGACCACGATGGGAACAAGCGGCATGAGGAAGATCGGACGCGACACCCGGACGCCGTGCGCGCCGCCACTCGCCCCGCCCTCCGCGGCGTAGCCGAGCAGTGTGTCGCTGGTCATCTCACCAGCGGTCCGCGCCGTGTCCTTGCCCGAAGCGCGAAGCGTCTCGAACGCGTGCAGGGCCAGGCCGCGCGACAGGCGGACCGTGGTCTGCTCCAGCCTCCGCACGCGGTCCGGTCCCTCCACGACCAGATACTCCGTCACCTGCAGCTCGCGCGGCACCGTGTCGATCGTCACCGAGGCGAAGCCGACGTGACCGCCATCGCGCTCCACCGCGAACCACGTCACGCCCGGTACGACGCGCATCGCGACCTCGGCGAGGCGATCGGTCTCCGGGCGGCTCAGCTCCCGTTGCGCGAAGAGCGCGAGTCCCGCACCCCACGCGCCAAGGATGCCGATCGCCGCCACGCTGCGTGGTTTCATGCCTCGATCATCTCCGTCGTCTGCACGTGACGTGGCTCACGGATCTCACGAGAGAGTCAGCGAGGTCTCGGCGCTGATCCAGGCGAGGTACTTCTCGAGCCCCGACGTGACCGGGAGAGCCAGGAGCTCGGGAACCTCGTAGGGATGCAGCTCCTCGAAGGCCGCCTCGAGCGCGTGCAGCATGGCGGACCGCGTCTTGAGCAGCACGACCACCTCGGATTCATCCGCGATGTTCCCTTCCCAGCGGTACAGCGATCGCGCGGCCGGGAGCAGGGTGCCGCACGCGATCAGCCGGCGGTCCAGCAGGGCCCGCACGAAGGTCGCGGCATCGTCGCTATTGGCCAGCGTCGTGAGGACCACGAGGGCGTCGGTATGCGGCATCCGTCGAGTGCGAGAGTGCGGGGCGGAGTGGCGGCGAGCGGGCCACCCCTCCCACGGCAGCCCGTCGCCCTATCGGGACACCCGAACCGGGCTCGTGGTCACGGTCCGAGAGGGACCACCAGCCGGGCGAGCGCGGCCGGGGGGTTCCGGCCGTGAGGGCGCGATGGCGGTCGCGATACCGGGGACCCTTGAAGCCGGCGGCTCCACTTTCGACCTTACGAGGCTCATGCCTTCCGAAAACCTGATCATCCGCGGTGCCCGGGAGCACAATCTCCGGAACGTCGACGTCGAGATCCCGCGCGGCCGCCTGACAGTCGTTACCGGGCTCTCGGGTTCGGGGAAGTCGTCCCTCGCCTTCGATACCATCTATGCCGAGGGGCAGCGCCGGTACGTCGAGTCGCTCTCGGCCTACGCGCGACAGTTCCTGGGGCTGATGGAGAAGCCCGATGTGGATTCGATCGAGGGGCTCTCCCCCGCCATCTCGATCGAACAGAAGTCCGCAGGCCACAACCCGCGCTCGACCGTCGGCACCGTCACCGAGATCTACGATTACCTCCGCCTGCTGTACGCGCGCGTGGGGACGCCGCACTGCCCCAACTGCGGGCGACCCGTGGAGCGGCAGAGCGCGGCACAGATCGCGGACGTCGTGCTGGGATGGCCGGCGGGAACGCGCATCGAGGTGCTGGCGCCGCTCGTTCGCGGGCGGAAGGGGGAGTTCCGCGACCTCTTCGAGAACGCGCGCAAGCAGGGCTTCGTGCGCGCCATCGTGGACGGCACGCTGGTGGAGCTCGCGGATCCACCGACGCTGAACCGGAAGCTCAACCATGATGTGTCGATCGTGGTGGACCGGCTCGTCGTGCGGCGGGAGGATCGCGTCCGACTGACGGATTCGCTCGAGACCGCACTGCGGCTGGCCGACGGGGTGGCCGACGTCGTGCGCTACGACGGGACCACACCCGCCTCGAACCTCTTCTCGGAGCGTTACGGGTGCGCGGTCTGCGGCATCTCGATGCCCGAGCTCGAGCCGCGGCACTTCTCCTTCAATTCTCCGTTCGGCGCATGCCCCGCGTGTGGAGGACTCGGCACACGCCGCGAGGTGAGCGAGGCGCTCATCCTGGGCGATCCGGCGATCTCGATCCTGGAGGGGGTGGTGCTCCCCTGGGGGGAGCCGGACGGCTATCTGCGCCGTGTGATTCTGCCCGGCCTGGCGAAGGAGCTCGGTTTCGAGCTGAACGCGCCGTGGGGGAAGATCCCGAAGAAAGCGCGTGAGGTCCTCCTGCATGGGACGAGGAATGGCCAGAGGCCGGAGGCCCGCGGCCGCGGCAGGAGGCCGAGTCCCGAGTCACGGGTCACGGGTCACGCGACGCAATGGGAAGGCATCCTCGCCTCGATCCAGCGCCGGTACAACGAGACCGATTCCGACGCGGTACGCGCCGAGCTGCAGGAGTACATGCTCGAGCGACCCTGCCAGGGGTGCGGCGGACGGCGGCTGAAGCCCGAGGCGCTCGCGGTGACCGTTCATGGTCGCAACCTGGGCGAGGTGACGGAGCTGTCGATCGCGCAGGCGATGGAGTTCTTCGATGCCGTGCCGGTACGCCGGAACGGGATGGCGGGGCTCGATGCCGGGATCGCCGGACCTATCCTGAAGGAGGTGCGCGAGCGGCTGCGGTTCCTCGTCGACGTGGGGTTGGACTATCTCACGCTGGGCCGATCCGCGGAGTCGCTCTCGGGGGGCGAGGCGCAGCGCATCCGGCTGGCGACGCAGATCGGCTCGCGGCTGGTGGGGGTGCTTTATATCCTCGACGAACCGTCGATCGGGCTGCATCAGCGGGACAACGCGCGGCTCCTGCGCACGCTCGAGCGGCTGCGCGACCTGGGAAATACGGTCATCGTGGTGGAGCACGATGAGGAGACGATCCGGGCGGCGGATTACGTGATCGACCTCGGACCGGGGGCGGGGAAGCACGGCGGCGTCGTGGTGGCGGAGGGGTCGATCGAGGACGTGATGCGGGCGCCCGGGTCGCTCACGGGGCGCTACCTCGCGGGGACGCAGCGGATTCCCGTGCCGTCGGCGCGGCGGCCGCGGGATCCGGCGCGGGCGCTGGTGGTGCACGGCGCGCGGGAGCACAACCTGCGCGACCTGACGGTCGAGATCCCGTTAGGCGCCTTCGTAGCCGTGACGGGCGTTTCGGGTTCGGGGAAGTCCACGCTGATCGAGGACATTCTGCATCGCGCGCTCGCGCGGCACTTCTACCGGGCGCGCGTGATTCCCGGGGCGCATACGCGGATCACGGGACTCGAGCACCTCGACAAGGTGATCGACATCGACCAGAGCCCCATCGGCCGGACGCCGCGGTCGAATCCCGCCACGTACACGGGCGTCTTCACGCCCATCCGCGAGCTCTTCGCGGAGCTCCCCGAAGCGAAGATCCGCGGGTACGGTCCCGGGCGGTTCTCCTTCAACGTGAAGGGGGGACGGTGCGAGGCGTGCGAGGGCGACGGCCTGGTGAAGATCGAGATGCACTTCCTCCCCGACGTGTACGTTCCGTGCGAGGTCTGCAAGGGCCGGCGCTACAACCGGGAGACGCTGGAGGTGCAGTTCCGCGGTCTGAGCATCGCGGACGTCCTCGAGCTCACGGTGGAGGATGCCCTGGCGTTCTTCGAGCACCAGCCCCGGATCCGGCAGAAGCTCCAGACACTCTTCGACGTGGGGCTGGGATACATCCACCTCGGCCAGAGCGCCACCACGCTGTCGGGGGGCGAGGCGCAACGGGTGAAGCTGGCGACCGAGCTCTCGCGGCGTGACACGGGACGCACCCTGTACATCCTGGACGAGCCGACCACGGGACTCCACTTCGAGGACGTCCGGCTGCTCCTCGACGTGCTGCATCGCCTCGTCGACCGCGGCAACACGGTGCTGGTCATCGAGCACAATCTGGACGTGATCAAGACGGCGGACTGGATCATCGATCTCGGTCCGGAGGGCGGGAGCCGTGGTGGGGCCGTTGTGGCCGTGGGGACCCCTGATGCCGTTGCCGCAGCCGAAGACTCGTACACGGGGCAGTTCCTGAGGGCCGTGCTCGGCGCGGCCCGGCGCCGGCCCGCGCGACTCGCCGCCGCCGGCTAGACGCTCACCGGGGCGGCGCGCCGAGCTGGATCGCCAGGGGCGGCCTTCCCTGCAGCAACGCAGGGGCTGCTCGGCCCCGTCGCGCTCCGGACGGCCTGACCGGGCCCGCGGCGAGCCGGGTATTCTGTCGGGCCGACGCCGCAGGGTTTACCTTTGCGGAACGGGGGTGGCCGAAACCCTCGCTGACGGGCCCGCGTACGGCAGGTCGTAGCAGGTCGTACTCGTCACAGGACAGCCAGGACAGCCATGTTGACGCGCGAAGACATCGAGTCGTTCCTCGATCGGTTGGCCGCTGAGGGCGCGACCTACCGTGAGATCGAGCCGGGAACGTGGGCGGTGCGCCCCGGTGGCGCTCTCGACGTGGACGTGATCGTTCACTACACGCCCCCGATGGTGGTGCTCCGGGTCAAGGTCATGGACATCCCGGCGGACAACGGCCGCGGTGCGAACCTCAACCGGCGTCTGCTGGAGCTCAATGCGAGCGATCTCGTGCATGGGTCGTACGGGATCTCCGACGGCTCGGTGGTGCTGACCGAGGCGCTGGAGCTCGAGCACCTCGACTTCGAGGAATTCCTCTCCAGCTACGAGAGCCTGACGCTCGCCCTCGCCACGCACCTCCGTGAGCTGGCGTCCTTTCGCGAGGATCGTTGAGCCATGGGCATCTTTGACCGCCTCGCCACGCTGATCAAGTCGAACATCAACGATCTGATCTCCTCCGCCGAGAACCCGGAGAAGATGCTGAATCAGATCATCGTCGACATGCGCGATCAGCTCATGAAGGCGAAGCAGGAGGTCGCGTCCGCGATCGCCGACGAGAAGCGGCTGCGCGATCAGGCCGACGGCGAGTACAAGCTGGCGCAGGAATGGATGGGCCGGGCCGAGCTCGCGGTGAAGGAAAGCCGCGACGACCTGGCCAAGCAGGCGCTCGTCAGGCACGGCGAGCACCTGGCGCACGCCGAGCAGCTCGAGACCACGTGGCAGTCGCACCAGGCCGAGACCGAGAAGCTCAAGTTGTCGCTCCGCGACCTGGCCGAGAAGATCGAGGAGGCCAAGCGGAAGAAGAACCTGCTCCTCGCGCGCCAGCGCCGGGCGCAGGCGCAGAAGCGCATCGCCCAGACCATGTCCTCGATGTCGGAGAAGTCCGCGTTCGAGGCGTTCGCGCGGATGGAGGAGAAGATCACGCAGAACGAGCGCATGATCAAAGCGAGCACCGAGATCGACGAGGAGTTCACGGGTGACCGGCTGCAGAAGGACTTCAAGCTGCTCGAGCGCAGCTCCGGCACGGCCAGCGCCGACGCGCAGCTCCTCGCGCTGAAGCAGAAGATGGGTCTGCTCCCCGCCTCGGCTTCCGCCCCGCCGCGGCAGATCGGCTCGGGCAGCCCCGCGGAAGAGGTGCACGCGGACATCGAGGAAGAAGAGGAAGTCCACGACGAGAAGCGATCCGGTTGAGCAAGGTTGAGCACCGCTGCTGATTCGCGGTTCCGCTTCGCCCCCATCCTGGCGGCGAGCGTCGCGACCGTCCTGCTGCTCTGGCTGTTCTGGAAGGTCGCGGACCTCCTGCTGCTGCTGTTCGTCGCCGTCCTCATCTCGCTGTACCTGGGGGCGGTCACCAACTTCTTCATCCGCCGCCTCGGCATCCCGCGCGGTCTGGCGTTCACCGCGGCGATCCTGCTCACCCTCGGCGCGGTGGCCGGCCTCGGGGCCCTGCTGGTGCCCCCCGTCGTCGAGCAGACGCGCCAGCTCGTCGGGGTGCTCCCCGATTACATCCGCACCTGGCAGGAGGCGTTAGGCAGGCTCGCCGCGCGGTACCCCGTGCTCGGCGACAGCGGCTCCCAGGGCGAGATCGTCAACGCCATCGTCAGCCAGCTCCAGGGCGCCTCGAGCCGTCTCTTCCCGACGGTCATCTCCGTCGCCCACTCCGTGGTCATCGTCGTCTCGATCCTCGTCATGGGGATCTACCTCGCGCTGTATCCCGGGCTGTACCGGGAATGGCTCATCGCCCTCTTTCCCCCCGTGCACCGCGACACCGTCCGCGACGTGCTCGGCGACATGGCCACCACGCTCCGCTCGTGGATCATCGCGCAGCTCCTCGCGATGAGCGTCCTCGCCCTCCTCACGGCCGTGGGGCTCTACCTCCTCCAGGTCCCGTACTGGCTCACCTTCGGGATCTTCGTGGGGGTGGTGGTCATCATTCCGTTCTTCGGCACGCTGATCGGCACGCTGCTGCCCGCGCTCTTCGTGCTGGGTGGGACCGGCATCTGG
>DATIGO010000202.1:0-25359 GCA_035454665.1 Gemmatimonadaceae bacterium | reverse complement strand
GGCCGCCGATGCCGGGACCGGGGGTGAACTTCATGAATCCGAAGGGCTTGGTGGCGGCGGCATCGATGACTTCCCACACGTCGACGCCGAGCTTGTCGCAAACGATCGCCATCTCGTTCACGAGACCGATGTTGACGGCTCGGAACGTGTTCTCGAGCAGCTTCACCAGCTCCGCCGCCTCCGCACTCGCCACCGGGACCACCGTATCGATGCAGGCCTCGTACAGCGCACTGGCCACCTCGGTGCACGCCGGCGTGAGCCCCCCGACCACCTTCGGGGTGTTTTTCGTGTGCCAGGTGGGATTTCCCGGGTCCACCCGCTCCGGACTGAAGGCGAGAAACACGTCACGGCCGACCGTCAGGCCCACCTGTTCGAGGCGCGGCTGCAACACCTCACGCGTCGTGCCTGGATACGTCGTGCTCTCGAGCACGATGAGCATCCCGGGGTGGCTCGCACGCGCCACCGTCTCGGTCGCGGCCTGGACGTAGCTCATGTCCGGGTCGCGGGTCTTCGAGAGCGGAGTCGGCACGGCGATCGAGACGGCGTCGCACTCGCGGAGCTGATCGGGATCCACCGTTGCGACGAACCGGCCGGCCTTGACGTGCTCCGCCACGACTGCGCTCGGTACGTCCTGGATGTGCGACGTCCCGGCCATCAGCTCCCGCACCCGCGGCTCACTGACGTCGTAGCCGATCACCCGGAACCCCGCCCGGGCGAATTCCATCGCCAGCGGGAGCCCCACGTAGCCGAGGCCGACAATGCCGACCACCGCCCGGCGGTCGTGGATTCTGGCAAGCAGCTCGTCTTTCATCGCTAGGAGGGATGGGATAGAGGCTTCCTGGAGGACGCTCAGCGGCCGTAGAAGGCACGAATCGCGCCAACGACTTCATCCAGTTGCGCCGACGTGAGTTCCGGGTAAACGGGGAGCGCCAGAACCTCCCCCGCGGCGCGCTCCGCCTCCGGGAAGGCACCGGGTTTATGGCCGAGGTAGGCGAAACAGGGCTGGAGGTGCAACGGGAGCGGGTAGTAGATGGCCGTGCCGATATGGCGGGCCTTCAGGAAGGCCTGGAGCTCGTCGCGGCGCTCCACCCGGATGGAGTACTGGTTGAAGATCGACTCGTTGACCTGCTGTACGACGGGCGTCCGGACTTCCAGCACATCCGCCAGCGCCGAGGAATAGTACGCGGCGTTCGCCCGCCGCCCGGCGCTCCAGTGGTGCAGGTGTGGCAGCTTCGCCAGCAGCACGGCCGCCTGCAGCGCGTCGAGGCGGCTGTTGTACCCCACCTCGTCGTGGTAGTACTGCTTCGCACCCCCATGCACTCGCAGCCGCTTCAACCGGGTGGCCAGCGCCTCGTCCTGGGTGAGCATCATCCCCCCGTCGCCGTAGGCGCCGAGGTTCTTCGACGGGAAGAAGCTGAGCGTGCCGATGGTCGCCCGTTCGCCGGCGCGGACGCGGCTCCCGTCGATGCACCGGCTCGCCCCGATGGACTGGGCCGCGTCCTCGATGATCGGAAGGCCCGGGAGCCGCCGCGCGATCTCCTCGAGTGCCGCCATCTGGCCGAAGAGATCCACCGGGATCACGGCCTTCGTGCGGGGGGTCACGGCCGCCGCCGCGGCCTCCGGCGAGATGTTGAAGGTGTCGGGTTCGATGTCGCAGAAGACCGGCCTGGCCCCGACATTGTGGATGGTGCCGGCGGTGGCGAAGAAGGTGAAGGGCGTCGTGACGACCTCGTCTCCGCGGCCGATGTCGAGCGCGCGCAGGGCGAGCAGCAGGGCGTCGGTGCCACTCGCGCACCCGATCGCGTAGCGGGTATGGCATAGCGCCGCGACGGCCTGCTCCAGCTGCTCCACGGGCTCGCCCAGGATGAAGAGCTGGTCGTCGACGACGCGCATCATGCTGCGGACGACCTCGTCGCGAATCATCGCGTGCTGCGCACGCAGATCGAGCAGGGGGACGGGCACGCGGAGCTCCGCGGGAAGGGATCGGTGAGCCGGGACCCGCCTCGGGTCCGGTGAACAGCCAGGGGCGCGCCGGCGGCCTGTGGAAGCTCACCGCGCGCTCACAGAACCTACATGGACTGCGTCTCCGTCCCAAGCGGACGATCGGGAGGGCCCCGCCGCCCGGGGTGCCGGGCGGGCGCGGGGGCGGCCGGCGCGCCGGGGTCGCGCGCGCGGCTCAGACCACGGGTCGGAGCGGAAGCGGCACCTCGTGGCCGGTCCTGGCCGACTCGTAGATCCCGAGGATCAGCTCGAGGGACTTCCGGCCCGCGCGCCCGTCGGTGTCGGGCCGGGCGCCGCTCCGCAGCACGGCCAGGACGTTCTCGTAGTATCCCGTGTGCCCGAAGCCGTACACGTTAGGCGGGTTGGTGTTCACCCGCTCGACGCGCTTGTCGTCGTCGTCGTAGTCGGCGAAGGACCAGTGCTCTACCCGGTTCACGGCCGTGCCGCCGATCTTCACGGTGCCCTTCTCGCCCAGGATCGTGATGGAGCCCTCGAGATTGCGCGGCCACGTGAGCATCGTGACCTCGATGACGCCGATCGCCCCGGAGCGGAACTTGAGCACCGCGACCCCCGTATCCTCGGTCTCGATGCGGCGCGCGAGCGTCGCTGTCTTCGCCATCACGCTGTCGACCGGTCCGACCAGCCACTGGATGAGATCGACGTAGTGCGACGCCTGGTTCATGAACGCCCCGCCGTCGAACTCCCAGGTGCCGCGCCAGGGCGCCTGGTCGTAGTACTCCTGCGGGCGCGTCCAGCGCACCGTGGTGTTCGCCAGATAGATGCGCCCGAACCGCTCCTTGTCGATCGCCCGCTTCAGGAGCTGGATCGGCGGATTGAGCCGGTTCTGCTTCACCACGAAGAGCTGGACCTCGGCCTCGTCGCACGCCTGCACCAACTCGTCGGCCGCGTGCAGGGTGATCGCCATCGGCTTCTCGCAGATCACGTGCTTGCCGGCCCGCGCCGCGAGGATGCCGTGCTGCGGATGCAGCCCCGAGGGGGTGCAGATGGCGACCGCGTCGCACGCGGTGTGCTCGAGCATCTTCGCGTAGCTCGTGTACCACGGCACGCGCTCCCCTTCCCCGGCGGCCCGCGCGCGCTCCTCGACGACGTCGCACACGGCCGCCAGCTCGACGCCGCTCACGGTGCGCATGGCCTCGAAGTGGTTCTGGCTGATGCGCCCGCAGCCCACGAGGGCGATCCGGACCGGCGCGGTCATCGCTCTCCCTCGGGGTGCAGGCCGTCGGCGTCGAGGCGGTAGCGTGAACCGCAGACGGAGCAGACGAATCCCCCCGGTCTCTCCTCCCCGGCAGGCGTAGCCGACGAAGGATCTCCTCCCGGTGTGCCGGTGGCCGGCGATGAAGGAAGGGGAGTAGGTCCCTCGTCGCTGACGCTCTTCGGGATGACAGGTCCGGACCTGAGCACTTCCCCGCACTGGCAGACCCATCCGATGCGGCGGGCGGGGACCCCGGCCATGAGGGCGTAGGGAGGGACGTCCCTCGTGACCACGGCTCCCGCGCCGATGAAGGCGTAGGGCCCCAGCGTCACGCCGCAGACGATCGTCGCGTTCGCCCCGATGCTCACGCCACGCCCGACGCGCGTGCGGCGATAATCATGCTTGCGCGAGATGTGGCTGCGCGGGTTCATCACGTTCGTGAAGACCATCGAAGGCCCGCAGAAGACGTCGTCCTCGAGCTCGACCCCTTCATAGACCGAGACGTTGTTCTGGATCTTCACGTTGTTCCCGATGCGCGTCCCGGGCATGACGACCACGTTCTGCCCGAGATTGCAGCGCTGCCCGATCACGGCGCCGGGCATGACGTGACAGAAGTGCCAGATCTTCGTGCCCGCGCCCACCACCGCGCCCTCGTCGACGTACGACGACTCGTGAATGAAGGGCGGCGGCAGCATCGTCATGGAGCGACCCCGCGTGACTCGGTGGCAGGGAGTGACGAGTGACGGGTGACGGGTGACGAGGGACTGTCGGCTGGTTCCCGGTCGCTGATGGCTGGAACGGGGCGCTGAGTGCCTCCGGTGTCCGCCGGCCTCTGGCCCGTGGCCTCCGCGCGGCCCGCGCGCAACTCGTCGTGCCACTCCTGGAGCGAGCGGACCGACTTCTGGCGCGAGCGCAGCGCGAGGATCGCGTCGCACGCGGCGCTCGCGGCCGACATCGTCGTGGTGTACGACATCCGCTGCGCGATGGCGGTGCGGCGCAGCATGTAGTCGTCGTACTGGGCGTGCTTCCCCAGGGGCGTATTGATCAGGAGCTGCACCTGGCCGTTCACCATGAGATCGATGCCATTCGGCCGGCCCTCGTGCACCTTGCGCACGGTCTGCGCGGGAATGCCGCGCCCGCGCAGGTAGCGCGCGGTGCCGTCCGTCGCGTAGAGCGAGAAGCCCATGTCGTGAAAGCGGCGGGCGATCGGGGTCACGGTGGGCTTGTCCGGGTCGTTCACCGTGAGGAAGATCGCCCCCTCCAGCGGCAGCGCGTTGTCGGCCGCCAGCTGCGCCTTCGCGAAGGCGATCCCGAACGAATCGGAGATCCCCATGACCTCTCCCGTCGAGCGCATCTCGGGGCCCAGCAGGGGATCGAACTCCCGGAACTTCGTGAAGGGGAAGACGGCTTCCTTCACGGAGACGTACGGCGGCACGATCTCCTCGGTGAAGCCGCACGCCGCGAGGGTCTCGCCGGCCATCACGCGCGCCGCGACCGAGGCCAGGGGGACGCCGATCGCCTTGGAGACGAAGGGGATGGTGCGGCTCGCGCGCGGATTCACCTCGAGGACGTACACCACGCCGTGCTTCACCGCGAACTGCACGTTGATGAGGCCCACGACGCCGAGCGCCGATGCGAGCGCGACCGTGTGCCGCTTCATGATCTCGATGTCGCGCTCATGGATGAGGTACGGCGGGAGCACGCAGGCCGAGTCGCCCGAATGGATTCCGGCGTCCTCGATGTGCTGCATCACGCCGCCGATCACCACGCGCGTGCCGTCCGACACGGCGTCGACGTCGGCCTCGAAGGCGTCCTCGAGAAAGCGATCGATGAGCACGGGACGCTCCTCGCTCACGCGCGCCGCCGTCTCGAAGTAGCCGCGGAGCGACGGCTCGTCGTAGACGATCTGCATCGCGCGGCCTCCGAGGACGTATGACGGCCGGACCAGCACGGGGTAGCCGACGCGGGTCGCCACGGTCACGGCGTCCTCGATGCTCGTGGCCGTGCCATTCTCGGGCTGGTGAATGCCGAGGTTGCGGGCGATCGCGTCGAAGCGCCGGCGGTCTTCAGCGATGTCGATCGCATCGGGTGACGTCCCCAGGATCGGGACGCCCGCGGCTTCCAGCGGCCGCGTGAGCTTGAGCGGCGTCTGACCGCCCAGCTGCACGATCACGCCCTTCGGCTGCTCGCGATGCACGATCTCCAGCACGTCCTCGAGCGTGAGGGGCTCGAAGTACAGCTTGTCGGAGACGTCGTAGTCGGTGGACACCGTCTCCGGGTTCGAGTTGATCATGATCGCCTCGAACCCGCGCTCGCGGAGGGCCATCACGGCGCGCACGCAGCAGTAGTCGAACTCGACGCCCTGCCCGATGCGGTTGGGCCCGCTGCCGAGGATGATGATGCTCTCCCGGCCCGTCCTCGGCACCTCGCTCTCTTCGTCGTAGCTGCTGTAGAGATACGGCGTGGAGGACGGGAACTCGCCGGCGCACGTATCGACGATCTTGTAGGCCGGCCGGATGCCGAAGCCCCAGCGGCGTTCGCGCGCCTCCTCCTCGGTCTCCCCGCGCAGCGCCGCGAGCTGGCGGTCCGAGAAGCCCATCCGCTTCATCTCGCGGATCTCTTCCGGCCCCGGCGAGGCGAGGGCGGCGTAGCGCCGCTCGGCGTCGACGAGCTCCTGCATCTGCTGCAGGAACCAGGGATCGATCCGGGTGAGCTCGTGGATCTGCTCGATCGGCATGCCGGCAAGCAGGGCGCGCTTGACCTGGAAGATCCGCTCGGGGGTGGGCTGGCCCAGCGCGCCCCGCAGGGACTCGATCGACTCGTCAGGCAGGCGATCGTCCAGTGGACGCGCACCGATCGCCCACCCCGGGCGCCCGGTCTCCAGCGCGCGGAGCCCCTTCTGCAGCGCTTCCTTGAAGGTGCGGCCGATCGCCATCGACTCGCCCACCGACTTCATCTGCGTGGTGAGCTGCGGGCTCACCGCGGTGAACTTCTCGAACGCGAAACGCGGGCACTTCACGACCACGTAGTCCAGCACGGGCTCGAACGAGGCCGGCGTGGTCTTCGTGATGTCGTTGGGGATCTCGTCGAGCCGGTACCCGACCGCGAGCTTGGCCCCGATGCGCGCGATCGGGAACCCCGTGGCCTTGGACGCGAGGGCCGAGGAGCGCGAGACGCGCGGGTTCATCTCGATCACCACCATCTCGCCGTCGCGCGGATTCGTGGCGAACTGGATGTTGCAGCCGCCGGCCTCCACGCCGATCTCGCGGATCACGCGGCAGGCCGCGTCGCGCATGACCTGGTATTCGCGATCCGTCAGCGTCATCGCCGGCGCGACCGTGATCGAATCCCCCGTGTGCACCCCCATCGGATCCAGGTTCTCGATCGAGCAGACGATGACCACGTTGTCCGCGCCGTCGCGCATGACCTCGAGCTCGAACTCCTTCCACCCCAGGAGGCTGCGCTCGATCAGGACCTGGCTCACGGGCGACTCGGCCAGGCCGCGGCGCACGATCGTCTCGTACTCCTCGCGGTTGTAGGCGATCCCGCCGCCCGAGCCACCCAGCGTGAACGAGGGCCGGATGATGGCCGGATACCCCGTGAACTCGGCGACCTCCTGCGCCTCTTCCCAGGTCCGCGCGATCTTCCCCTGCGGCACCTTGAGCCCGATCCGCTCCATGGCGAAGCCGAACTCCTCGCGATCCTCGGCGAGCTTGATCGCCCGCGCCTTGGCGCCGATCAGCTCCACCCCGTACTTCTCGAGGACGCCGCGCTCGGACAGCGCCATCGCCACGTTCAGCGCGGTCTGCCCGCCCATCGTGGGCAGGAGCGCGTCCGGGCGCTCACGCGCGATGACCAGCTCGACGTACTCCGGCGTCACGGGCTCGAGATACGTCCGGTCCGCGATCTCGGGGTCCGTCATGATCGTGGCGGGATTCGAGTTCACCAGGATGACCTCGTACCCCTCCTCGCGCAGCGCCCGCGCGGCCTGCGTCCCGGAATAATCGAACTCCGCCGCCTGCCCGATGACGATGGGCCCGGAACCGATCAGGAGAATGCGATGGAGATCGTCGCGTCGTGGCATCGAACCTCGTGACTCGTGAGTCGTGACAAGCTCGCAGCGGTAAGCTGCAAGGCTGGCAGCTCTCCGTCCTGGGTATTCTCAGTGGCCCTTTCTGGATCAACCGAGAAGACAATAGACGGCGAGGGTTCAGCGTTTCAGCTATCAGCCGCGAGCCGCAGTTCGTCCATATCGTACCGCACCATCATCTCGATCAACCGCGTGAAATCTACTTCCGGTGTCCAGCCGAGGCGCTCCCGCGCGCGCGTCGGATCGGCCAGGCGCACGGGCGTGTCGGCCGACCGGAAGAGCGATGGATCCGACACCACGTGGTCGCGCCAGTTCAGCCCCGCGGCGGCGAACGCCGCGGCGCAGAAATCCGACACGCTGTGCGCGACGCCGGTGCCGATCACCAGATCCTCTGGCCGCTCGACCTGCAGCATCTCCCACAGCGCGCGGACGTAGTCGCCCGCGAACCCCCAGTCGCGACGCGCGTCGAGGTTGCCCAGCCGCAGCTCGCGCTGTGCGCCGCGCGCGATGCGCGCCGCGGCACGCGTGATCTTCCGGGTGACGAACGCCTCGCTGCGGCGCGGACTCTCGTGATTGAAGAGAATCGCGCTCGACACGTGCATGCCGTAGGCCTCGCGGTACTGGCGGGTCACGTGGTGCGCGTAGAGTTTCGCCGCGCCGTACGGCGAGGCCGGCCGCATCGCCGAGTCCTCGCGCAGCGGCGTTTCGAGCTCGGGCGCGTACATCTCGCTGGAGCTCGCCTGGAGAAACCGCCCGTCGGGGGCCGCGCGCCGAACGGCCTCCAGCAAGCGCGTCACCGCGAGCCCGCTGGCATCGCCCGTGCCGATGGGGTCGCTCCAGGAGTCGCTCACGCGCGTCTGCCCCGCGAGATTGTAGATCTCCCGCGGCTGCACCTCCGCGACGAGTCGCGCGAGTCCTTCCGCGTCGCCGAGCGATGCGGTCCGCAGCTCGATGCGATCCGCTACGGCGCGCAGGGGCCCCTGCCGCGCCCGGTCCGCATCCCGCGTGAACCCGACCACGCGGTACCGCTTCTCGAGCAGCAGCTCGGCCAGGTACGAGCCGTCCTGGCCCGAGACGCCGGTGATGAGCGCCGTCGTCATCGCACTCAGCCGAAACCGTCAAAAAAAAGGGAGCGCCGAAGCGCCCCCCGATCCGGTCGGTGCGGCAGCGGCCTCACGCGACGCGCGGCGCGCGCGGCGCCCGCTGGATCTTGCCCGCCTGCAGGCAGCGCGTGCAGACGCGCACCTTCGTGATCTCGCCGTCGATCAGGATCCGGGCCACCTGCAGATTCGGCTTCCAGGTACGACGGGTCTTGTTGTTGGCGTGTGAAACATTGTTGCCGAACGTCACGCCCTTGCCGCACACGTAGCAGCGGCTGCGATTGATCGCCATGTGCCTAACTCTCCACCAGCTCGATGCGGGCCATCTCCGCGCCGTCGCCCTTGCGGTGCCGGGTCTTCAGGATGCGCGTGTACCCGCCCGGCCGTTTGGCGAAGCGGGGTCCGATCTCCGCGAACAGCTTGTCGGCCGTTTCGCGCTTTTGCACGTGCTTGCCGGCCATGCGCCGGTCGTGCAGGGTGCCACTGCGCGCCTTCGTGATCAGCTTCTCGACGAATGGGCGCAGCTCCTTCGCCTTCGCCTCCGTGGTCTCGATCGCGCCGTGCTCGATGAGCGACGAGGCGAGACTCCGCATGAGGGCGAGCTTCTGCTCGCTCGTGCGCCGGAGTTGCCGTCCTGCCTTGCGATGCCTCATACCTGCTGTTCCTCGGGTTCGTCGTCCGGAGCGTTCTCCGCGGCGCGGCTGGCCGGCGTGCCCCAATCGATGATCCGCACACCCTCGCCATTCTCGTCGTAGCGCATGCCGAAATTCAGGCCCTCGCGCTCGAGCAGATCGGCAATCTCCTGCAGGGACTTCTTGCCGAAGTTCTTCACCTGCAGGATCTGGCTCTCCGTCTGGCGCACGAGGTCGCCCAGGGTGCGGATGTTGGAGTTCTTGAGGGAATTGACCGAGCGGACCGAGAGGTCGAGGTCATCGATCGGCGTCTTGAAGAGCTGCGCGAGGCGGGCGGCGTCGCCCGTGGCCGCCTCACCACCCGGTGTGACGGACGCCGATGCACTGGAGCCGAAGCCCGCAAAGTACTGGAAGTGCGTCTGTGCGAGCGCGGCACCGTAGCTCACCGCTTCCTCGGGCGCGATCGTGCCGTTGGTCTCGACGGTGAGGGTGAGGCGATCGTAGTCGGTGCGCTGGCCAACGCGCGTCTCGGCGACGGTGAAGTTGGCTCGACGCACCGGATTGTAGAGCGCGTCGACGCGGACGAGGTCCACCGGCAGTCCCCGGTCGACCACGTGCTGATCGGCCTCGACGTAGCCACGCCCCTTGTTCACGTACAGCTCGACGTTGATGTCGCGGTCGTCCTGGAGCGTGAAGAGATGGTGCGACGGGTTGATGACCCGCACCGAACCCACCTGCTCGATGTCGCCGGCCGTCACGTTCCCCGGTCCCGACTTGGAGATGCGCAGCACCGTCTCGTCGACGTCGTCGGCCAGGGCGAGGACGAGTGTCTTCAGGTTGCCGATGATCTGATGCACGTCCTCGACCACGCCGGGGATCGTCTGGTGCTCGTGCACAACGCCATCGATGCGGAAGCCCCAGACCGCGGAGCCGCGGAGGGACGACAGCAGCATGCGCCGCATGGCGTTCCCCAGCGTGTGACCATAGCCGCGCTCGAGCGGCTGGATGCGGAACTCGGTGATGTTCGGGTTGTCGTCGCGCCGGTGTGCTTCGACCAGCTGCGGAAGGACCAACCCCTTGAGGTCGATTGCCTTTGCCATGATTGCACCTGTGTGGTCAGGCCGGTCACCCGGCCACGCCCCACCCCGCCCCTGACACGCGGTGGGCCCGTAAGGGAGTCAGGGTCCCTGACCGAGGGGTGAGGGATCAGGGGTGAGGGGTACGGAGAACGCGGTCTCCAACCCCGCGCCCCGGATCCCTCACTCCACACCCCTCACTTCGAATACAACTCCACTACCAGCTGCTCCTGCGCCGCGATCGGGATGTTCGGCCGCGTCGGACGCTCCAGCATCCGGCCGCTGAACGTGTCGCGGTCGACCGCCAGCCACGACGGCGAGCTGCCGCGCGAGGCGTGCTCCATGGCCTGGATCACGAAGCCGTTGTCGCGGGCCGGCCCGCGGACGCGGATCTCCTCGCCCGGCGACACGACGTAGCTCGGGATGTCGACGCAGCGCCCGTTCACCTCGATGTGCCGGTGGCGAATGAGCTGACGCGCCGCCTTGCGGCTGGACGCGAAGCCCAGCCGGTAGACCATGTTGTCCAGCCGGCTCTCCAGCGCCGCGAGCAGGTTGTGCCCCGTCACGCCGGGCAGAGTCGTGACCTGCTCGAACGTGTTCCGGAACTGGCGCTCGCTCACGCCGTAGATCCGCTTGATCTTCTGCTTCTCGCGCAGCTGCTTCGCGTACTCGGACGCCTTGCGGCGGCGCGCCGTGGCCTGACCATGCTGGCCCGGCGCATACGGCCGTCGCTCCACGGGGCACTTCTCCGTGAAGCACTTGATCCCCTTGAGGAAGAGCTTCGTCCCCTCGCGCCGGCACTGGCGGCAGCTCGGACCGGTGTACCGCATCGGCTAGACCCTCCGCCGCTTGGGCGGACGGCAGCCGTTGTGCGGAATCGGCGTGACGTCCTTGATCGACTTGACCTGCAGTCCGGCCGAGGCGAGCGCCTGGATTGCCGACTCGCGCCCGCTTCCCGGTCCCTGGACGCGCACGTGCACGCGCCGCACGCCCTGGGTGAGCGCCTCGCGCGCGGCCTGCTCGGCCGCCACGGTCGCTGCGAAGGGCGTGGACTTCTTCGACCCCTTGAACCCGGCCTTGCCCGACGATCCCCACGCCACCGTGTTCCCGCTCATGTCGGTGATCGTGATCGTGGTGTTGTTGAACGTGGCGCTGATGTGCGCCACGCCTTCGGCTTCGATGACTCGCTTGCCCTTCTTGCCTGTCGCCATGTGACTCGGAAATGCGTGACGGGTGACGGTGACGGTGACGGGGATCGAGGCAGGAGCGCCAGGGGGCGCCTCCGGCCATGCCGTCTCCCGTCAGTTACTTCGTGACCTTCTTCTTTCCGGCGATCGCGCGGCGCGGACCCTTCTTCGTGCGCGCGTTCGTGTGCGTCCGCTGGCCCCGCACGGGAAGCCCGCGCCGATGGCGGATGCCCCGATACGAACCGATGTCCATCAGTCGCTTGATGTTCATCGCGACCTCGGTCCGCAGCGCGCCCTCCACGCGATAGTCCTTCTCGATCGCCTGTCGCAGGCGATTGACGTCGGCATCGGTGAGATCGCGCACCCGGAGCCCGGCGTTCACGCCGGTCTTGTCGAGGATGGCGCGGGCCGTTGCGCGGCCCACGCCGTAGATATACGTGAGGCCGATCTCCACCTTCTTCTCGCGCGGAAGATCGACGCCGGCAATGCGTGCCATATCAGCCCTGCCGCTGCTTGTGCTTGGGGTTTCGCTTGCAGATGATGCGCGTCACGCCGTTCCGCTTCACGACCCGGCAGTGCTCGCAGATCGGCTGCACGCTTGTGCGGACCTTCACCGTAATCTCCAAGTCTCGGTTCCATCGGCCGCGTAAAATGGCCAAGACGATGAAAATAGAGGCCTTAGGAGTCGTGTGCAAGGGCGCAGCAGGGGCGCCGGGCGACTCTCGGCGGCTGCGCTAGCCCGCCGAAACCGCGGTGAGCTCGGTGCGTGCCCGGCGCATCGCCGCCGCGGGATCAGGAGCCGCCGTTACGGCCCGACCCAGGACCAGGTAGGTCGCGCCAGCCGCGGCCGCCGCCGCGGGCGTGACCACCCGCCGCTGGTCATGCGCGTCATCCTCGGCGAAGCGGATCCCGGGCACGAGGATCGCCAGCCGGTCGCCGTAGGCCTCCTTCACCGGTCCCGCCTCGGCCCCCGCGCAGACGACGCCGTGGGCACCGGCCTCGGCCGTGATCCCGGCCAGCCTAACGACTTCGTCCACCACCGCGGGCGCAGTGCGGCCCCACGACGCCCCCAGGAGCGCGGCGTCCATGGATGTGAGGACCGTGACGGCGAGCACGCCGCACGAGGCGCCGGCCCCCTCGACGGCCGCCCGGAGCATGTCCGCTCCCCCAACGGCATGGACGGTGAGCAGCGAGGCGCCGGCGGACGCCGCCGCGCGCGCCGCGGACCGCACCGTGTTGGGGATGTCATGGAACTTGAGGTCCAGGAAGACCCGATTCCCTCCACTCACGATGGCGCGCACGGCCTCCGGGCCCACCGCCGTGAACAGCTCGCTCCCGATCTTGTAGAAGTCGCAGGAGTCGCCGAGCCGCCGCACGAGGTCCAGTGCCGGTGCCAACGCGGGCACGTCCAGCGCCACGATCGGCGTCACGGAGGGCATGGGACCGCGCGCGGCAGGTCCCACCTGCGCGCTCACGCGGGCCACTCCAGCGTCCCCCGCAGCGCCGACACCGCATCCACGCCTCGCACCTCGCACCACGAGGCCAGATCGACGACGATCCGCTCGGGTAGACGGGGGTCGCGCAGCGCCGCGGTGCCGATGCCGACCGCCGACGCGCCAGCCAGGACGTACTGCAGCACATCGGTCGCGCTCGCCACGCCGCCCACACCGATGATGTGCGCCCCGGTGGCGCGGAAGACCCGCCATGTCGCGAGGACGCCGATAGGGAGCAGTGCCGGGCCGCTCACCCCGCCACTCCCGAAGCCGAGGACGGGCCGCCGCTCCTCGACATCGATCACGAGGCCCGGCATGGTGTTCACCAGAGTCAATCCGCTGGCACCCGCCTCGAGCGCGACGTTCGCCGCGGTCACGATGTCGCCGAGGGAGGGCGAGAGCTTCACGAAGAGGGGAAGGCGCGTCGCTTCGCGGGCGAGCCGGACGACCTCGCGCAGCGCACGGGGATCGGCGCCGAACTCCAACCCCCCCGCCTTCACGTTCGGGCAGCTCACGTTGAGCTCGAAGCCATGCTTCCCCGGCGCATCGTCCAGCCGTGCGATGACCTGTGCAAAGTGCTCGACCGCGCTCCCCACGACGTTCACGAGCACGCGGGCGCGCGTGAGCGACCGCGACAGCCAGGGCAGGTGCTCGCCGCGCACGGCCTCCACACCCGGATTGGCGAGTCCGATCGCGTTCACCATGCCGCCCGCGAATTCGGCGACGCGCGGGGCCGCCGCACCGGCGCGCGGCTCGAGGCTCACGGCCTTCGTGACGAGCCCGCCTAACGCATCGAGGGCGATCACGCCGGCCAGCTCGCGCCCGTACCCGGCGGTCCCGGACGCGAGGAGGATCGGGTTCTGGAGCGCCAGCCCGGCGAGCTCGGTCTCCAGGCGCGACGCCGAACCCGTGGCCGTCACGGCGTACCCACGCCGCTCGTGCGCCGCTCGTAGTCCGCGAGGTATCGCATCGTGGCGTCGGCGATCGCCTTCGCCAGGACCTGCTGCCCCCTCGCGCTCGCCAGCCACCTCGCCTCGGCGGCGTTCGTGCCGAAGCCCAGCTCGATCAGCACCGCCGGCATGTAGGCCGCGATCAACACGCGGAAACCTGCCTGCTTCACACCGCGGTCCGTGCCGGGGTGGACGGACTTGAGTCCCCCCTGGATCGTCGCGGCCAGCGCGCTCGACTCGCGCAGGAACTCGTTCTGCTTCATGTCACTCAGGAGAAACGAGAGCGGGTCGCCTGGCTCCGTCTCCACGTCGAGCTCGAACCGCGCGGCGTCGTTCTCCATGTCCGCGACGCGCTTTTCATCCTCCGTCTTGGCCTCGGCCAGGAAGAAGGTCTCGAAGCCACGCGCGAGCCGCGGGTTCTTCCAGCGCAGGTTCGCCGCATTCACATGGATCGACAGGAACAGATCGGCCGCCGCCCGGTTCGCGATGCGGCCCCGGTCATCCAGGGCGATGAGCGTGTCCGTCGTTCGCGTCATGACCACCTCGAGGCCACGCTCCTGCAGCGCCGTGCGCAACCGCTTCGACACGGCGAGTGTGATATCTGCCTCGTGGACCTTGTTGCGGCTCCCGATGGGCCCGCGCATTCCTCGATCCGGGCCGCCGTGCCCGGCGTCTACCACGACGACGCGACGCGCCCGCGCCGCGGCCCGCGCCGGGGCGGACGCCACCGTCGCGCCCGGTACCGGCGCGGCGCGTGGGGGCTGGCGCGCGTCCGGCGCGGGGCCGGGAGCAGGATTCCGTGCCTGGCTCCCGTTGGCCGGCGTTGCGACTCCCGTGGACAGACGGCTGACCACCATCGACGCGACGTCGTACCGGTACTCCGGTGCCACCCGCGGCAGCACCTCGGAGATCAACGTGAGCGGCACGAGCACCTGGCTGTCACGAACAGCGGGTGGCACCGAGAGGGGGACGGTCTGCACGCCGACGCGCGCGAAGGGAAGCCCGATGGTCAGCTCGATCCGCGCTGCTCCGGCCTGTACGGCGACGCGATCGCGCGCGGGGCGCGTGTAGGTCGCACCGAGCGCCCGGAAGACCGGCGCGGCCGATACCAACGGCCCCGCCGGCGTCGCGACGATCGGAATGGACACGATCCGCCCGCCCTCGCGGACGGTAAGCGTCTCCGCGGGGGTCGCGAGCTGGACGGCCAGTGCGAGGCTGAAGAGGATCATCGGCGGCGAAAGGCGCGTGCGATTTCCCGTTCCGCGTCCCGGCGGCGCGAGTCGTCGCGCTTGTCGTGGAGCTTCTTCCCCTTGGCCAGTGCGATCGCCACCTTGGCACGCCCTCGCAAGAAGTACAGTTCAAGGGGAACGAGGGTCAGTCCCTGGCGCTCGACGGCTCCGATGAGGCGACGAATCTCGCGCTTGTGGAGCAACAGCTTACGCAGCCGCGTGGGCTCATGATTGACGTACCCCCCGCTCCCGTATGGCGCGATGTGTGCGTTCATCAGCCACACCTCGCCCCCACGTACGACACCGTATGCGTCACTCAGGTTCGCTTTTCCCTCGCGCAGCGACTTGACCTCTGTGCCCGTGAGCACAATTCCGGCCTCGAACACCTCGAGTACGTGATAGTCGTGCCGGGCGCTCCTGTTGCGAGCGACACTCCGCCGCTCGCCCGACTTGTCAGTGTCCCGCATGTGCGGTGGAATGGGGCCGCTGCCGCAGCGCGGCAGCCGAGGGAAGGTAGAAGGCGCGAGACCTCATCTCAACGCGCCGTGCGACCGCGACCCCGAGTGATCGGTGTCGCAGACTTCGCCGCGCCAGATACGCCGGCGACCGGTGACCACTCGCGCCTGCGCCGCCTGTGAGCCTGAGCCGCCTTTTGGCGGCAGTGTTGAACCGATGAGCTCCTTCGAGCCGCGTCGTCGGGGACGGCGCGCGGGGATCCGCGGCGGTCGATCTGAATTGACTCAAGGGGCCGAAAGCCATTACGTTCCGCGCCCGACCTGCCGAAGTGGTGGAACTGGTAGACGCGCTGCATTCAGGGTGCAGTGGGCGACAGCCCGTGGGGGTTCGAGTCCCCCCTTCGGCATTTCCGTGCGGCCGTTCGGGACAATCGGCCGCGGCACCAGGTACCGCGATCGCGCTCAGCGTCTCGTCCGCTCGACTGCGATCGACGGAGGCTGGTCCTCGGGGAGCGTGGGAGCGCCGAAGCTGAGCCGGAGCGCTTCGTTGGCCCCCCCGAGGTAGCGTGCCAACAGCGCGCCGCCGCGCGCGATGGCCTCGCTGTCGGGGCGAGCACCCGCTCCCGCCGCTTGCAGCAGGGCTCGCCCCAGGCGCGCCCCGGTGCCCTCGGTCGCGTCCCGCGACGTCAACACCCGGCGGTACATCCCCAGGCGCTCGTTGAATTGCCGCTCGGCCACGCGAACCATGCCGGCCGCGATGTTCCGATCGACGAGGAGCGCCTCGGAGAGGGCGCGGGCCACCATCGACCCCGTACGGTCATCCAGGGCGTCCCGCTCGGCCGCCAGCAGGCCCAGGGCCCGGCGCGCGTAACGCAGCTCCCACCGGGCCCGGTCCGGGTCGCCATCCGTGGCCACGCTCGCGAGCCACTGCACGTCGTCTGGATCGGGTTCCTCGCTGATCCGTGTCACGAACGCCGTGGTGCCGCGGCGCAGGCGCCACTCGCCGCGCCACCCTCGGAAGAGCCCGGGCGCCACGGCAGTCGGGGTCAGGCCTGGAGAACCGGCAGCCCGACCCGAGCCCGTACGGCGTGCTCGCTCTCCAACAGGTCGGAGAGGTGCACGCTCTCCAGCGCGGCATCGATCCGGTGCTGCAGCATGATCCAGACGGGGCGAATGCTGCAGTTCTGCGAATCGGCGCAGCGCTCTTCCGCCACGGGATGCGACACGCAGTGCAGGTCGAACGTGGCGTGCTCCGAAGCCGCCACGATCTCCCGGACGGAAACCGCGCCGGGCTCCCGCGCCAGGGTGTACCCCCCTCGCGCGCCTCGCGTGCTGGCCACGATTCCCGCGCGCCGGAGGCGAAGCAGGATCTGCTCCACGTAGTCGGCCGGCAGCCGTTCCGTCGCGGCGACCTCGCGCCCTGTCACCGGGCCCTCCCCATGGCGGCGCGCCAAATGGAGGGAGCAGATCAATCCGTACTCGGCCCAGGTGGTGATGCGCATGGCTCGGAATATAAGGGGCGCTCGTGGTTCGGAGCGATCGGGAATTACCCTCCGGACCCCACGGGGCCGTGCGCGCCCCCGGGCACGCCGATCTCCGTCATCCGGTGGAGATCGAGGACCTCGTCCACCTGATCGGGTGGCAGAACGCCCTCGCGTGACACGAGCTCCCGAATGAGGACGCCTTCCTTGACCGATCGCTTGCTGAGCTCCGCCGCTGCCGCATAGCCGATCTGCGGCGCCAGCGCCGTCGCCAGGGCCGCGGAGCGCTCCACCCAGTACTCGCACATCTCGCGGTTGGCCTCGATCCCCACGACGCAGCGATCGGTCAGCACCCGCGCCGCGTTCGTGAGCAGCCGCATCGACAGCAGGACGTTATGCGCGATCACGGGCATCATCACGTTCAGCTCGAGCTGCCCGTGCTCCGCCGCCATCGAGACCGTGGTATCGCATCCCACGACCTGCAGGCACACCTGATTGACCATCTCGGGGATCGACGGATTGACCTTTCCCGGCATGATCGACGAGCCGGGCTGCACGGGCGGCAGCCTGATCTCATCGATACCCGTGCGCGGACCCATGACCATCAGGCGGAGATCGCTCGCGATCTTGCTGAGATCGATTGCCAGGACACGCAGATTGGCGGAGAATGCCGCGACGTCTCCCATGCTCTGCATGAGCTGGATGCGATCTTCCCCGACGCGCAACTCGAGCCCGGAGATCTCCTGGAGATTCCGGATCATGAGTCCAGGGTATTCCGGCTCGACCGTGACCCCCGTTCCGACGGCGCTCCCACCGATGCCGAGGTCGCGCAGGTAGTCCGCGCTCTCGACGACGCGGCGCAGGTTCCGGTTCACGCTGCCTGCATACGCCGCGAACTCCTGCCCCAGCCGGATGGGCATTGCGTCCTGAAGGTGTGTGCGTCCCGCCTTGACGATGCCGTCGAACTGGCGGCCCTTGTCGGCGAACGCGTCGCGCAGGCCGACCAGGGCCGCGGTGAGGACGCCGAGCTGGGAGAGACAGGCGAGCCGGATGTTGGTGGGGATCGTGTCGTTCGTGCTCTGCGCCATGTTGACGTGATCGTTCGGATGCACGGGGCGGTACTCTCCGCGCTTGCCGCCGAGGAGCTCGTTGGCACGATTCGCGAGCACCTCGTTCACGTTCATGTTGTGCGATGTGCCGGCCCCGGCCTGATACGGGTCCACCACGAACTGATCGAGATGCTGCCCCTCGAGCACCTCGTCGGCCGCCTGGATGATCGCATCCGCGAGGCGCGCGGCGAGGCGGCCGGTCTCGCGGTGGGTCATGGCCGCGGCCTTCTTGATCCAGACCTGCCCGATCACGAAGGGCTCGAGGGGACGCAGGCCGCTGATTGGGAAGTTCTCGACGGCACGCTGCGTCTGCACGCCGTAGAGCGCGTCGGCAGGGACTTCCAGCGTGCCCAGCGGGTCGCGCTCGGTACGCATGGGTCGATTCATGGGTGATCCCGGGTGAGAAAAACGTGCGCCGCGGGAGCAGTCGCGGACCCTGAGAATCTAATCAGGACGGTCCACGACCCCTTCAGGACGGTCCACGACCCCTCGGCGGCTCCGCGGCGATCGCGGATCACCCCGGCAAGGAACGGCGGCCGGAGTCGTACCGGCCGCCGGCCCGGGCGGGCTCTACGGAGTGTTCGGCGTGGGCACCTGGAAGGTCGACACCACGCCGAGGATGGCACTTCCCGGGGCCACGACGTAGCGCGTGCGGAGCCGAGTCGCGACGACCGACTGCGTCTCTCCCGAGGCCCACTCGTCGTAGAACCGGAACGGAATCGAGTCCACCCCGTCGTCGACAAAGGGGCACAGGACCTGGCGATTCTGCGTCGTGGCACCCTCGCTGGCGAACCGAAGCGCCACGATCATCGCGCTGTTAAGGTCGGAGGCCGGTGTCCACTGCAGCTGGATCGCCTCGGTCCCGGCCGGGACCGTGACCTGATTGATGGTGAACGCCTCGGCCGTCTTGGCCCGGACCGAGGACTGCGGGTATCCCCCGACGGCTCCCGGCACGGTGACGGAGACGCTGTCGCCGGGCGTGAACGGGATTGCGCCCCCGGTCGCCTCATAGAACGTCCTGGTCTGGGAGACCTGGCGTTCGAGCGTGGTGGCGGTGGCACCCACGGTGAAGGCGATCTCGGCCCCCGCATCGATGTACGTGACTCCGCCGAGCTCTCCGCCGGCGCTGTAGGCGACCGTGTTGCAGGAATCGAAGACGAAGTCGGAATTCGGCACGCCACCCAGGCGCCCGCGGAAGAAGAACGCCTCCGGCACGACCTGGTATGCGGATCCGCCCGCGCTGAGGGTGGGCAGCTCGACGAAGCCCCAGGTATCGTCGGGGATGTCGACCGACAGGGAATCCTGGCAGGCCACCACGAATCCGGCGGCGAGAAATGGAAGGGCCCAGGCCCAACGCGAGGGCGTGCTCGGGTTCCGCGAAGTCATCGGACTCTTGAAGAAGGAGTGATCAGGTACAGGCCGGCGGGCGCACCCGCCATGAGAACTCACTGCGCTCCAATCTGTGCGAAGCGCCGCCGTTGCGCGAGCGCATCCCGCCGCATGCCTCGTTTCGTCCCGCGCCTCCTCGGGACGTCCCCTGTTGGCCGCCCATGGGAGTCCTGACCTAACGATGCCCACTCGGGCTGCGCTGCACCAGAAACGGGTTCGAGCGCAGCTCGCGCGCGATGGTCGTCTCCGGGCCGTGGCCCGGGAGTACCCGTGTCTCGCCCGGGAGTGCCGTGATGCGCGCCAGGGACCGTTCGAGGTCGGTCGGATTCGACAGCGGGAGGTCGGTGCGCCCGACCGACCCGGCGAAGAGGCAGTCACCCACGAACGCCACGCCGTGGCCGAGCAGGACGACGTGGCCAGGGGCATGCCCCGGCGCGTGGAGCACGGTGAAGGTCAGGTCGCCCAGGGTGAGCTCCATCCCCTCGGCGAGCGCCACCCCCGGATCGGGCGGTTGCTCGAAGGGAATCGCGTAGGCGGCCGCCTGGCGGCTTCCCGCGCGGAAGAGCGGGAGGTCGGCCGGGTGCAGGTGCACAGGGACGTCCCAGGCCCGGGTGACGTCGGCGACCGCCCCGATGTGGTCGATATGGGCGTGGGTGAGCCAGACCGCGCGCGGCAGCACGTCCAGGTCCCGGATCGCCTGAACCAGGGCGTCGCCGTCGGCGCCGGGATCGATGATCGCGGCGTCGCCGGTTGCGTCATCCGAGACGACGTAGCAGTTCTCCTCGAAGATCCCCGTGACGAAGCCGCTGATTTTCACGAGGGCTGCGGTTCCGGTGTCGAGACCGGAGATGGCACGGGCATCATCGTCGTCCGGAAGCCACGCGCCGTGAGGTACTTGTCGGCTGCGATGGCCGCCGTCGTCGCATCCCCCACGGCCGTGGTGATCTGTCGCGTGAGCTGCGCGCGGACGTCACCCGCGGCGAAGAGCCCCGAGATCGACGTCTCCATCTTGTCGTCGGTGATCAGATAGCCAAGCGCATCGTGCTTCACGTGGCCCTCGATGATGCCGGTGTTGGGCCGGAAGCCGATGAACACGAACATGCCGTTCACGTCGAGCGTGCCCGGCTCCTTCGTCTTCACGTTGCGGAGCGTCAGCCGGCTGACGAGGCCCTTCTCGTCGGCGTGCACCTCCTCGACGACGGTATCGAGGATCATTTCGATCTTCGGGTTGTCGAGCACGCGGTGCCGCAGGAGACGCGAGGCGCGCAGCTCGTCGCGCCGGTGGATCAGATAGACCTTCTCCGCATAACGCGTGAGGTAGTCGGCCTCCTCGGCGGCTGCGTCCCCGCCCCCGACGACGGCCACGGTCTGACCACGGAAGAAGTGCCCGTCGCAGACGGCGCAGTAGGAGACGCCCTTCCCCGCATACTCCAGCTCCCCGGGGATCCCGAGCTTCACCGGCGTGCCCCCCGCCGTGATGATCACGACGGGCGAGCGGTAGACGTCGCCCGTATCGGTCGCGGTCTCGAACATCTCCTCGTCGACCTTGCGAATGCGGGTGACCGCTGCCGTGCGGAACTCGGCGCCGAACTTGCGCGCATGACTCTCGAACTTCTGCGCCAGCTCCCAGCCGAGGACGTGCTCGAAGCCCGTGTAGTCCTCGATCACCTCGGTGTTCAGCAGCTCTCCCCCGGGAATGCCCCGCTCCAGCACCACGCTCCGGAGCATGGCCCGCCCGGTGTAGAGGGCGGCGGTCATGCCCGCCGGACCCGCACCGACGATGACGACGTCGTAATCATGGACCTTGGACACTCGCTGGCTCCGTTGTGATACGTCCCGGGGTGCTGTTGCGCGCGTAACGCGGCGCGTGCTGAAATCTCACCAATTCCCGTGGCTCACGGTATCGCCCGGGCCCGCGCGCGGTTCCCCAATGGTCCGGACGTGCCCTGGCCAGCCTCCGGCAACCAGCCTCCAGCCCAGCAGCGCAGCAACGAGCTCCCGGCGGCGGCCACCGGCAACGCGCCGGTGAGGGCGTGGCCGGCCCCAGCCCTACTTGCGTACGCTCCTGCCACCATCCACCACGATCGTCTGACCGGTCACGTAGGGAGCGTCCAGCAGATAGAGCACCGCGTGCACGACATCGTCCGGCGTCCCCCAGCGCTCGAGGGGCGTCGTCTTCCGCAGTCGCTCGGCGCTCGTGGGGTCCCACCCTTCGGGCAGCAGCACCGTACCGGGCGCCACCGCGTTCACGCGCACCCTGGGCGCCAATGCGCGGGCCAATCCGCGCGTGAGGTGCACGAGTCCCGCCTTGCTTGCGGCGTGCGGGAGATACCCTGGCCACGACTCAAATGCGGAGAGATCGGCGATGTTCACAATGACGCCACCGTCGGGCAGGTGGCGCGCCGCGGCCTGCGAGATGAAGAACGGGGCGCGGAGGTTCAGATCCATCACGACGTCCCACTGCTCCGGCGTGACTTCTCCCACCGGCATCCGCAGCATCACGGCCGCGGAGTTCACGACCACGTCGAGGCGACCCAGCACCTGCACGACGCGTTCGACGAGGCGCTCCGGCGCGTCAGCGCGCGTGAGGTCCTCGGCGAACAGCTCGGCTCGGACCCCGGCGCCGCGCGCACCGGCCGCCGTCTGCGCCGCCCCTTCCGCCGAGGCGTGGTAGTGCACCGCGAGATCGCATCCGCGCAGCGCGAGGGCACGCGCGATGGCCTGTCCGACGCGCCGTCCCGCCCCGGTCACGAGGGCGACGGGCCGATCCGGTGCGCCGGCGCGCGGGAACACGGTCCGTCCGTTAGGCAACGCGCGCCCGCGCGCGCGTGTGGGCGGCGCGCTCGTCCTGGCGCTCGAGCCACGAGGCGGGGACGCGCATCGCGCCCACCACGCGCGAGGCGTCGGTGCCCCCGTGCGCGTCGGAGCCGCCGCTCGGCACGAGCCCGAAGTGGGCCCCGAGCGTGGCGAGGCGCGCGCGGTCTTCGGCCCCGTGCGACGGATGCAGCACTTCGACGCCGTCCAGCCCCTGCGCCACGAGCGGCGCCAGGCGCGCCTGCGTCCCCTCGCCGCCCGGATGTGCGAGGACCGCGATGCCGCCGCAGTCGTGCACCAGCGCGATCGCTTCCTGGATCTGGATCCTGCGCTTCTCGAGATACGCCGGGCGCCCCGCACCGAGGTACCGGTCGAATGCGTCCCGCAGGTCTCTGGCCCAGCCGTTCTGGACGAGGGCGCGCGCCACGTGTGGACGCCCGATCGCCGCACCAGCCGCTTCGCCCAGCACATCGTCGAACGTGATCCGCACGCCGATCGCGTTCAGGCGGCGCACCATCTCCTCCGCGCGGTCGCGGCGCGCCACGCGGAAGACGGCGAGCTGTCGCTGCATCTCGTCGAGGCGCGTGAGATGCAGGCCGAGCAGGTGCACTTCCGTGTCGTTCTCATACGCGCTCAGCTCGACTCCCGGCACCAGACGTATGCCGAGGCGTTGGGCCTCCGCCGCCGCGGCGGGGATCCCATCCACGGTGTCGTGATCGGTCAGCGCCAACGCGGCGAGGCCGGCGGCGTGTGCCGCCTGGACCACGACCTCCGGCGGGTTCGTCCCGTCGGAGGCCGTCGAGTGCAGGTGCAGGTCGATGTGCGCGGCCGCGTCGTCGCCCGCGGCGTCGGTCACGGGGCGTAGCCGGCTTCGGGCGAGGTGAAGCTCGGCTGCGATTCCGCGAAGAGGCGGCGCACGTCGTCGTCGCTCATCTCCGCCAGCGACTGCTCGCGCGACCGCGCCCCCCGCGGGCTGTACCGCGTGACCCGGATCTCGCGCCCGGCGCCCGTGCCGGTCACGAAGATCAGTCCGAACTCATCGTGCTCGTATTGCGTCACGTATCCCGAGGGAAAGACCCGCCAGGCCTTCCCGTCGATCGCGATGGTGCGAGTGGGCATGTTCAGCTCGACTCCAGGTCTGTGTCCCGGGACGGATGTCCGCTCCCCCGCTGGGGGGGGGGGGGCGTCGTCAAAATCCCGTGTCGGGGATGTTCTCCAGCTGCTCCTTCACGAACCCGAGGAACCGGTCCGCATCGGCCCCGTCCACGATGCGGTGATCGAAGGAGAGAAAGAAATGCGCGCACGTGCGGATGGCGATCCCGTCCTCGCCATCGACGCCCTTGACGACCTTCGGGCGCTTCTCGATGGTTCCCGTGCCGAGGATCGCCACGTTAGGCTGCGGAATCACGGGCGTGCCCATGATGGAACCGAATACGCCGGGGTTCGTGATGGTGAACGTCGCGTCCTGCACCTCCTCGGGCTTCAGCTTCTTGGCGCGCGCGCGGCCCGCCAGATCGTTCAGCGCGCGCGCGAGGCCGGCCAGCGAGTAGTTGTCGGCGTCCCGGATCACCGGAACGAGCAACCCCCAGTCGAGCGCGACCGCGATGCCGATGTGGTAGTGCTTCCGGAACACGAGGTCCGTGCCGCGCACCGCCGAGTTGATGACCGGGAAGCGCCGAAGCCCCGCGACCACGGCGTGCACCACGAAGGGGAGATACGTGAGCTTTTCGCCTCGCGCCTCGAACTCGGGCTTGAGCCGCTCGCGGACGCGGCCGACGCGCGTGAGATCGACCTCGAACACGGTCGTGACGTGCGCAGAGGTGAGCTTCGAGTGGATCATGTGGCCGGCGGTCAACCGGCGGATCCGGCTCATCGGCTCGACCACGTCGCCGGGCCACGGCTCCACCACGGGCGGCTGGTAGCCGAACCCGCCGGGCACATACATCGACGGCCCGGGCGCCGGCGCTGCGGGAGCGCCGCCCGCGTCGATCACGGCCTGGAGGTCGCGGCGTGTGACGCGCCCCGCGATGCCCGAGCCCGTGAGGGCGCTGATGTCGATCCCGTGCTCCGCGGCCATGCGACGGACCAGCGGGGAGGACCTCGTGCGGACGCGCTCCTCGAACGACCCCGGTGCGGCGACCGGCGCTGCAGTGATTGCACCGGCGACGGAACGATGCTGGGTCCGGGCCGGCACGGCCGTAGATTCCCCAGCGGGGGGGGCCCCCCGCGGGGCGGCGGCGCGTGCGGCGGCGACCCCATCGCCCGCCCCCACTCTCGCGGTTTCCTCCTTCCCGCCCGCTCCCGCCTCTGCGGGGGCCGACGGAGATGCCGCGGCGGCCCTGGCCTGCGCCACGTCCGTCTCGATGCGCGCCACCACGGTGTTTACGGCCACCGTCTCCCCTTCCTGCACCAGGATCTCGGCCAGCACGCCCGCATCCGTGGCCTGCACCTCCGAGTCCACCTTGTCGGTCGAGATCTCGAAGATGGTCTCGTCACGCTTGACCGCGTCGCCGATCTTCTTGTGCCACTTGGCCAGCGTCCCCTCGGCCAGTGACTCGCCCATCTGCGGCATCAGAACGTCGATTCGCGCCAACGCTCAATCCCTCGCGTCGAAGTGGGCCCTGCGCACCGCGTGGCTCACGGGCGACCCGCCCGATCGCGACCGCGCAACCGCCGCAGCACGAACAGCGGCAGTGTCGTCGCGCCAACGAGCATTCCGCCCGCCGCATACCAGTACCAGTCGCATGCCGGCAGACCCTCCGGCGGGGCGCAGTTCCGCGCCGAGCCGATGATCCTGCCCACCAGTACGCCGATCATCCCGCCACTCCAGAATCCGACGAACGTCGAGAAACATCCCACGCCGATGGTTCGCGCCCGCGACAGCTCCGCGTCGCCGAGCTCCGAACCGGGCGCCTCCCCGCCGTCCCCCATCGGCACTCAATATGCCGCTTCGAGCCGGTGGGCCGGATCGGTGCGGCGATGCAGTTGCACGAAGTACCGCTTGACGTTCCGGTCAATGCGGCTCTCGCCGATCTGGTCGGTAACCACCTCGACAAACGTGTAGTGGCCGCCTTCGGATCGCACCTCGAGTCGCACCGTGGAGGGCACGTCGGGAGTGCCCACCACCCCCTGGTACGTCC
>DATIGO010000201.1:0-13315 GCA_035454665.1 Gemmatimonadaceae bacterium | reverse complement strand
AAGCGCGCCGATCTCGTCCTGCTCGACGCCAACCCACTCACCGACATCGGAAATGTGTCACGCGTGGCCGGCGTGATGGTGAACGGCAGATGGCTGGGAGCTGAGGAAACCGCTCGGCGGCTGGAGGCACTCCGGAACCCCTGAGGGTCTTCGCGAGGGAGGCTGATGCGCCGCCGTTAGCTGTCACTCATAGTTCCCTTTTCGTCACTCTACCTGTTGCGTCATCGCCGCGACGACCTCACTGCCCAAACCGCGACCAAGCCACCCAACTCGTTACGCCACTTGGTATTACGCGAGCATGCCAAGTGGCACCCGTTGTGCCTCTGGTCACCGGTGACGCAGTACCTGGCGCACACCCTGTCGTCCCACGAGGGCCAGACGCAATGACTCGACGCAATGGATTCACCTTCGCCGAACTACTCGTCGCGATGGTCCTGCTGGGCCTGATCGCGGGTATGGCAGTCCCGCGTTATCGCCTCTACAAGGAGCGCGCCTATGTGGCCACGATGCGGACCGACCTCGGCAATCTGCGCATCGCCCAGGAGGCCTACTGGGCCGAGAACCTCCGCTACTCGACCGATACGACGGCGCTGGAGTTCCGGAAGACCAGCGACGTGAACATCGCGCTGTCGAGCCTCGATCTCGTCAGCGGATACCGCGCGATCGCGACGCACGCGAGTTACGCCGGCATGCAGTGCTCCACGGCGACCGGCAAGGACGCGGGGAGCCAGGAGAGCGGTGCGATCGTCTGCGGCGCCGCCACCGCCGGGGCGTCCACGATCGCGGCTGGCGCGCCGTAACCCGCCACGCGCCGGGGGGTGGTCGCGCGGTGACCCGCCGGCGTCCGGCCAGCCCGGCGCCTAACGCTTCGCGACCGGAATCACCAGCCGCTCGGCCGTGTGCGTGGCCGAGAACGCGGCGACCTTGTTGTCGACCAGCCCCGCGCGCCGGGCGGCGGTGAAGACGTCGACATCGCGCAGCGAGGCGTCGCGGCCCTTGCGATGGACGACCCAGATCGCGCCGTTCGGCCTGAGTGCGGCGCGCAGCCGCGCGAGCCGCGCCAGCGCTGTGATCGACTCGGCGCCAAAGACGATCACGTCGGTCCCCGCCCTGGGGCGTCCCTCGGTGACGTCGCTCGTGCGCGCGGCGAGCTGCTCCAGGAACGACGCATCGTCCACCCCGATCACCGCCACGCGCATCCCCGGCTTCACCCCGAGCTTGTCGAGGAGCGTGCGCGGATTCCGGATCCGGTCCGCCCACTTCACGGCCGCCGGGCCGATCTCGAAGCTCGCTTCGCCCGCGCTATGCGTGACTCGCAGCGTCCCGTCACGCGCGGCCAGCGCCCGGATCTCCCCGAAGGGGATCCTGAGCCGCGTCCCCTCTCCGCGAAAGAGCAGGTGATCGCTCTCGAGCAGCGCCCGGCCGTCGGTCTGCTTTCCATTCACGCGCAACGAGCATGCGGCTTCGAGCCCCATGGCCTGACCTCGCCGAAGGATGGGGTGAATCTGACGCATTCCGGTCCCGTAGTCGATGAGGTGGAACGGCGCGGTGCACTCTCGACCAACCATGCGCCGGGTTACTTTCCCCCGTCGCTCCACCGTCCCGATCCCATCCGCCGCTCTTGATCCCTTCTCCCACGGTCGTCCGCGGCGCCGTCCGGCTGCTGAAGGCGGTGCCGATGCCCGCCGCGCGCTCGGTGGGGTGGGTGGCCGGCACACTCGCGTGGGCGGTTCTGACCGGCCGTCGCCGCACCCTGCTCGAGAACCTCGCGCACCTGGCACCCGATCTCCCGCCGGCGCGCCGGCGGCGGCTGGCGCGGCGCACCTTCCGCAATCTCATCGACGCCGCGATTCACCTCTTCCGGCTGCCCAGCATGTCGCGCGCGGAGCTCCTCGGCCTGGTCCAGGTCGAGGGACTGGAGGGCGTGCGCGAGGCGATCGCCCTCGGACGCGGCCTCATCATCGTCACCGGGCATCTCGGGCCGTATGAGCTCGGCGGAGCCTGGATGGCCGCGAACGGGTACCGCGTACATGCCATGGTCGAGGATCTCTCGCCCGAGGCGATGGCGGCGCTGGCGCAGTACCGCAGCGCGACGGGCATGCAGCTCGTCTCGATGAAGGCGGGACTTCGTACGGTGTATCGCCTGCTCGACGACGGCGGAATCGTGCTGCTCGTCGCCGACCGTGTGATCGGCGACGCGCGCGGCGGCGTGGAGGTGCCGTTCGGCGCCGGGGTACGTCCCGTGCCGACCGGTCCGGCCACGTTCGCGATGATGCGCGGAACGCCGATCGTCGTCGGGCACATCGTGACCAACCCGGCGCGCCGCCCCCGTTACCTGATGTCCTTCTATCCTCCGCTCCTGCCCGACGGACGCGGCGACGAGGAACGTCTCCGCCTGACGAGACGCATTGCCGAGCGCCTCGCCGCGTCCGTGCAGCGGTTCCCGGATCAGTGGTACGTCTTCCAGCCGCAGTGGGTGAATCATGGCCGCACCGGAGCCTGACGCGGGCGGGGGCGCGCCCGGCGCGCCTCGTGGCACGGGCCTCGGCGCGGTGCTCGGCCGTCCGAACTTCTCGCTGCTGGTCGTGGGACAGACGGGGTCGCAGCTCGGCGATCGCCTGCATCACATGGCGCTCATCGCCCTGATCGGCACGGCGGCCGAGGCGAGCACCAGCGGCATCGAGCTGGCCAAGCTCGTCTCCGCGATCACGCTCCCGGTGGTGCTTTTCGGTCCCATCGTGGGCGCGCTCGTGGACCGCTGGAACAAGCGCACCACGATGATCGTCACCGATCTGCTTCGCGCGATCCTGGTGGCGTTCATCCCGCTCCTGTACCGCGAGATCGGATTCATCTGGCCGGTCTACGTGATCGCTTTTCTGGTGGCGCTGCTGGGCCTCTTCTTCAATTCGGCGAAGATGGCGCTCATCCCCGACCTGGTGTCGCACGGGCAGCTCTTGTCGGCCAACGCGGCGCTCACGTCGATCGGGCGCTTCGCGACGATCGCGGGGGTGGTCGGCGGCGGTGTGATCATCAGCTGGACGATCTGGGAGCGCCTGGGGTGGCAGGGATACGAGGCGGGCTTCTACATCGACGCGCTTTCGTACGGGCTCTCGGTGGCGACGCTCCTCCTGATCGGCCGGGGATACCGGCCGCGCGCGGGCCGGTCGGACGACCTGCATTTCGACAGCGCGGAGGCGGCGGCCGTGGTGAAGGGGGAGATGAAGCACCTGGCGAGCGACATACGCGCGACGCTGGGTCTGATCCGCCGCAACCATGACCTGCGCTTCGTCTTCTTCACGGTCGTGCTGCTGGGCGTGCTCGCGGCGTCGATCTTCGTGATCCTCACCGCCTCGGTGCAGACGGTGATGGGACTGGGGACGCGCAGCGTGGGTTACCTGGGCGGCCTGCTGGCCGCGGGGATGATCGTTGGCTCGCTGGGTGTGGGGACGATCGGGAAGGCGTGGAACAAGCGCCACATCGTGCTCTTCGGCTGCTTCCTGATGGGCGCCTTCATGATCGTGGGCGCGTTCTACTTCAGCTACCAGATGTTCGCGCCGATCGCGTTTCTGGGCGGGATGGTGCTCGGGCCGGTGATGATCTCGCAGGACACGCTGGTGCACGAGGTCGCGCCACCGGACGCACGGGCGCTCATCTTTTCCACGCGCGATCTCGTTCTGGGAGCGGCGTTTATGGGGGCGGCGCTCGCGGTCGGCGCGGGGGTGCCGCTGCTCGAGGCGCTGGGCGCGGAGGAGTCGTACCGGCTGGCTCTTTTCGTCTTTGGCGTGTTGATTACGGCGGCCGCAGTCGGGGGGGAGCTGGCCGTTCTGCGCGACGAACGTGCCGCCACGCGGAACTCGGCCACGCGCGCTCCGTAGGGAAGTCGGCGACCGCGCTCGCGCCCGCCGGGGCGATGCGGCGGGGATGCTGATCCGTCATCCACACGGCATGCGAATCGTTCAGGTCTCGCCCTACAGCTGGGATGTGCCGGGTGGCGTGCAGGTGCACGTGCGGCAGCTGGCGGCGTATCTGGAGTCGCGCGGGCACGAGGTCCACGTCCTGGCACCGGGTCGCCGGCCGCTGCAGCGCGGCCGGGTGCGCATCGTGGGGCGCGCGGTGCCGGTGCGGGGGAACGGCTCGGTGGCGCGGATCTGCTTCAGTCCGCAGTCGTCGTGGGCCGTGGAGCGCGCGTTGCGCGAGATCCGGCCCGACGTGATCCATGCGCACGAGCCGCTCGCGCCGAGCACGGCGATGTTCGCGGTGCTCAACGCGAACGCGCCGGTGGTGGCGACGTTCCACGCGAACGTGCCGACCGAGACGGCGCACTCGATGCTGCTGCGCGTGGGGGTGCCGTTCGTACGCCCGGTCTGGGAGCGGATCGACTGGCGCGTGGCGGTGTCGGAGGCGGCGCGGGAGAGCGTTTCGCTGCGGATGGGCGAGGCCGAGTTCACGATCGTGCCTAACGGGATCGACGTGGAGCGCTTCGCGACCGCGTCGCCGGCGTCGCTGCCGCCGGGGCGGCATCTCCTCTTCGTGGGACGGCTCGAGCCGCGGAAGGGCTTTCCGGTGGCGGTGGCCGCGTTCGCCCGGCTCGCCGAGCGGTACCCGGACCTGCGGCTGCTGGTGGTGGGGGACGGCGGGGATCGGGACGCGGTGGACGACCTGCCGCCGGCGGTGCGGGATCGCGTGACGATGCTGGGCCGGGTGCCTGACGAGCGGCTCCCTGGCTACTTCCGCGCCGCCGACGTCTTCATGAGTCCCGCCACGCACGGGGAGAGCTTTGGCATCGTGCTGGCGGAGGCAATGGCGGCCGGGGCGCCGGTGGTGGCGAGCGACATTCCCGGGTACCGGGACGTGGCGCGGGACGGGCGCGAAGCGCTGCTCGTGCCGCCGGACGATCCCGCGGCGCTGGCCGGCGCCGTGGAACGGGTACTGGGAGACTCGGCGCTCGCGGGGTCCTTGCGCGACAACGGCATCCGACGCACCGACGATTTCGGCTGGCCTCGCGTGACCGCTCTGCTGGAGCGGATCTACGCGCAGCTCGTGCGTCTCCCGGTTCGCCGGCGTGCCGCCGCACGGGCCGTCGGCGGCTGATGAACCGCCCCGGCTCCTGCGCAAAGCTCGTCATGTGAGCGCGCGGCCGACGGTTACCGGCTTTGCTCGAGCAAGGCCCGCAGCCGCTCCGTCATGCTCTCCCAGGTCCACTCCCGGTGCATCCACTCCGCGCCGGCGCGCCCCATCCGCTCGGCGCGCGCGGGATCCTCGAGGAGCCCGGTCAGCGCCTCGGCGATCGGCTCGGGGCGCGTCGGATCGACGACGAGGCCCGTCTCCCCGTGCTTCACCGCTTCCGGCGCGCCGCCCGAATCGCCGGCTATGACGGGACGCCCCACGGCGGCTCCCTGGAGGAACACGGCTCCCAGCGCCTCGATGTCGAAGCCGAACCAGCGCGACCGGCACGGCATGGCGAAGACGTTGCCGGCACGGAAGTGCGCCGCGAGCTCCTCGTACGGCGCCGCGCCGGTGAAGACCACGCGATCGGTCACGCCCACCCTTTTCGCCAGGGCGCGCAGCGCCTGCTCGTAGGGGCCGACTCCCACGATCAGGAGGCGCACCGCCGGCACGCGCCGCGCCACGGCCGGCAGCGCGCGGATCAGCATGTCCTGCCCCTTCCGCGCCACGAGCCGCGACACGCAGCAGATCACCGGCGCATCGCCTAACGCGTGCCGCTCGCGCACGATGGCATCGGAGATCCCCGGGTGAAAGAGCGTGGTGTCGATCCCCGACGGGAGCATCGGCATGTTCCGCCCGAACGCCCCTTCGAGCTTGCGGCGTGCCCAGTCCGACGCGGAGGTGAGGAGGGACGCATGACGCCCGATGGGACGCAGCAGCCCCGGCACCAGCGCCCCCGTGAGCTCGAGGCCGTGCGTGAAACCCGCGTAGGAGATCCCCAGCTTCCGCTTGATCGCGGGGCCCATGTGCCCCAGCGGCCAGGTGGCGCCGAACAGCACCACGTCGGGCTTCCGCTGCCGCAGCTCCGCGTGCAGCCGGCGCCGCACGCCGGGCGTCGGCAGCATCATCTCCGTCTCCAGCCGGATCACCTCGTGCGGATACGCCGCGTCGAACGCCTCCCACCCGTGGTAGCGCGAGGCGAAGACCGTCACGCTGCCCGGCGGAAAGCGGCGCATGAGCTGGTCCACGTAGTAGTTGATCCCGCCGATGCGCGGCGGGAAGTCGTTCGTGACCACGAACACGTGCATGCGCGATGCGCTCGCCGGCGCCTAACGCGCCAGGTTGAAGTTCAAGTAGGCCGGATCACTCGTGACCTCCCGCTCCACCACGGGCGCGAGCCACGCGGGAAGCTGCACCTCGGTTCCCTCATCCGGCAGCTCCACCTCCGCCAGCACGAGCGGCCGGTCGGTGAACTCGTCGATCTCCCACACCAGCGCGCCTGCGCCGCCCTCGCCATCGGACACCGCATGGCGCCGCTTCGTCAGGCGGTGCCCCGCCGTCAGCGGCCACATGGCCTCGAAGACCGCGCGCGTCGTTTCCTCCTCCAGCTCCGTCCGCACCAGTCCCGTCCCCACCTTCACGGTGCGGTAGTACCGCCGCGCGCCGTCCCGCTCCACGGTGCGCAGGCGCTCCACCAGCCGCTCGCCGGGAACGTACCCCTGCGTCAGCGTCGTGACGGTCGCCGCCGGCATCCGTTCCGGAAGACCGGCCAGCAGGTACTTGCGTTCGATCTCGATGCCCGCCCCGGCCCCCCCTCCACGCGCCTCGAGTGCCGCGGCGGCGCCCTCGAGATCGTGGAAGAACCCCGCCCGCCGGCGCGGGCCCCAGTCCCGCCGCAGGCGACGGTAGGCCACCTCCACGCGCTCGCCCGCCAGCGAGGCGAGGCTTGCGAGCCCGGCCCGCGAGGGTACGGCCGAGGGCGACGCGGCGTGACCGCGCCGGCCCGACAGCGCGCCCCGGACCGCCCGCCCGTGCCCGGGACGCCCGCGCCCGGAACGCCCGCGCCCGGAACGCTCGCGCGCCACGTCGGCCATCATCGCGAGCCAGACATGCGCGTCGTGCATGTCGCCTAACGCGTCCTGCAGCCCCTTGAGCCGCTCCACCAGGACCGGCCCGCCGGGAAGCTGCGCCGCGAGGGGCTCCAAAAGGTAGCGCAACCGCTTCCCGGCGATGCGTGCCCGGTGCACCACCTCCTCGTCGTCCGCACCCCGGATCGCCGAGAGTCCCTCCCGCAGCGCGTCGACGTGTTCATGGATGCGCGTGGCCGCCACCGCGGCCAGCGTCGGCTCCCGCAGCCCGCGCTCGATGTGCACCACCGCGCGATACATGTGCAGTCGCTCCGTGAGCCGCTCACGCGCCCGCGAGTAATCGCGCGCCATCACGGCCTCGAACGACGACTCCGCCTCACGACGCTGCCGCGCAAAGCGCTCCCGGAGCCAGCGGGCCGCACGACGCCCCGGGGGAGACAGCACCTCCTCGGACGCATCCAGCCACCCCACCAGCACCTCGGCATCGCGCGCCACGTTCGACTCCCGGCCGATCCGCCTGAGCCGACGACGTGCGCTGCGCGGCACGCTCCCGGCCAGCTCGGGTCGCCACGCCCGCAGCCAGCTCCGCAGCCGACGCAGCGCCACGCGGAAGTCGTGCAGTGATTCCGCATGTCGGTCCGGCGACACCAGGCGCTCCCGCTCCGCCTCGAGATCGGCCATCAGGCCGAGCGCCACCACCCGCACGCCGCGGGCAACCGACTCATCGAGCAACGCGCCGTCGACCGTCGCCATGTGACGGTCAGTCGCCGATCGCGCGCATGTGCGCCGGCGTGAGAAGCCACCGCATCATCGCTGTGCCGGCCTCCAGCCGGTCCCCCAGGTGCAGCAGGCAGGCGCCGCCCTTCTTGAGCTCCGCATTGGGCGACGCGATCCCGCCGACCAGCCAGGTGATCAGGATGCCGAGGTGCGGCTCATGCCCCACGATCGCCACTGTCGCGTCGCGCGACTGCTGGCTGAGCCATGGCAACAGGTCACCCGGATGATGATCCGGGGTGAGGACGTCCAGCGTCTCGACGGCCTCGATCCCGAATCCCTCGGCCACCATTCGCGCCGTTTCGGCGGCCCGCGCGTAAGGGCTCGTGCCGATCACCTCCGGCGTCGCGGCCACCCGCCGCAGCCCGCGGACGTTCTTGCGCATCCGCCGCCTCCCGAAGTCCGTGAGCGGACGCTCCGAATCGGGCTGCCCCGTTTCGGCGAACTCGTCGCGATCCATTGCGATGGCGTGGCGAATGACGAGCAGATCCATCTCGGGCGTCTCCTTGCGGCAGATGGGCATGGGCGGGGGAATCTACCGCCGATGGCCCTGCCGGGCACGGCGGACGAGTGGGCTCTCCCCGAGAGGCCCCGGACGAGGGGGGGTGCCGTGTCTGTCGCTGACCCCATGCGCCATGCTACCGTTGGACACGGAGTTACGGGCCGCTCTCCCTCTTCCCCACCGCGGATTGGTCAGTTCGTGACCCGTCGGACACGGATCACCATCCTGGGCGGCGCGCTGGCCGTCGCGCTCGCCGTCCTGTATGTCGCGCGCACGGTGACGCGGCCGCTTCGGCTCGACGCGCCGCGGCCGGCCGTGGTCGCCGAGCTCACCGACACGCTGCCGGCGCCGCCGCCGTCGGTCGTGGAAGCCCCCGTCACCTACGATCTCTCCGCCGCGCTCGACTCACTCGAGGCCGCGATCCCGTTGCGCTACGGAGACATCGAGACACGCCACCAGGCGGGGAACAACCAGCGCGCCCATTTCGCCTTCGCGGTGAGCCGAACGCCGTTCCGGGTACGAATGGAAGGGCTCACCCTGACGCTCTCCACAACCATAGAGTACGAGGCCCGAGGGTGGTATCGGCCGTTCATCGGCCCTGAGATCAGCGCGGCGTGCGGAACGGGCGGGGTGCCACGGCCCCGGGTCGTCGCCACGCTCGTGTCGACCGGTCGCATCACGCCGCAGTGGCAGGTGCGCACCCGCACGCGGATCGGGCGGCTGCAGGCGTTCAGTGACAGTGGCCGCGACCGATGCCGCGTCACGCCGCTCCGCATCGACGTGACCGACCGGGTGCTCGGGGCCACACGCGGTCTCCTCGAGCGCGGGCTCGCGAGCATCGACAGCGGGGTGGCGCGGTGGGATTCGCGCGCGCGGTTCGAGCAGATCTGGCGGACGCTGCAGCGTCCGATCCGGTTCCGCGACAGCGTGTACATGCTCATCGCGCCGCTGGGCGCGCAGCTCGGAAACGTGCGCGTGTCCGGCGACACGGTCATCGCACCGCTCCGCCTGACGGCGGTGCCCCGCGTGGTGACGGGGCCCTACCCTAACGAGTTCGAGCTCTTCACCCCCATTCCGCGGCTCGAGCTGGGAGGCCGCGTCGGACGGGGCGCGCGCGTGCGGCTCGAGGGGACGATGGCCTGGCCGGTGGGGAGCGACCTGCTCCGGGTGGCGCTCGTGGGGCGGAGCGTGGAACAGTCCGGCCGGCGCCTCACGATCGACGACGTGGAGATCTTCGGGATCGGCGGCGGCCGGGTGGCGCTGGGCATCACGCTGGGCGGTGCCGTCCGCGGGCGGCTCTACTTCTCCGGGACACCCAGCCTCGATCGGGAGCACCGCGAGCTGCACGTCCCCGATCTCGAGGTCGACGTGGGGAGCGCGAACCTGCTCGTGCGCGGACTCGAGTGGCTGAAGGGGAATGACATCCGGGACTTTCTCCGGGCGCGAGCGCGCTTTTCCGAGGCCGATCTGATCGACCGCCTCCGCACGATGGCCCAGGAAGGGATCAACAAGCCGCTGACCGACGGGATCGAGCTGTCGGGGACGATCCACCGCGCAGAAGCGACGGCGGTGCACGCGACGGTCGAACGGCTCGTTGTGCGCGCCCTGGCCGAAGCGGACCTGAAGCTGGCCATCAGCAAGGCCCCGGCACTCCCCCGTCCGCCACAGCCTCCCGGGACTCGATAGCCGGGAGCGAGCGGGAGGCGAGGTCCGTTCTGGCCCGGACTGTAGCCCGGTTCTACATTCCCTCACCCCCCACCCCCCACTCCTTGTCCGAACTCCGCGAGCGCCTCCAATCCACGCTCGGAACGGCCTACACGCTCGACCGTGAACTCGGCGGCGGCGGGATGTCGCGCGTCTTCGTTGCCGACGAGACGGCACTCGGACGCAAGGTGGTGGTGAAGGTGCTCCCGCCGGAGCTCGCGGCGGGGGTCAGCGTGGAGCGGTTCAACCGCGAGATTCAGGTCGCGGCGCGGCTGCAGCACCCGCACATCGTGCCGGTGCTCTCGGCAGGCGAGACGCAGGGCCTCCCCTTCTATACGATGCCGTTCGTGGAAGGGTCGAGCCTGCGGGCGCGCCTCGGGCAGGGACCGCTTTCGATCACCGAGACCGTGGGCGTGCTGCGCGAGGTGGCTCGCGCGCTCGCGTACGCGCACGAGCACGGCGTGGTGCACCGCGACATCAAGCCCGACAACGTGCTCCTCACGGGGGGCAGCGCGGTGGTGACGGACTTCGGGATCGCGAAGGCGCTCAGCGCCTCGCGACTCGAGGGTCCCGCCGCCCCCACCCTGACCGCACTGGGTACTTCGTTAGGCACCCCGGCCTACATGGCGCCCGAGCAGTCGGCGGGCGATCCCTCCACCAACCACCGCGCCGATCTGTACGCCTTCGGCTGCATGGCGTACGAGCTGCTGGCCGGGCGGCCGCCGTTCCACGGCCGCTCGCCGCACAAGCTCATGGCGGCGCACATGGGCGAGCGGCCGCAGCCGATCGGCGAGCTGCGCCCCGACACGCCCCCCGCGCTGGCCGAGCTGGTCATGCGTTGCCTGGAGAAGGAGCCGGATCACCGGCCCCAGAGCGCGGCCGATCTCGCGCGCGTGCTCGAGACGGTCACGAGCTCCGGCCCGGAGCCCGCGATGCCGCAGGTCCTGCTGGGCGGCCGCGGCATGCTCAAGCGCGCGCTCGCGCTCTACGCCGCGGCCTTCGTGACGGTAGCCGTCCTGGCGCGCGCGGCCATCGTCGGCATCGGCCTCCCGGACTGGGTCTTCCCCGGGGCGCTCCTCGTCATGGCGCTCGGCCTCCCGGTCATCCTGTTCACCGCCTACGTGCAGCGCGCCGCACGCCGCGCGTACACCGTGACCCCGTCGCTCACACCCGGCGGGAGCCCGTCGCCGCAGGGGACGATGGCGACCATCGCCCTCAAGGCCGCGCCGATGGTGAGCTGGCGCCGCACGGCGATGGGCGGGGTGATCGCCGTCGGGACCTTCATCGCGCTCATCGGCGCCTGGATGCTGCTGCGCTCGATGGGCATCGGCCCCGCCGGGTCACTCATGGCCGCCGGGAAGCTGGGCGAGCGGGAGCGCGTGATCCTCACGGAGTTCCAGGGACCGGCCACCGACACGCTGCTCGCCGCCACGGTGACCGAAGCCTTCCGCACCGACCTCGCGCAGTCGGAGAACCTCAACGTGATGCCGGCCAGCAGCGTGCGCGAGGCGCTGCAGCGCATGCAACGGCCGGCCAACACCCGCCTCGACTTCAATCTCGCGCGCGAGATCGCCACGCGCGAAGGCATCAAGGCCGTCATCGACGCGAGCATCCTCACGCTGGGTGGCCGGTATACGCTGTCGGCGCGGCTGATCGCCACGCAGTCCGGCGAGCCGCTGGCCACGGTCAGCGAGACTGCCGACGACTCCTCGCAGATCATCCCCGCCATCAGCCGGCTGTCGAAGAAGCTGCGCGAACGCACGGGTGAGTCGCTCCGGGCAATCCAGAACGCCCGCTCGCTGGAGCGCGTCACCACGCCTTCGCTCGCCGCGCTCCAGAAGTACGTGGCGGCGGTCCGCGCGCTCGAGGAGGACGGCGACTGGGAGCGCGGGCATGCCCTGCTGCAGGAATCCATCGGGCTGGACTCCACCTTCGCGATGGCCTGGCGCAAGCTCGCGGTCGAGCGCAGCAATCGCTTCTTCCCGCGCGACCAGGTGCAGCTGGCCATTCAGAAGGCCTACGATCACCGGGAGCGGCTCAGCGAGTCGGAACGCTACCTGACCATCGCGGGCTACTTCCAGTGGGGACCGACGCCCGATCGCAATCGCATCGTCTCCGCGTACGAATCGCTGCTCGAGATCGATCCGCTCAATGTGGCCGCACTGAACAACCTCGCCGTGCAGTACCGCTATCGGCGTCAGTATCCCAGGGCGGAGGAGCTCGCCGAGCGCGCCATTGGACAGCAGTCGGCCTCGGTCTTCTACAACAACGCGCTCTGGAGCGAGATCGCGCAGGGGAAGCTCGACGAGGCGAAACGAACGGTCGACGCCTTCGCAGCGGCCCTGCCGCGGAATCCGAATGCCGCCCTGGGAGCCGCGTTCCTCGCCGGCGTCGAGGGAGATCTCGAGCGCGCGGCCACGATCACGGACAGCCTCAGGCGCGCGCGCGTCAGCGAGCCGGTCGTAACGCAAAACACGGACTGGTATCTCGGAGTGCTCGCCCAGACGAGGGGAAAGCTCGGCGACGCCCTGCGGTGGTTCGCGAGCGGGAACGATGCCGCCCTCCGGCTCGGCAACGCCGATGCGGCACTGCACACGATGCTCGACTCGGCCGACTTCGAGATCTGGTTCCGCGGAGACAAGGACCGGGCCCGCGCGCACCTGCAGCGTGCGCTGGCGACGCATCCGCTCGAGAGTCTCCCTCCCGCTGCCCGCCCGCACGATCGCCTCGTCTGGCTCTATTCGCTCCTGGGCCAGGCGACCCAGGCCCGCGAGGCGGTGGCGGCGTTCGACCGGCGTCACGAGCAGGAACCCGCGCTGGATGACGGTCGCCGCCGGCGCATGCTGGCCGGCCATGTCGCCCTGGCGGAGGGCCGCTACGACGAGGCGCTTGCGCAATACCGGGCCGGAGACGAGGGAGGCTGCAGCGTCTGCGTGTTCGCGGACCTCGCCCGCGTGCACGATCTGGCGGGGAATGCGGATTCCGTCATCGCGAACTTCGAGCGCTTCCTCGCGGGTCCAACGGAGCCGATCGGCTGGCTGTCGATGGGTGGAATGGTCCGCGCCGGCGCCCACAAGCGCCTCGGCGAGCTGTACGAGGCCAGGGGCGACCGCGCCAAAGCCATGTCGCACTACGCCCGATTCGTCGAGCTGTGGAAGGATGCCGACCCGGAGCTCCAGCCACTCGTCAGGCAGGCGCGGGACCGCCTCACCGCGCTCCAGCGCGCCGAGCGATAACAACGTTACCCCCTGGCAGCAGTCGCGACGGGCCGTTCCCCCATTCCCGGCCGAGTCGGCTTAAC
>DATIGO010000200.1:0-7327 GCA_035454665.1 Gemmatimonadaceae bacterium | reverse complement strand
GGCGACCGGGACCGCGGCATCGAGCGCATCGCCGGTGACCGGGGTGGACGGCAGATGTACCAGGTCGAGGACCCGGTTGCCGTACACGCTGAGCAGCACCTGCGCGAGGGCGGCGCGGGGATCGCGCAGCGCGGCCTTGCGGGGGGCGGCCACCGCGCGCACCGCGCCGATCAGCGCCGACGCCGCGCGCTCCAGGGTGCGCGTGGCCATGGGCCGCTTGCGGGTGAGGATCCGGCCGTAGCGCCAGGCGGCGACCTCGGGGCGGAGCGCCGGGCCGATGCGAATCAGCTCGAGATCCTCGCGGAGCCAGGCCAGGCCGATGTTGCCTGACGAGTAGCGGAGCGCGGTGGCGCGGAAGCGCCGCTCGCACTCTTCCACGGCCTCCCAGCGCTCCTCGAGCGGCGCCAGGTTCCAGCGGGCGCACTGCGGGCAGACGGCCCAGAGGCACCCCTTCGCGGGATCGAACGCGACCCGCCGCGACACCGCGAACGTCTCCAACCCCTCGTTACGGCCCAGGGAGGCGTAGCAGAAGGTGCAGGTGGCGTACATGCCGCGGCGCGGGTCGGTGCCCCGCGCGTCCCCGCCGGCACGTGCCGGCGGGGACGCCGGTGGCGTCTCCCCTGAGCCTAGAAGGTGTGAACCGTCGGGGCCAGAGGGGTGGGACGATAGGTGCGTCCCCACGGGTGGGCGGAGTGACCGGCCGTTGGGAAAGGGCCGCTGCGGTCGACGCGCCGCCCGGTCCTACCGGCCGCGGTGAGAGCCCCCGGCGGAGACGGCCGCGCCATGGTAGTGCTCGACGAACATCGCCTGCACCAGGTGGTTGAACTCGCGCTGCATCGCGTCGTGTTCGCGCTCGCCCATCTGGCCGATCTCGGCGAGGCGCGTCTCGCCGATCTGCCGCCCGGCCGCCGCGAACGTGGCAAACGTGTCCTGGGCCTGGCGGATCATGACGACGTCGCCCACGAGGCGCAGGAAGTCGGTCTCGCGCATCGCGTCGGCCGCGTCGCGCGCCATGCCTAACGCCGCTCCCAGGGCCTTCTTCAGCCCCTTCTCTCCCTCGGCGCCGATGGACTCGCCATATTGCTCCAGCGTAAGCTGGTGCTGCTGCATCAGCGGCACGTGGCGCTGGCACAGGTCGGCGAACCGCCGGTCCTCGGCCTGCCGCGCGTGCTGCTGCAGGTTCTCGAGCAGTGCCCGGTGCTGCATGATGGCATTATTCACCTGCGAGCGCAGGAATTCGCGTCCTTCGTCCATGACATACCTCCTGGATTCAACGGATCGAACGGGTGATCGCGGGGCTGCACGTGCCGTGCCCCGGCCTCCGTCGCCGGCCTGGAGCGGTCCCCGTCACGGCCTGGCGGGCCGCCCGTCCGCCGGGTGGTCCCGTCAGGCGCCGCGTGCCGCGCCGGCGCACCGTTGGGTCGGAGCGGCCCGCGGGCCGTCCTGGCACGGGCGGCCCGGGCGTCCCAGACTCGAGCTCGTGTCGTTCGCTCCCGCTCCCGAGCCTGCCGCGTCGCACAGATCCGCGCGACGCCGTGCGCGGCTGCTGCTGGCCATGGCGTTCGCGTGCCTCCCGGCGGGAGCACGGGCGCAGTCCTCGTGTCCGGACGTCGATTCCACCGCCGCGTGGGCCCGCGTGCTGCGGGCGTGGCAGGACGAAACGGGGGACGCGTGGACCAACGACTCCCTGCGGCAGGTGCTCCTGCGTCTGGGGCAGCGCGATCAGGCCGTCCGCGCGGACTACGGGACGCGCGTGGGCGACACCGCGTTCACTCGCGAGCTCCTGCGGCAGGACTCGATCCTGTCTGACAGCCTCTCACGAATCCTCGACCGGTTCGGCCTGCCCACGCGGGCGATGGTCGGTTCGCGCGGCGCCGACGCGGCCATGCGCATCGCGCAGCACAGCGCCACGCTGCAGCCGCGAGTCTTCGCGCTGGCGCAGGCGCTCCCTCCTGCGAGCATCTCACCCGAGGCGCTCGCTCTGCTCGAGGACCGGGTCCTCGTCGGGCAGGGTCGACCGCAGCGCTTCGGCTCCCAGTTCACGGCGGGCTCGGACGGTGTCTTCCGCTTTGCACCGGTCGACGATCCTGGCGGCTTGGAGCAGCGGCGTGCCGCGGCCGGACTGCCGCCGCTCGCGCTCTACGTCTGCATGGTGGAGCAGTCGGGCATCCGCATCGACCGGAGCACGTTGCCGCGGCCTCCCTGACGCCTGTTCAGCGACGCCTGTTCAGCCAGGTCCGCCGGGGGCTACTGCATCACGTCGCAGTAACCCAGCAGCCACCACAGCAGGAGAAAGATCAGAACGGTGCTGAAGCAGCCACCGCCGAGCTTCTTCGCACCATACCCGGCCGCCAGGCCGCGCAACAGCTTGCTCATGCCGGTCTCCTCGGGCATCCAGGGGGTCGCGGCTCGTTAGGCAGCGTCGGCCGCGCGGGTCGTCCTGATGATACCTGCGCACCGGACGAAGGAGCCCGCCGGCCGCTCCCGTATCGCTCAGCGCCGGTGCGCCGTGCCGGAGGCGCGCGCCACGTGCCGGAGATACGCCTCAGCCTCCCCCGGATCCGGGCCGAACGGTCACGCCCGCAGCCTGCAGCGACCTGAGCGCCGCCGGCAGCCGGTCCGCGCGCAGCCGACTCACGCGTTCACCCGTCCGTCGCAGCTCGGCGGGCAGCTCCTGCACGACACGGCGCTGCGCCGGGCTGGGATTGTATTGGCCGTTCAGCATCTCGTTCGTCGTGGCCAGGCGCTGTTGCACCGTCTGCGTGGGTGGCGGCGGTGGGGGTGCGTTCTGATCCTCGTCATCGTCGGCACCACCACCACGCCCGGCGCCGCCCGCGCGCCCCGCGGCACCGCCGCGTCCGCCGCGCCCGGCCGCTCCGACATCACCGCCGCGGCCACCGCCCCCGCCACGACCGCCCGGTGCGGCACCGAGCTGCGCGGCGATCTCGGCGAGCTCGCGCTCGATCGCCGCGAGCTCGTCCTTCGTCGCCTGCGGCACGCGGTCCGACGCCGAGTCCGCCGCCTGACGCATCGGCGCCAGCTGATCGCGCACCGAGTCGAGCTGGGCCTGCTGCTGCCGCAACTCGCGTGTGAGCCGCGCCACGCCCAGCCGGAATTCGTGCAACTGCCGCAACTCGGCATCGGCCAGGATGACCATGGGGTCCTTGCGCAGCGCGAAGCGCTGCTCGAGCACCGTGGGCGCGCCGCTCGCCGGACGAATCGTCAGGCGCGCGCGATACGAGCCCGGGAGTGCGGGGAAAGTGATCTCTCCCGTGCCACCTCCGCGCCCGCCCCCGCCCCCGCCCCCGCGCCCGCCGCGACCCGCACCCTGGCCACCCGCACGACCGGCCGTCGTGTCGACCGGCCCGGTGAGCGGCGGCCCCACACGCATGTCCCACACGGGGCGATACAGCCCGGCCGCGCGCGCCACGGGAAGCTCGCGCACCACTGTCCCGGAGGCGTCGAGGACCTCCAGCGTCACACGTGCGCCGCCCGGTACCTCATGGAGCAGGTAAGCGAGCTTGGCGCCGGGGGGCGGGTTCTGGCCCACGAAGCCGCTCGTGCCCATCCCGGAGTTGCGGCTCCCGTTGGGCTGGAAGAGCAGCGCGTCCTGCACGGGGAAGAGGAACGCCACGCGCGCTTCCTTCGCGCGCGCGAGGTGTTCGAGCGGCGTCAGGTCGTCGAGGATGAAGATCCCGCGCCCGTGTGTGCCCGCGACGAGATCGTTGAAGCGCGGCTGGATCGCGAGGTCGTGCACGGGCACGCCGGGAATCCCCGCAGCCAGCGGCGTCCAGCGCCGCCCGCCGTCGATCGTGAAGAACACCCCGAACTCGGTTCCCACGAACAGCAGGTTCGGCTGGCGCGGATGCTCGCGAATCACGTGCACGGCGTGACCGTCCGGCAGGTCGCCCGTGATCGACGTCCACGTGCGGCCGTAGTCGGTGCTTTTCATGACGTAGGGCTTGAAGTCGTTGCTGCGGTGGCCATCCAGCGTGGCGAAGAGCGTGCCCTCCGCGGCGTGCGAGAAGGCCACGCGGCTCACGTAGGTCGTCTCCGGCACGGCGGGGAACCGCTCCGTCTTCGCCCAGTTGCGGCCGCCGTCGCGCGTCACCTGCACGATGCCGTCGTCCGTGCCCACGGCGAGCAGTCCCGCGCGCAGCGGCGACTCGTCGAGCGTCGTGATGTTGCTGAACTCCGCGGTCCCCTCGTGCCGGCCGAGCGCCGTCGAGTCGGGCACCGCGCCCCGCATCGGCAGCACGTTGCGATCGATGCTGCGCGTGAGATCGGCGCTGATCGTCTCCCAGCTGTCGCCCCGGTCGGTGCTCCGAAAGACGTGGTTCGCCGCGAAGTACACCGTGCGGGGGGTGTGCCGCGAAGAGACGATCGGGGCGCTCCAGTTGTAGCGATGGCGTTCGCCCGGCTTCGCCACCGGACGGATGTTCTTCGTCTGTCCCGTTCGGGCGTCGTAACGGATCAGATTCCCGTTCTGGCTCTCCGTATAGACGATCTGATTGTCCCATGCGTCGGGCACGGAATAGAAGCCGTCGCCTCCCGCCATGCGGAACCAGTCGGCGTTCGTGGGGCCGAACGTGTTGCGCGAGCGGCTCGGCCCGCCCCACGACTGATTGTCCTGGAGTCCGCCGTACACGTTGTAGAACGGTTGCGCGTCGTCCACCGAGATCGCGTAGAACTGCGAGACCGGGAGGTTCTGCGCGTGGTCCCACGTCCGGCCGCCATCCCAGGTGATGTACAGCCCGCCGTCGGTGCCGTAGAGAATGTGCTCCGGGGATTCCGGATTGATCCACATCGCATGATGGTCGGCGTGCACGCCGCCCGCCGGCGGGAAGGCACTCCACGTGCGGCCGCCGTTGCTGGAGACCTGCGAGCTGGGACCCAGGCGCCAGACCTTCTCGGCATCCGTGGGATCGCAGCGCACCTGCCCGTAGAACCACGCGGTGCTGTTCGCGGGCGTCACCTGGCGCCAGGTCGCTCCCGCGTCGTCGGTGCGGAAGACGCCGCCCGTATTCCCCGCCGCGTGAATCACGGCGTACACGGTGCTCGGCCTCGAACGGCAGACGCTCACGCCGATGCGTCCCAGCTCCCCTGAGGGCAACCCGTTCGTGAGCTTCGTCCAGGTACGGCCCGCGTCGGTCGTCTTCCAGATCGCGCTTTCCGGACCCGCCGGAAGGAAACTGTACGCACGGCGCTCGCGCATGTACGACGCCGCGTAGAGCACGTCCGGATTCAGCGGGTCGATCGCGATGTCGGTGAAACCGGTGTAGGCGCTTATCTCCTTCGTGTTCGTCCACGTGCGTCCGCCGTCGGTGGTCTTGAACAGCCCGCGCTCCCCGCCAGGCGCCCAGAGGGGACCCACGGCCGCCACGTACACGACGTCCGGATCGCGCGGATCGACGACGATCCGACCGATGTGCTGGCTGTTCGGGAGCATCGGTCCCGACCAGGTGCGCCCGCCGTCGCTGGACTTGTAGACACCAGTTCCCCACGAGGAGCTCCGCATGTTCTGCGCTTCGCCGCTCCCCATCCAGACGATGTTCGAGTTGGAGGGGGCGACCGCCACGGCGCCGATCGATCCGGTGCGGACGGTGTCGGAGACGGGCGCCCAGGTCACGCCAGCGTTGGTCGACTTCCAGACGCCACCGGTCGCCGTCGCGAGGTAGATCACCGTGCCGAGGCGTCCACCGCGGACGGAAGGGGGATTCTCCGCGACCGCGATGTCGGCGATGCGCCCGCTCATCACGGCGGGTCCGATGGACCGGAAGGCCAGTGAGCGGACGAGCGCCGCATCATTGGAGCCGGTGTTCTGCGCGTGCGCCGGCACGGCGCCGAGGGCCACGCGTACGACGAGCGCGACCGCGACGGCGGTCTGGAAACGAAGGCGAGCCATGGGAAGGGAGCGGGCGAAGAGAGGCAGGACGTCCGACGTGCCGGGACAACATGCGCCGCGCACAAGACGAAGGGAAGCGCCCGGAACGCGCGGTATCCGGGGGCAGGCGGTCAGGTGGCGGCGACGGCCCCGTGACGCCCCGTCAGCGGCTCATGTCGATGATGTCGTAGTACGAGTGCACCATCTGGTTCCGATATGCCGTGACCAGCTCGCCGATGGGGGCGACGAACTGCGCCGAGCGTGAGTTCGGATTGCGGGGATGGACGATGTTGTTGCTCGGCACGGAGCGGATGATGGTGCTGGCGCTGGTGATGGGGAGGGTCGCTACGTTCGCGTAGAAGCGGCGCCAGTCGTCGCCCTGCCGGAAGAGATACTGCTCCACGTTCGACGTGTAGAGGATCCGCACCGTCTCCCCATGCTCGCTCAGGTACCGTCCCACGGTGCGGAGGGTCTTGTCGCCGGCGAAGTTGCCGACGAGGGGCACGATCAGATTCCGGCTCTGGAGATCCTTCAACGTGCGGTAGTTCGCTTCGCTGGCGAGATAGCCGTGGCGGGTCCCCTCTTCGTCGGACTCGAGCTGCAGGTAGGCGTAGGTGGGCATGCCGCGGATGGCGTACGCGAAGCCACCTTGCCCGTAGGAGTAGGTGAGGTCCGGTCCGGCGGCGAAGAACGCGCCGTAGACGTACTCGATGGCCTGCAGATCCTCCACGCTGAGCGCGAAGCCGTGGGTGGTCAGGAGATGCTGGCCGATCGCATCGAGATTCCGGCGATGGTACGCGGTGTCGGGCGCGGCCAGCGTGATCCCGTCGAACAGGGCCTCGGGGGTGGACAGGGAGTCGAGGCCCGGCGGCCGCGGGCGTGCGAAGAGCCGCGACAGGAACTCGGCGCGGTCCGCGGAGAGCTCGATCAGCGCCTTGTACATGAGGTGCTGCAGCATGTTCTGGCGCCGGATGTCGACGATGAAGGCGATGTGGGGCCGGAACGCGACCAGGTAGGTGAAGTTCTGGTCCGGACCGACGCCGACGTAGGCCCCACCGGAACCGACGCGGGCGCGCAGGCTGGGGATCACGTACTGAAACTCGGCCTCGTTGGAGACGAAGTTGTCCGAGTGGAAGTAGCCGCCGGGCTCGGAGAACTCGCTGACCATGCGCCAGAAGGTGGCGTCGTCGATACGGTCGCCGAGGGGGCGTTCCGGGGCGCAGGCCTGGAGGAGGGCCGTCAGGACGAGGAGGGCGAGGGGGCGCCCGCGTCCTCGGGGCAGGGGGCGACGGCTCCGCATGCTGGACTCCGGTGTGACGACGGTGACGGCGTGGACGACGCGGCGCCCGGACGGAACGGCTCGGCCGCGCCCGCGCGTGCCGAACGTCATCTGCAATGTACGCACCGGGCACGTCCGGACTCCAGCCGGGGCCGGCGTTGCCC
>DATIGO010000199.1:0-7321 GCA_035454665.1 Gemmatimonadaceae bacterium | reverse complement strand
GAGGTCACCGAGCTCCGTCGGCAGGCAGGCGAGGACAGCGCGCTCGCGGGGGGCAGTGCGCCGATGCGGCAGCTCCGCGAGGCGATCGCGCGTGTCGCGCCGATCCCGAGCCCGGTACTGATCATCGGGGAGAGCGGCTCGGGGAAGGAGCTCGTCGCGCGCGAGCTGCACCGCCTGAGCGGGCGGAGCCGCGAGCCCCTGGTGGCGGTGAACTGCGCCGCCCTGCCGGAGCAGCTCGTGGAGAGCGAGCTGTTCGGCCACGAGCGCGGTGCGTTCACGGGGGCGCATGCCACGCGCAAGGGCGCCTTCGAGGGAGCGGGGAAGGGAACGCTCTTCCTCGACGAGCTGGGCGAGCTGCCCCTCCCGATCCAGGCCAAGCTCCTCCGTGTGCTCGAGGAAGGCGCCGTCGTCAGGCTGGGGGCGCTCAAGCCGATTCCCGTGCCGGCGCGTGTGCTCGTGGCGACGCATCGGGATCTCGAGGGCGAGGTGACAGCCGGGCGCTTTCGCGAGGACCTGCTCTATCGCCTCAACGTGCACGAGCTGCGCGTGCCGCCGCTGCGCGACCGGTTGTCGGATCTCCCGGTGCTCGTCGAGCGGCTGCTCGCATCGATCTGCGCACGGTTCGGCATCAAGGGCCGCCGGATGAGCGCGGAGGCGCTCGAGCTCCTGGCGCGCTACGACTGGCGCCGCAACAACGTGCGCGAGCTCAGAAACGTCGTCGAGCGGATGGTCATCGCGTCCGGCGACGCGGTGATCGGTCCGGAGGAGGTGCCGCCGGAGGTGCGAGGGAGTGCTTCACTCGCGCCGGCGCGATCGGTCGGCCTCACGCTGGTCGAGCAACGCGCGGAGGCGGAGCGCCAGATCGTCGTCGCCGCGCTCGAGCGGCACGAGTGGCACGTGACGCGGACGGCACAGGCGCTGGGGCTCGCGGATCACGCGAGCTTGCTCAAGATCATGCGCCGGCATGGCATTCGGAGAGCGAGCGATTAGCGCCGGTGTACTGCGACGATCTTCGTGACGGATTTCAGCTCTCCAACCACAGCGTCTTCTAGGAGCTGATCGAGCCCGTAGCTCGCATCGATGCGCAGTCCCCTGGAGACCACCGGCAACGTGACCTTGGTCGGGACTCGCTACCCGAGGAGACGGAGCTCATGATCCAGGCACGGACGGTAGATGCCCTGAAGAAGCAGTGGTGTCCGATCGGACACAGTGGGTGAATCCACCCTGTGTCCGCCGGAACACAACGTCTCCGGATCGGGCGCACTCGACGCCGCGCATATCGTGAAGCAACAAGGATTTGCGCCGCCGGTCCCTGCGACGGAGCAGTTGGGCCTCTCCTTGCCTTGTCACCGGGTGCAACTCAAACCCACGCGGCGCCTCCGGGCGCCTGATGACAAGGAGAACTCCCATGCTTCGCAGCATCCGCAGCATCCGCAGCATCCGCAGCATCCCCGGCATCCACGCCTTCGATCGCGCACCGCTCGCCGCGGCTGCGTTGCTCATCGCGCTGGCGACGGTCACCGCGTGCTCCACGCGCGAAGAGCCTGATGGCGGAAGGCCCGGTGAGACGTCCGAGGTGGCCACGCCGGTCGGCGCGGGCACCTCGGGCGGTGACGTGACGCCGGTGCCTTCCGCGCCAGTGATGCCCGTACGCTACGAGGAAGGCGAGCTGGCGTTCCAGGAGAAGCGCTTCGCCGATGCAAAGGAGAAGTTCGCGTCGTACGTCGAGCAGCGCCCCGAGAACCCGTGGGGGCATTACATGCTCGGCCTCTCGGCGTGGAAGTCAGGCGATCGCGTCGTGGCCGAGAGCGCGTTCGTGAAGGCGCTCGAGCGTGATCCGAAGCACGTGAAGTCGCTCCTGAACCTGACGCGCGTGCTGCTGGAGGAGGGGCGCCCGCGCGAGGCGCGGGAGCGGGTCACCGCCGCGCTCGCCCTCGATTCCACGTCGGGGGAAGTGCATCGCCTCCTGGGGCGTGTGCACAGCGAGCTGAAGCAGCATGACGAGGCGATCGTGGCGTACCGGATGGCGCTCTCGCTCGATTCCGGCGACGTCTGGTCCATGAACAACATGGCGCTGATCCTCATCCAGCAGGACCGCTACGACGAGGCGCTCCCCGCGCTGGCCCGCGCCACCCAGCTCGAGCCGGGCGTGCCGGTCTTCCAGAACAATCTGGGGATCGCGCTGGAGCGGAGTGGACGCTACACGCTCGCGGCGCAGGCGTACGGCGCGGCCGTGGCAGCGGACAGCGGCTATCGCAAGGCTGTCATGAGCCTGGCGCGCGTGCAGAACCTGAAGGACGATCCCGCCCTGGTGCCGATCGAGCTCGGCTCGCTGGCCGAGGCGTTCGATCGCGGCATCCGCGGGATGCTGGTCGGCGCTTCGAAGGAGACGACCGATTCCACCAGGCCGCCGCGGTAACAGCGGATGAGCCGGCGATATACGGGTCAGAGTCGTCGCCCGACGACTCTGACCCGTATATAGCCGGCTCATCCATCAGCGCGTCGATTCCCGGTCGTCGAGTGGTACGCCCCATGCAAGATCTGGACGGAGGCGTCGCGCCCGTGCCGGGCACGGCGGTGCCCGATGTGCCCTGTCTCCCCAACCGGGGAGGGATGCTCGATGTCATCGCCCTTCCGCAGCCACGTCCGGGGCGGTGTCCCGTTGCTCGTCGCCGTCGTCGTCTCGGTCCTCGGCGTGAGCGCGGTCACGGTGGCGAGCCGGCGCCCCGCCGCCGTCCCGCCGGCACCCCCGCCTCGGATCTGCGCCGACCCGAGCCATCTTCCGTTCTCGAACGACCGCCGCGGAGGCCTCGACAACCGGATCGCCGAGACAGTGGCGCACGATCCCGGCCGTGCACCCCCGTACTACCGTTATGCGCTGCGTCGCGGCTTCGACCGCGAGACGCTCGACGCCGGGCACTGTGTGGTGATCGCCGTCGTCCGCACGAGCTGACGCCTGGCGTGCCTGACGAGTCGCGTCAGGCGCCGGCGGTCTCGGGGGCGGCCTCGGGCTCGTGGCGCAGCAGCGGCTCCACCGCGGCGAGGCCCACCGGCTTCACGAGATGATGATCGAAGCCCGCGGCGCGCGAGCGCTGGCGGTCCTCCTCCTGCCCCCATCCCGTGATCGCGACGAGCTGGATGCGCCTGCCCGCGGGAAGCTCCCGGATCCGCCTCGCCGCCTCGTACCCGTTGAGGCCCGGGAGTCCGATGTCGAGCAGGACCACGTCGGGCGTGCTGCGTTCGCACGCCTCGACCGCCTCGATCCCCGTGAAGGCGACGCGCACGTCGTGACCGCGGAGCCGCAGCAGCTGCGCCAGGCTCTCGGCCGTGTCGTGATTGTCGTCGACCACGAGGATGCGGCTCTGCGCGACCGGTGTGGTGGCCTCCTGCCCGTTCACCGATACGCTGGACGGTGGCTGCGGAGCGGCCAGCACCGGCAACGTGATGATGAACTCGCTCCCGTGCCCCAGGCCTTCGCTGCGCGCCTCCACCTGGCCGCCATGCAGCTCGACCAGGCGGCGCACGAGCGACAGCCCGATCCCGAGGCCGCCTTCGGCACGCTGGAGGGCAGGCGCGACCTGGGAGAACATCTCGAAGATGCGGTCGAGGTGCTCGCGGGCGATGCCGATGCCGGCGTCGCGCACGGAGATCCGGACGTGACCGTTCCCGGTCACGGCCCGCAGGGAGATGGTGCCGCCATCGGGCGTGAACTTCGCCGCGTTGTTCAGCAGGTTGGCCACCACCTGGGCGAGCCGCGTCATGTCGGCGTCGAGATAGACCGGCTCGGACGGCACGTCGACCGTGAGCACGTGCCCCGATGTGTCGATGAGAGGGCGACTGGTCTCGATCGCGTGCTGCACCACGGTGGAAAGCTCGACGACCTCGCGGCGGATCTGCAGGCGATCGCGGCTCACGCGACTCACGTCGAGCAGGTCATCGACGAGGTGGACCATCTGCGCGACCTGCCGTTCGATGACGTCGCGTGCGGTGCGAAGCGGAGCGGGGAGGCCCTCCTGGATCGCGAGCAGCTCCACGGCGTTCCGGATCGGCGCGAGGGGATTGCGGAGCTCGTGCGCGAGCGTGGCGAGGAACTCGTCCTTGCGCCGGTCCGCCTCCTTCAGCTCCCGCTCCGCCTCCTCGAGGCGTCGATAGGCGAGCGCATTCTGGATGGCGACGGCGGCGGACTGCGAGAGGGCCTGCAGCCGGACGACGTCCTCGCGGGTGAACCCGGCGCCGTTCTTCTTGTTGTGGATCTCGAAGAAGCCCAGCACGTCGCCACGGGCATTCATGATCGGGGTGCTGAGCGCAGCCGTCACACCGAACTGGTCGCACAGCTCCCGCACGCACTGCGGGTCGCTTGCCGCATCGTTCGTGAGGTATGGGCGCTTGTGCACGAGCAGCCATCCCGCCAGGCCGTACCCGGGCGGCCAGCGGTACTCCAGGGGCATTTCCCGGCCGCGCTGGAAGTAGCGCTGGGAAACCATGCCCGCCGGGGTGTTGAGGCCCGCGACGCCGCTCTCGGCGCCCGCGAACTCGATCGCTTCCTGGACCAGGATGTCGAGCAGCTCGTCGATGTTGAGCGTGGAGTTGAGCTTGGTGCTCACGCGCATGAGCAGCCGGATGGTCTCCTCGGCGCGGCGGCGATCGGTCACGTCGAGACCCACGCCGATCAACTGCTTCGGGTCGCCGTCAGCCCCGAAGATTGCACTCCCCTTGCCGGCCATCCAGTGCACGCTGCCATCCGGCGACACGGTGCGAAACTCCACGTCGAAGGGCACGCGATTGGTCAGGGCACGCTCGACCGCGCCAGCGAGGACGGGCCGATCGTCGGGGTGGACGAGACTGCGGAAGGCGTCGATCGTACCGGGGAAGGTGCCCGGCGCGAGCCCGTACATCTGCTCGAGGCTCTCGCTCCAGTTGACCTTCCCCGTGCCGAGGTCCCAGCTCCAGACACCCATGCGTCCGGCGTCGAGGGACATGCGCAGCCGCTGCTCGCTCTCTGCCAGCGCCTCTTCGGCGAGCTTGCGCTCGGTGACATCCACGAAGGCGCCGATCGCGCCGCGCGGCGCGCCCTCCTGATCGTACAGAGTGATCGCGTTGCCCAGGAGGAAGCGGCGCCTCCCGTCCTCGAAAACGACCTCCTCCTCGAAGTCGTGCACGGGCTCTCCTCGCGCCGCCCGCTGCATCGGGAGCTCGTGAGGGCGAAGCTCCACACCGTCGCGCAGCACGCGAAAGTGCCTCGGCCGCTCGGACTGGGGCGCGGTCATGGAGGGGTTGGCGTCGGCCGGGAGCTGCAGCCACTCGTGTCCGTAGAGACTGCCGGTCATGCGGCGGGCCTCGCGGTCGTGCGCGACCCAGACGATGGCCGGCACGGCGCTGATGAGCGCCTCGAGCTCCTCCGCGCGCGCGCGCGCCTGCTCTTCGCTCTGCTGGCGGGCTTCCTCGGTGCGTTTGAGCTGCGTGATATCCACGACGGCGCCATGCACGATGATCGTGCCGTCGGGTGCGCGCTCCGCGGGGCGCACGCGGTAGCGCACCCACACCACGTTTCCGTCGCCCGCGACGAGGCGTATGGTCCCCTCGGCCGTCTGTCCGGCGAGGAGTCGCGCCACGACGTCGCGCGCGCTCGGTGTGTCGTCGGGATGAATGGCACCGCGCCAGCCGCCCCGGTCGTGGAGCTCCTCGCGCGACAGGTGGAGCAGCCACTTGTAGCCCTCGGTCAGCTCGTCCATGCGCGAGGTGCCGTCCGGGGAGATGCGACCGCGGAAGGCGAAGTCGCTGCTGAGATCGGCGATCGCGCGGTGGAACTCGTCGGCGCGGTGCCGGCTCAGACGCTCCGCCTCGAGGCGCCGGTTGGTCCGATGCAGCAGCTCGCAGAGCCACGACACGGCGCCGCTCGCGGCGGCGAAGAGGAGGAGGCCGATGCCGTGCGTCGCGAAGGTGAGGCCGGACGGATCTTCGGCCCTGAACGAGGCGGCGATGGCGAAGACCGACAGGGCGCTCGCGAGCAATCCCGGCCGGAGCCCACCGTGCCAGGCGGCGACCACCACCGCCATGATGAAGGGCAGATAGGTCCCGATCTGGATCAGCTCGCGCTCGAGCAGGACGCGCAACGCGGCGGCCACGGCGGTGGCGACCACGGCGGTGACGTAGGAGCTCAGGGGAGATCGGAAGCGTCCGGGCATCGTGAGTATCCCGCGGAGCGGAGGCGCGCTATCGCGACCGTGTCGAGGGTGCAAAGCTAATGAGCCGTAGCGACTGGGCGGTACAGCCGCTCCGCGTGCCGCGCACCGCCGGGCTCGCCAGCGACACCCTCCCGCCCGCTCCGCCGGTGGATGCCTAACGGGAAGCGCCTGGTGTCAGTCGAGGCGCGGATTACAGCGCGGCCGCAGTTCCCGGATCAGCCGCCTGGCCTCGGTCTCGGGATCCTCGCACTCGTACTCGAACCAGCGCGTGGGGCGATGCACCGTGATACAGTAGATGTCGCCCTCGAAATGCGCCAGCAGCCGGCGCCGCAGGTTTCCCGAGCCCACGAACACGCAGATGTCGCCGGAGTATAGCGCGTAGCACCCCGCCACGTCGGGTGCGAGCGATTCGATCTCGGAGCGCCTGAAGCGGTGAACCGTGTAACGAGTGGTCACTGCACGGATCGAGGGTGCGAGCGCGACGAAGGAGCGCGCGAGTATCGGAGCGCGACGCAGGTGCGTCAAGACGGAAACTCCTGCCGGTTGCCGGGCCTAACGGTCGCGGCTGCCTGACGCGGCACGGCGTCGCGGCGCGCCGCCTGCGCGCGTCGCTGGCATCGCATCGGCGTCGCGGCGTCGCTGCCGGACCAGAGGGACGGTCCGACGCTCATGCGCCAGCGCAGGCAGAGCCCGGCTGGCGGCGCTCTCCCCGGAGTGTTACGCTCGTCGCGTCTCTCACCTCCGCGAGCATTGCCGCACCGTCCTGCCGCCGGTCCGGGAGGACTCGCCTGCTCCACGCTGGCGGGCCTCCTGCTGCTCGCGATTCCCGCGCCGGCGCGCGCGCAGGTCGGCACCGTGGTCGGACGCGTGCTCGACAGCACCGCGGGTGCGCCATTGCGGGATGTCTCCCTCGGCCTTGACGGCCTGCCGCGCGGCGCCGTGAGCGATGCGCGCGGCCGCTTCGTGATCCCGGGCGTGGCCGCAGGTACGCACACGCTGCGCGCGCGCCTGATCGGATACCGCCAGGAGGACCGCGTGGTCGCGGTGCGCGCCGGGGAGACGACGCACGTGGAGCTCTCGCTCCAGCGCGAGGCGACTCCCTTGACCTCGGTGCGCACCGAAGCGCGCTCGGCCGC
>DATIGO010000198.1:0-2418 GCA_035454665.1 Gemmatimonadaceae bacterium | reverse complement strand
GGTGTGGCCGCGGCGTGAGGGGCGGAGGGCTGGCCGCGGAAAGCCACCGCCGCCAGCGGCACGAGAAGGATCAAACCCGGGAGAATCGTGCGAGGGATTGGCGTTTTCGGCATCGGTCCATCAGGAAAGAGAATCAGAGCTTGCGCAGCTGGATGCTCTCGACGAGGTGGTTCGAGTCCTTCTGCAGGATCAGGTGCGCACGCTCGCGGGTGGGCTCGATGTTGTGTTTCAGGTTCGGCAGGTTGATATCGCGCCAGATGCCGCGTGCCACGCGGCGGGCCTCCTGATCGCTCAGCTCCGAGTATCGATGGAAGTACGACGCGCGATCGGTGAACACCGTCCGCCTGAGCGTCATGAAGCGCTCCACGTACCATTCCTCGATCATCGCGTCGGGCGCGTCCATGTAGATCGAGAAGTCGAAGAAGTCCGACACGAAGAGGCTCACCCGCCGTCCCGCGTGCACTTCGCCGGTCTGCAGCACGTTCAGCCCCTCGAGGATCATGATGTCGGGTCGATCGACGAGCTGAAAGCGGCCGGGCACGATGTCGTAGGTGAGATGGGAATACACCGGCGCCGGGACGTCCGGATGCCCCGATTTCACGGCAATCAGGAAATCGAGCAGCCGCCGGACGTCGTAGCTTTCCGGAAACCCCTTGCGCCGCATGAGACCGCGCTCCTCCAGCACACGATTGGGGAGGAGGAACCCGTCGGTCGTGACGAGATCGACGCGCGGGTGATCGGGCCACCGTGCGAGCAGCGCCTGGAGAATGCGCGCGGCGGTGCTCTTCCCCACGGCGACGCTTCCGGCGACACCGATCACGAACGGCACCTTCGCCGCCGGATTGCCGAGGAACGTGTCGCTGGCGCCGTGCAGCGTCTGGATGGCGGCGACGTACAGATTCAACAGCCGCGACAGCGGGAGGTAGATCTCCTCGACCTGCTGCAGGGTGATCCGTTCGTTGATGCCGCGCAGCGCCTGGACCTCGGACTCCGTCAACGTCAGGGGCGTCGCGGCCCGCAGGGCGGCCCAGGCCTCGCGGCTGAAGGACACGAAGCGGGACGCGCCGAGCTGCTCGGCGGGATGGACCGGCACAGCGGACGAGCCTATCACGGGAGTCGAGGCGGCCGGCCCGAGGGCGCCGGAAGGGGCGGACAGAGCCTTACGCCCGCAACCCCGGGGGCGTCGCGGTCTTGCGATCGGGCTTGAAGGACGGCAGTCGAACCACCTGCGCCGGGACGCGGTATCTGACCGCCTCGACCGTCGTCTCCACTTCGACGCGCGTGCCGATCGCATAGTGAGGCGCGTCCAGAGTGGCCAGTGCGAGCAGCCGCTTCAGCACCGGCGACCACGTGGTCGACGTCGCCCGGCCGACCTGGCGCCGGCCTTGATACACGGGAACGGGCACCCGCGACGCCGTCGAGGGCGCTTGCGGCGGCAGCCCGGCGGCCGCGAACAGCGCTTCCACGGCCTCCCACGAGATCTCGAGACCCACGATCTGGCGCGCGGGCGGAGCGCCCTGCAGGCGCGCGAGGGCGGCGCGTCCGACGAACGGCGATGCGCCGGTCTGCACGAGCCGACCGAGGCCGAGCTCGAACGGCGTGTAACGCTGCCCCGCGGTCTGCGCCTTCCGAACGCCGTGGTAGTCCACGTCGATCAGCAGCAGGCCGGCCTCGATTCGCGCCACATCGAGCGCCAGCATCCCTGCCGGGCGGATGCCGAACGCCCGCCCCTCTCTCATCAATGTGTCCCACACGGCCAGCGCGCGATCGGCGGGAATCCAGATCTCGTAGCCGAGATCCCCGGTGTACCCCGTGCGCGAGATGCTGACCGGGACACCGGCGATCTCGGCATCCGCCGCGCGGTAGTACGCGAGCCGCTCGATGACCGCGCCGGCGACGCGCCGCAGCACCGCGGCGGATGTCGGCCCCTGCACCGCCAGCGCGGCCACCTGCTCGGTGATGTCTTCGATTGTGACGTCCAGCCTCGCGGCATTCTGACGCAGCCAGCGCAGTGTCGGATCGGCGGCTGTCCAGCGCCAGGCATTCTCGGCCACCCGGGTCAGCGTGCCATCATCGACCACGTAGCCGTGTTCGTCGCACCAGACGGCGTAAATCACCTGCCCCACGGCCACACGGGTGGCGTCGCGGGCGATGACGCGGTCGACCAGGCGCGTGGCGTCCGGCCCGGTGACGAGATACTTGAACAGCGGAGAGACGTCGATGAGCGCGGCCGCCTGGCGAATCGCGTGATATTCGTGCTCGTGATGGGATTCGTAGCTGCTGGGAGCGTAGAAGCCCGACCAGTCACGGAAGCTCAGACTCTCACAGAGCGCGAGCGTGCGGGGGTGGAACGGCGTCGGCACGGGCATGGAGGGATATTAGTTCAGGGGCTGAGGGGCTGAGGGGCTGAGGGGCTGA
>DATIGO010000197.1:0-10875 GCA_035454665.1 Gemmatimonadaceae bacterium | reverse complement strand
TGGCAACGGCAGCAGACTGATTCTTGACCGCGGGGGTGGCACCGTGAGATCCAGGCGTCCCCCGGCGCGTGCGGTTACAAGTCCGTTGCAAGGCGTTTCCGCACGATCCGCGTTGGCCGCCTCCAGGTTTTTCCCTCCTTCCCTGGAATGCCAACCGGAGACCCCGTTGCGCGGACCCCCTCACTTGTGAAATTGTTCACAAGACCGGCCGAGGTCCCACGTGCGTTTTGTCGACGTCCTCGCCACTGCCTTCGCGCAGCTCAAGGCGAACAAGCTCCGCTCGTTCTTCACCCTCCTGGGCGTCATCGTTTCCGTGACGTTCCTCGTCGCGGTCGTCGCGATCATCCAGGGGATGAACGCCTACGTGCGCGAGAACGTGGCCGGGGCCGTCATCGGCGCGAACTCCTTCCAGATCCGCCGCACACCGATCAACTTCGCCCGCCTCTCGGACGACGAATGGCAGCGTACCCAGCGGCGGCCGAAGGTCTCCCCGCGCGATGCCGCCGTGGTCACGGAGGCGATCCCCGACGCCGAGGCCATCAGCCTGCAGTCCGGGTGGCCGACTCCCCAGGCCGACGTGGTCTGGGGCAACCGCACGCTGGGCGACGTCCTCATCTTCGGTGTCACGGCGGCGTACCAGAACGTGCAGGACTACCGCGTCGCGTCGGGTCGACCGCTCACCGACCTCGACGTGGCGGAGCGGCGTCCGGTGATCGTCATCGGCGCACAGATCGCCGAGGATCTCTTCGAGAACGTCGATGCGGTGGGTCGCGACGTCCGCATCCTCGGTGAGCGCTTCACCATCGTGGGCGTGAACGCCCGCAAGGGACGCGTGCTGGGGCAGTCGTTCGACGGCTTCGTGCTGATGCCGATCACCCGCTTCGAGATGATGTACGGACGGCGCAATACGACGACGATCTCCGTGAAGCTCCGAAGCGCCGACGACGTCGCACCGGCGATGGCCCGCGCGGAAGAGGCGCTGCGCGTCGCACACCGGCTCCGCCCCGGCGAGGCGAACGACTTCTCGATCGAGACCGCCGACGCCCTCGTCGAGTTCTGGAAGACGCTCACGCGCGTGCTCTTCGCGGTCGTACCCGCCGTCGTCGCCATCGGCATCGTCGTGGGCGGGATCGTGATCATGAACATCATGCTGATGTCCGTGACGGAACGGACGCACGAGATCGGGATCCGAAAGGCCATGGGGGCCCGCGCGCAGGACATCGAGCGCCAGTTCCTCGTCGAGGCGGTGGCGCTCGCCCTGCTGGGCGGCATCCTTGGGGTGCTCTGGGGATGGGCCCTCGCGTCGCTGGTGGCGACGATCTCGCCGCTTCCGGCGCGGGTCACATTGTGGTCGGTGGCGCTCGCGCTCAGCCTTGGCGCCGGCGTGGGTGTGCTGTTCGGCGTCTATCCCGCGCGGCGCGCGGCGCGATTGGACCCCATCGCATCTCTGCGGGCGGAATGAGGCGGGCGACGCCGTGACCTTCCTCGATCACATCCAGGAGAACGTGGGCGTGGCGCTGACCACGCTGCGCGCGAGCAAGATGCGCTCGGCGCTCACGATCCTGGGCGTCGTGATTGGTATCAGCACCGTGATGGCGATGGCCACGATCGTGAACGGGATCCAGCAGCAGATCGTGCGCACGATCGAAATCGCGGGGCCGACGACGTTCTACGTGATGAAGGTCTTCTCGCAGACACCGCTCAACCCCGATGCCCTTCCCAAGTGGGTGCGCATCCGGCCCGACCTGCGCGCGGCCGAGGCCGAGCGGATCCAGGCCCTTCCCGAGATCTCGTACGCCGGCATGTGGGGCCAGACGCTGGCCCGCCTGGAGTACGGCGGCGCGCGCTCACAGCCCACCACGCTCAACGGCGCGGACGATCGCTTCACCGAGATCATGGGTGGCGAGCTGGTCGTCGGACGCTGGTTCTCGCGCGCCGAGCTCCGGAGCGGAGCGAGCGTGGTGGTGCTGGACGAATCGCACGCACGGCGCCTCTTCGGAACGCAGAACCCCATCGGCAAGACCATGCGGGTGGGCGGCCGGCCGGCGGAAGTGATCGGGCTGTACGCGCCGGCGTCGAACATCTTCACGCCGCCCGGGGCCGACAACGGCGCGATCATCCCGTTCCGGATGCTGGATCAGCAGTACGACTTCGACAAGACGAACGCGATGTTCATCCCGGTGAAGCCGCGGCCGGGGGTGGCGGTGGAGGCGGCGCAGGAGGCCGTGACCGTGGCGCTGCGCGAGATGCGCGGGCTGCGACCTGCGCACCAGAACAATTTCGACCTCATCACGCAGGATCAGATCCTGGATCTCTTCGGCCAGCTCACGGGGGCGTTCTTCCTCGTGATGGTGTCGCTGTCGTCGGTGGCGCTGCTCGTGGGCGGGATCGGGGTCATGGCGATCATGATGGTGTCGGTGACGAGCCGCACACGCGAGATCGGGCTGCGCAAGGCCGTGGGAGCCACGCGGCGGGACATACTCTTCCAGTTCCTGATCGAGGCCGCGACGCTCACGGGCATCGGTGGCGTGATCGGGATCCTGGTGGGATTGCTGATGGGGCGCGTGCTGAGCGCGTTCGTGAACGCGGAGGCGCCGACGCCGGTGAATCAGACGATCGTGGCGGTGCTGGTGTCGATCGGGATCGGGGTGGTGTTCGGCATCATTCCGGCGAGGAGGGCGTCGAGGCTGGATCCGGTGGAGGCGCTGCGATACGAGTAGGATCGCCAGTGACGCCGGCGGCGCCGGCGAGTTGTCGCGATCTCACTCGCGAATTCCGAGGCGCTGAGCCGCGTGCTGACCGTACGCAGGCGTAAACCTCCTCAGTTGTCGACCTGCTGATTCCCTTACCCCGCACCGCTATTGGATCCTGACCCCCCGCTCGAAATCAAAGAGCGTGAGCCGCCGCAGCCGGTAGTGCGCCTGCCAGTACCCGCGCAGCGCCTGGATGAACGAGATCAACGCCTGGTCCTTCTCGTTCTGCGCCAGGAAGAGCGCGTCGACATCGATCACACCGATCAGATAGCGGTTGTACGCCACTTCGTAGCGCTTCGCGGCCACGGTGTCGGCCTTGGCGGCGATCTGAAGCAGTCGCCGGGCCTGTGAGAGCTGCAGGGCTGCGAAGTGGGCTTCCTGCGCGATCTGCTCGCGCGTCGCGCGGGAGGAGCTCTGCACGCGTTGCCGCTCGAGCTGCGCCGCCTCGCGGTCGGCGGAGCGGGCGCCCCACTGCAGTATCGGCACCTGTACGTTGAGCGTGAGTTGCTGCGCCTGCTGCAGGTCGCGATAGGCCTCGTTCATCTCCGGCGCCGTTGCATTGTAGCCGTAGGTCGCGTTCAGCGTGGCGCCCACACCTCCGTTCCAGCGTGCCTCCGACACCCGTCGGTCGGCCGTCGTCGCCTGGAGCTCGAGGTCCATGATCTGCGATCGGTTCCGGAGCGCCTGCGCCACGGCCTGCGCCGTGTCCGCCGCGAATTCGGGGACCTCCGTGGTCACCGTGATCTCGAGGGGTTCGTCGGGAGCCAGGTTGAGCGCCAACCGCAGCGCCGCCTTCGCCCGATCGTGCTCCAGGCGCGAGCCGTCGAGGCTCGTGCGCGCGCGGAGGAGCTGGAGCTCGCTCTGCAACAGGTCATTCTCCGCGATCTTGCCCACCTCGTACCGTCCCTGGTTGAGCCGGTAGAGCGTGTCGTTGACGGCGGTGTTGGCCTCCGCGTTCCGCAGCGAGAGCTGCGCCGCGTAGTAGTCGAAGAACGCGGTCGCGGTCTGCAGCGCCACGTCCTCGCGCGCCTCGAGGTATTGCCGCTCCGCCACGTCGGCCGAGAGCGCGTTCGCGCGGTTGTCCCATCCGATGGAGTTCGAGCGCAGGATGGGCTGCGTGAGCGTCACGCTGAACGGCGTGGAGTTCCACGTCTCCGTCGCGCTCTCGCCCGTGCGCTTGAGCTGCGCAATGCGGGAGCTCATGCGCAGCGTGCCGCCGGTGAGCGGGAGCTGCTGCAAGAGGACCATGCTCAGATCGGAGTTGGTCTGCTGCTGCGGCCGGAAGAGCGTGCTGCCGTCGGGCTGCGGCGCCTGGATGATCGACCGGTTGTAGCTCGGGACGTTCCCGCTGAGCGAGATCTGGGGCAGCAATCGCGCGCCGTAGGCCCGATCCCGCTCCCGCGCGGCATCGCGCGAGCTGAGCGCGGCCTGGGCCGTGAGCCCATTGCGCTGCGCGATCTCGATGGCCTGCTGCAGCGTGAGGGTCCGCGCCTCCTGCGCGGCAAGGGGTTCGCCCGCGACGGGCAGGAGTGCCAGCGCCGCCAGACACAGAGCGCCGCGGCCGACCTGGCTCGCGGCGCGGCGTCCGGAACGCGGCCGGAGAGAGAACGTGCTGATCATCGACTCACTCGTAGCGAAGGCTGACAACCGGATCCGCCTTGGCGGCGCGCCAGGCGGGAACGATCCCGAAGACGATTCCAACCGTGAACGACACGCCGAAGGCCAGGACAATGGAGAGATACGATACCAGCGTCTTGATGTTCGCGAAGGTCTCGATGGCGCCGCTCAGGGTCACGCCGACGATGATCCCCGCCACGCCGCCGGCCACACTGATGATCACGGCCTCGCTCAGGAACTGAAACAGAACGTCCCGCTGCGTGGCGCCCATGGCGCGCCGGACGCCGATCTCACGCGTGCGCTCGATGACCGACGCGAGCATGATGTTCATGATCCCGATCCCGCCCACGATGAGCGAGATCGACGCGATCGCGCCGAGGACGATATTGAAGATCGTCTTGGTGCGCTGCTCCTGCCGCAACAGCAGTTCGGGGACGGTGATCTCGAAGTCGATGACGGTGTTGTGCCGGCGCTCCAGCATCCGCTGGATCACCTGCGCCACGGCGGGGACCTTCGCGGACTCCTGCACGCGGACGATGATCCGGTCGAGCTGGTTGATGTTCGTCCGCTCGGCGCGCGTCTCCTCGTCCACCTCGGCCTCCTCGCGACCGATGACGATGATCCCCTCGTCGCCCCCGCGCGCCGCCTGCTCGATGTCACGCTGCGTGAGCTGCGCGCGATTGCGGTAGCGCAGCAGCATCGTCGGGAGCGGGACGTACACGTCCATGTTGGGGTCGCGGATGCCGAGACGCTGCGTGACCTCGCCGCTCACGCGGCGGTCCTCGAGCACGCCGACCACGGTGAGCCAGTTGTCGCCCACCTTGATGGGCCGCCCGATCGGCGCGTCGGTGGTGAAGAAGCGCGTGCGCACCCCGTAGCCGATGATGGCCACCGGCCTTCCCTGCTCCACCTGCTCGTGGCTGAAGTGGGTGCCCTCGATCAGGTTCAGGTTCGTCAAACGGAAGTACGACGTATCCACGCCGACGACCTTGCCGCTGCGCCGGCGCCCCTCGCGGGTGATGAGTGTGTTGAGGACGATCTCACCCGACGTCGTCTCCACGTCGGGGATGACGCGCTGGATCGCCTGCGCATCGCGATACGTCAGGCCCGGCGTGTACTTCTTCGGGGCCTTCGCGCCGGGGGCCGCGTTCTCCTCCGTCTTCTCGTCCTTCTGCTCGACCAGCGGCGTGATGACCACGTTGTTGGAACCGAGCAGGCGCATCTGCTCGAGGATCTCCGACTCGGCCCCGCGGCCGATGGCGAGCATCGCGATAACGGATGCCACGCCGAACAGGATGCCGAGCGACGTCAGGCCCGCGCGGAGCTTGTTGTGCCCCACGGCCTCGAGGGCCGTGCGCATGCCGAAGAGCACATGCGCGGTGATCTTCGAGCGCAGTTCGCTGAACCAGGCGCGGTCGAAACGCACGCGCGACTCAGGATCTGGGCGCGGCGGGCTTCGGCGTCCCGGCCGCTGGCGCGGCGGAGCCGCTCATCGAGTCGGGTCGCGGCGGAATCGTCTGCCTCGACGCCGTATCGCCCTTGGTGCCCTGCGGCGGGAGATTCTGGGACCCGGGGAGCCGGACCACCTCGAGCTGGCTCGCATTCGGAGGCGGCGCCAGCAGCACCCGGTCACCCTCGTTGAGTCCGGCGGCGACCACCACTTCGTCGTCGTTCATGGCACCCGTCGCGATCTCCTGCTTCACCACCCCGCCGCCCGCCTGCTTGTACACGACGGCGATCCCGTTCTCGACCACCATGGCCTCGAGCGGAACGTAGAGCACGTCCTCGAGCGCCATGGTCTCGATCGCGTTGCCCGTGGTCATGCCGGGACGCAGCGTGGTGTCGGGCCGATCGACCGTGATGATGACTTCGAAGACCTTGGCGTCGGCGTTGGGGCGCTGCTCGCCGACGTTGGCAACCTGTGTCACCTTGCCCGTGAGCTTCTTGTCCGGGTCCGCGTCGAGCGTGATCGCGACCGGCTGCCCCACCTGGACCTTCCGCACGTCGATCTCGTTCACATAGGTCATCGACTGCATCGCCGACAGGTCGGGGAGCGTTGCGACCGTGGGGTCCCAGCCCGAGATCTGCGAGTTCACCGTGCGTTTCTTGCCGTTCCATTCCTTCACGTAGATCACCATGCCCGGCGCCGGCGCCTTGATGCTGAAGTTCTGCATCAGCTCCGTGACCTGATTCAGCAGGTTCTGCTGCCGCTGCATGTCGGCACCGACCTCGCGCATCTTGGCCTGCGCCTGTTCCGTCTTGGTCTTGTAGTCGACCTTGGCCTGCGCCAGGGCGCGTTCCGCCTTCTCCAGGTCGATCTCGGCCTTCCGCCGCACGCTGGGCGATTCGTACTTGGCCTGGTCCTTCGCGATCTTCTTCTCCTCGAGGGAGAGCTCCATCGTCTTCATCTCTTCGCGCGCCTTCGAGAGATTGAGCGCGGAGTCGAGCATGGCCTGCTCGTATTGTGCCTGCGCCTTCTGGAACGCCAGCGACACTTCGCTCTGCTTCTGCGCGGCCGGCGCGCGGTCGAGCTGCGCGACGAGATCTCCTTCCTTCACGAGGGTCCCCTCGGGGACGAGCATCGAGATCTTGACCTGATAGACCTGCGCCTGCTGCATGTTCTGCGGGCCCTGGATCTTGATGTCCTTCAGGGCGCGCAGCTCGCCCGATGTCGACACCACGACCTTGAAGTTGCCACGCTTCACGGTCGCCTCGACGGACGAGACTTCGGGTCCGGTGCCCCGCGCCATCAACCAGGTGCCGGGGAGGCCAACGAGCAGAATGATGGCCACGGCCGCGAACCACCGAGTCTTCAGCAGCTGCTTCATCGCGAGCTCATAGGGTTGAGGGGGTGCGTCGATGAGCCCGAGCGACGGTCGGCGAGCGGAATGGTACAACCGCACCGCGACCGGCGACGCCGTCGCCGCCCTGACAGCTTTCTTAGACACCGCGCGACGCCGGGGAGTTGTCGCCCCGGATCGCCCGAGGCCTCACTCCAGGTGCGGCCACGGTACAAGGGCCGGTCCGATTCCGAATCGCCCTTTATGGTATCGTAATCCGCTGTTAATTGGGACCTTAGATGGCACGGTGAGACGTCGCCGTGTCCCAGTTCGATGGAGAGGGACGCGCTCGCGCGGGTCCCCCCCGCGCGCAACGCATCCGCGCTCCCGGAAACGACATCGGGGGCTAGATTCCTCGCGTGCCAACCCTGCCATCCCCCCCTGCGCTGGACCTGCTGGCGATCTTCCCGCATCCGGACGACGCGGAACTGACCTCCGGTGGAACGCTCCTCAAGGCGACAAAGCGCGGCCGAACCGCCGGGATCCTGGACCTGTCGGCGGGCGAGATGGCCTCCCGGGGGACGCCCGAGAGGCGAGCGTCGGAGGCGGCGCGCGCGGCGGCCATCCTGGGAGTCCGGCATCGCGAGAACCTCTGCCTCCCCGATACCGGCATCGTAAACGCGCCCGAAACGCGCCGCCTCGTCGCGCTGGCCATCCGGCGCCTGCGGCCGAGAATCGTGATCACGACGGCGCCATCCCCGTTCGGGCGCCACCCTGATCACCGCGAGACAGCCGAGCTCGTCAGGGACGCCTGCTTTGTCGCCGGGCTCAGGCGTCTCGACCCCGATACCCCGCCGCATCGTCCGCTCAAGGTGCTCCACAGCATCACGTACCGCGAGGACTACCTCAAGCCGACGTTCGTCGTGGACATCAGCGAGGAACTCGAGCCGAAGCTCGAGGCGGTCGCCTGCTATGCGTCGCAGTTCGAGGGGGTCACGCAGGCGGGCGAGGTGTATCCCAATGGCGAGTCGCTGCTCGACATCATCCGCCATCAGGCGGCGCACTACGGATCGCTGATCCGCACCCGCTACGGCGAGCCGTTCCACACGACCGAGACAATGCGTGTCGACGACGTGGTCGCGCTCGAGGTCTCCACCTTCTGAGCGATGGCCCCTGACGAGACGGAACCGCCCCTCACCTACGGCAGCTACCTCGCCGTCGACGAGCTGCTGCGGCTGCAGCGCACGCGCTCGCGGCCGGAGCACCCGGACGAGCTGCTGTTCATCGTGGTGCATCAGGCGAGCGAGCTCTGGTTCAAGGTGCTGCTGCACGAGCTGGACATCCTCATCGGCCACCTCCAGGGCACCGACGAGATGTCCGCGCTGGCCTCCACGCGCCGCATCAACGCGCTGGTGCGCATCGTGACGGCCCAGCTGTCGGCATTGGACACGCTGCCCCCCCAACGCTTCGCGCAGTTCCGCGGTTACCTGGGCTCCGCGAGCGGTGGCCAGAGCGCCCAGTTCCGTGCGCTCGAGGCCGTGAGCGGGCTGCGCGACGATCACTTCATGCACGTGCTGCGTGAGCACGGCGAGATTCCGTCGATCGTGCAGTCGGCGCTGCAGCGTCCCACGCTGCAGGAGCTCTTTCTGGGACTGCTGCGGCACCATGGAACCACGCTCGAACAGGTGTACTCCGGTGCCCGTCCGTCTGCGCTCTTCCTTCTCGCCGAGAGCCTCACCGAATACGAACAGGGCTTTCAGCTCTGGCGCTACCTCCACGTGCAGCTGGTCGAGCGCATCATCGGTCCCGAAACGGGCGGCACCGGCGGAACGCTCGGCGCGCGATACCTGCAGCGCACCCTGCAGCAACGCTTCTTTCCGGAGCTGTGGGAAATGCGCGCCCGGTTCTTTTCGGGCGATCTCGCGGCTCCGGCTCCGTCCGAGGGCCGATGACCCTCATCGACATCAGCGTGCCCCTCACCAACCGCACGCCTGAGTGGCCCGGTGACACGCCGTTCTCGTGCCGCTGGACGTGGGAGATCGCGGCAGGGGACAGTGTGAACGTGTCGGCGATGACGTTGAGCCCCCACGTGGGGACACATGCCGACGCTCCGGTGCACGTGCAGAACGGCTGGAGCGGGGCGGAGGCGCTCCCGCTCGGCGCGTTCCTGGGGCGCGCCCGGGTGGTCGGGGTCCCGGGTCAGACCACGCGTCTCGAGCTTGCCGATCTGGGGCTGGGGGAGCGCGACCCGGTGCCCGCGCGGCTGCTGCTTCGCACGGGCCGCACGGTCGCCACGGGGACGTTCCCCGAGGAGTGGCCGGCGCTCTCGGAATCGTGCGCCCGCTCCCTCGTGGCAGGCGGTCTGCGCCTGCTGGGCGTGGATGCGCCGTCGGTGGACCCGCGCGAGAGCCGAACGCTCGACGTGCATCGCATCCTCTTCGGCGGCGGTGCGTGCCTTCTCGAGAATCTCGACCTGCGCGAAGCGCGGGACGGCGACTACGACCTCGTGGCGGCTCCGTTGCGCGTGGAGGGGCTCGACGCCGCTCCGGTGCGCGCCGTGCTTCGTCCGTTCGCCGCCTCATGACGGCGCTCGCGATCCGGGCGGAGGGGCTCGTACGGGACTTCGGCCCCGTGCGCGCGCTCGACCATCTCACGTTCGAGATCCCCATGGGGATCGTCTTCGGCTTTCTCGGGCCTAACGGGGCCGGCAAGACCACGGCGATCCGGACCTTTCTCGGGCTCGTGGAGCCCACGGCGGGCCGCGCAGAGGTGCTGGGCTTCGACACGCGGCGGGAGCACGACCGGATCCGCGAGCGGTCGGGCGCGCTGCTGGAGCACCACGGGCTGTACGAGCGACTCACGGCAGCACAGAACCTGGAGTTCACCGGGCGCGTCTGGCGGATGCGTCCCACGGACCGCCGCTCGCGGGCCCGGGAGCTCCTGGAACAGTTCGGCCTGTGGGACCGGCGTGATCAGCCCGTGGGCCAGTGGAGCCGCGGGATGAAGCAGAAGCTCGCGGTGGCTCGTGCGGTTTTTCACCGGCCGCCGCTCGTCTTTCTCGACGAACCGACCGCGGGGCTGGACCCGGTCGCGAGCGCCGCGCTGCGTGACGACCTCGCGAAGCTCTCCACGGCCGAGGGGGTGACGGTCTTCCTCACGACGCACAACCTCGCCGAAGCGGAGCGCCTCTGCGCGCTGGTGGGCGTGATCCGGCGCGGCCGGCTGGCGGCATTGGGGCCGCCGCACGATCTACGCGCGGGCGAGCGCTCCGCGCTCGTGCGGGTCACGGCCGGAGGCCTCGACGACGCCATCGTGCGCGCCGTCGAGGCCCTGGCCGGCGTGGAAGAGGTGCGCGCGGTCGCTGACGGGCTCGAGGTCCGCGTGCGGCCCGGCATGTCGAGCGCGCCGCTCGTCACTCGCCTGGTCGAGCTGGGCGCGGAGATCGAGGAGGTGCGCCGGGAGCGTCCCTCGCTCGAGCAGACCTTTCTCGAGCTGGTGCAGTCGGATGAGACCGGGGCGAGCGCCCCGGCCGCGCGCACCGGGGGAAGCGATTTTCCGGGAATGCCGGAAGAACGTCCGCTGGCGGAGCGCGGCCGATGATCGGCGACACGCTGACGGTGGTGTGGAAGGAGTGGCGCGAGTACCGGGATCAGATCTTCCGCCTCAAGCGCGGCGGCCTGTCCGCGCTGGTCGCACTGGGCATGCTCGGCATCTTCACGCCGCTG
>DATIGO010000196.1:0-20061 GCA_035454665.1 Gemmatimonadaceae bacterium | reverse complement strand
GTCGCATTTCGCGAAATGCGACTCTGACCCTCATTATTTTCTCGAGGCGGCGCCGTCGGCTACCGGACCCGAATCCGCTGCCCCGCGTAGATCGTCGACTTCTTGAGTCGATTGAGCTGCATCAGCCTCGACACGGTCGTGCGGTTGCGCCGGGCGATGTGCGACAGTGTCTCACCGCGACGTACCACGTGCACGCCATTCACGGCCACACCGTATCGCTCGATCGCGGGATCCGGGACATTGAACGCCGCGTCCACGACCTCGCGTGAGGGCACGAGGACGGTCGTCCCGCCCTTGATGGCATTGGAGCGCAGGCCCGGATTGTACCAGCGCAGCTGCGTCGGGGTGATCCCCGCGACCCTCGCCATGCCGGTGACCGTCGCGCCCTGCTTGATCTTCACCGATCGCCACGGCCGGCGCGCCGAATCCGGGAGCGCGACGAATGCGGCACGGAATCCGGTGGCGCGGCCGACCGGAACGCGCACCCACATCGAGTCGGTCCGCGAGGTCACACCACGGAGCAGGTGCGGATTGAGATCCTTGATCGCCGCCACGTGCACGCCGCTCGCGCGCGCCACGGCCGGTACGCCGGTCGAGGGCGGCACGCGAACCGAGTCGTACGCGAAGGCTGCGACCGAGTCGAGCACGATTCCGTACCGGTGCGGCTCCTTGCCGATTGCCGCGGCTGCGATGAGCTGCGGCACGTAGTTCGAGGTCTCCGCGCGCAGCGCGCGCGTATTCAGCAGCGCGAAAAAGACGTCGTCGCCCTCGGCCTCGCCGATGCGCACCTGATTCTGCGAGATCCCGCGCGCGATGCGCGCCGGCCCGCCGTTGTAGGCCGCCGCGGCGAGGTACAGCGAGCCAAACTGGTCCCGCAGCGCTCCCAGGAACCGCGCCGCGGCCCACGTGGAGCGGATCGGGTCCCGCCGTTCGTCGATCCACCAGTCTACCTTGAGCCCCATCCCCTTCGCCGTCGCCGTCATGAACTGCCACATCCCGACGGCCGCCGCGCGCGAGTACGCGTGCGGGTCGTAACCGCTCTCCACGAGCGCGAGGTAGTACATGTCCTCGGGGATGCCGTGCCGGCGGAAGGTGGCCCGGATCATCGGCTCGTAGCGCTTGCCGCGCTGCAACCATTGGCCGATCCGTTCGCGGGCAGCCCCCGAGAAACGGTCCATGTAGAATTCGACGCGGTCATGCGAGAGGTACGAGCTCACCTCGATGTCCCACGTCACCGGCTCGGTGGCCGTGGCATCCGCGGCGACGGGATACGAGGCCGGCGTCGGCTCCGTGCCGGCCGAGTCGAGCCGCGCGAGCACCTCCTCGGCCGCGGTGCTCATCGTGGACCGCAGCGAGTCGAGCGCGGCGGCCTGCTGCGACGCCGGCTCGGGGTCGGCTGGGACCGGTGCCGCCCTGGGGGCGGTCCGCACCGGCTGCGGCACGGCCGCGGCGCGCGGCGTCCCCGCGCTGCCGCACGCGCCGAGGAGGAGCGAGGCCACCGACGCGACGAGCGCGACCGGCATCGGATTCTGACGGAGAAGACGCTGCATGCGGATGCTCTCGAGGTCTCCGGTTTAGGATGCCGGCACAAAACGTTCCCCAACTTACCCCGTACCCGGCGACACGCTACCCGCGTTGGACACCGGCAGGGAGGGAGGCGTTTCCCGTCAGTCACCGTACCGGCGGCTCGCCCCGGCGTTCCCGGGCCAAGCCTGTGAAGGACGTCCGGCGGGGCGGGTAGTTAACAAACGTGCCCGGCGCGCGACGTGCCGTGTGGCCTCGATCACGCCTGGCGCGTGATGATCCCGAGAATGCGGTTCGTGGCCTGCAGGGTGGCGAGGACCGCGCTGCGCATCGCGTCCTCGTCCGCGAGGTGGCATCCCAGGAGACGCTGCTCCTTTCCGTCCCGCCGATAGAGCACGCTGACGATGACGACGTTGGCATCGAAGGCCCTCAGGGCCTTCACGCCGCCGATCTCGAAGGTCGCGGAGCCGCGGCTGAAGTCGGCAATCGCGCGCAGCGTGGCATCGGCGGCGATGCGGAGGTCTCCGAGCGCGCTGGAGACGCCCTGCGCGGTACCCAGGTACGCCTCGCCATCGACCCACTCCAGGAGGACTTCGGCCGTGGCGACGCCGGAGGGGATTCGCTTGAACGTGAAGGAGGCGAAACGCAAGCGTTCGCGGAGGGCCATGCCAGCGGTGCTGGCGTCCCCCTGTGCTTCAGGACTCTCGGCGGACTGTGACATGCGGGAGAGTGGCGCTCCGGACCTGACGTGGACAGAGGGGTCTGGTCCCTGTACACGAACCAGGCGACCCCAGGGCAACGTCTTAGCCTTCGCGTGAGCCGGCTCGCTGGCGTGCCGCTGGGACGTGGATCACGGCTGATCGGGGAGGCACGCGCGTGTCGTTGCCGCTCACGCTCGGGGGGCATTAATTGCCGCCATGTGGCGTACTCTTCTTGCATTGGGCGCGATATTGGCCGGCGCGCCGGCCGCGGCGCGATCACAGGACGCGAGCCAGATGCTTCGTGAGCGGATCCTGCAGCGCATCGCCCAGGTGCCGGGCGCCACGGTGGGCGTGGTCTTCCAGGACGTGCGGGATGGCGGCGCGCTGGTGCACGTGAATCCCGACAGCGTCTTCCACGCCGCGAGCACGATGAAGGTGCCGGTGCTGATCGAGTACTTCCGGGCGGTCGATGCGGGGCACCTGCGAGCCGATCAGGACCTGCTGCTGGTGAACGAGTTCGCGTCGATCGTGGACGGGTCGCCGTACGCGCTCGATGCGGGGGCCGATTCGGACAGCAGCCTGTACCCGATGCTCGGCACGCGCGTGCCGCTCCGGCTGCTGGCGGAGCGGATGATTACACGATCGAGCAACCTGGCGACGAATGCCATGATCGAAGTCGTGGGCGCTCCGCGCGCGGACGCGACGGCGCGCGCGTTAGGCGCGCGCGCCACGAAGGTTCTGCGCGGTGTGGAGGACGGGAAGGCGTTCCAGGCCGGGCTGAGCAACGTGACGACGGCGCGCGATCTCGCGGCGCTGCTCCTCGCCATCGAGACCGGCACTGCGGCCTCGGCCACGAGGTGTCGTGAGATGCTCGAGATCCTGTCGCGGCAGCAGCACAACAGCGAGATCCCCGCCGGCCTCCCCGCGGGCACGCGCGTGGCGCACAAGACCGGCTGGATCACCGGCGTCCTACACGACGCGGCGCTGGTATACCCCGAAGGTCGCGGGCCCTACGTGCTCGTTGTGCTGACGAAGGGAATTGCCGACCGCGATGTGGCGCGCGAGCTCATCGTGGACATCTCCCGGATGGTGTGGGAGCGCGCCACGGGACCACGGTGACGGGCGACGACGTCGCCGCGACCCGGAACGCCCGTGCCAGCGCGAGCAACCAGCACCGAGCCGCAGCACTTCAGCGGGCAGCAACCAGCGGGTGACTCGACCCGCGCACTCCACACGAAGTCGGGATAGTGACCCGGGCGGGTCTCGAACCCGCGACCTGCGGATTAAAAGTCCGCTGCTCTACCAACTGAGCTACCGGGTCGACGCCTGCGAGCGTGATCGCGCGGCACAGCCGAGCTCTTCCGACTCCACAAGATAGTCGGGCGCGCTCACGCCGCCCATACACCGGCACAACCGCACCGTGACGCGCTTCAGCCCCTTCCGTTACGCTGTGCACACGACGACTGGCGCGCGCCGAGTGCCATTGTGCTAGGTTGTCGCCAGTGGCCCGGGCGGAGAGTCGTTATGCTGGCACGCGAGATCATGACGCGGGATCCTCAGGTCGTCTTTCCCACCGATCCGATCTGGCGCGCCGCCGAGCTCATGCGCTACTACCAGATCGGCTGCGTCCCCGTCGTGTCCGACGACGACCGCCGCGACCTCGTGGGCATGCTCACCGACCGCGACATCGCGGTCCGCTGCGTGGCGCGCAAGCACGCCGCCGAATGTCTGACGCGTGACCACATGACCGCCCGCCCGCTCCGCACGGTCACGGTCCACGACGAGATCGAAGAGGTCATGAGCGTGATGGAGGAGTACCGCGTGCGCCGCATCCCCGTCGTCGGCGACGACGGTGCCCTCATGGGCATCATCTCCGAGGGCGACGTGCTGCGGCGATTCGGGAGAAGGAATCCGCTCATGGTCGAACGGGCGCTCGAACGCATCTTCGCCCCGGCGACCGTCGCCTTCTGATCCCGGCCACGGCGCAACTGAACCGAGCGACAGCCTGACAAACGCCGGCGTTCAGGCATCAGCCAGCGCCCGTGTGGCGTGCCAGCAGTAAGTGTCACCCCCGCGCGAAGCGAGGGATGACCGCGCACCGGCGCCAGCAACCAGCCCGTCCAGCCAAGCCGAAAACAATCGGGGCCCGGGAACGTCGTTCCCGGGCCCCTTGCCACCTCGAACCTGTGTTACGGCTGGATGCTGGAGATCGCCGTCCCCGTCGCGGACGTCTCGACGATGAACACGACACGGCGGTTGGTCTGCGCACCCGGCTCATCGCGCTCGGCGCCCGCAACGACCTGGCGCCCCTCGCCGCGACCGATGGTCCGCAGCTCGACGCCGGCCAGACCGGCCTGACCGAGATACGCGGCCACCGCGTCCGCGCGCCGCTTCGACAGCGCGTTGTTGTACGCGGCCGAGCCGGCCGGATCGGCGTGTCCTTCCACCGTCACGACCGCGCCGCCGTAATACTTGCCCACGACCTGCGCGAAGCGATCGAGCGACGCGCGATCCTCGTCGCGGACCGTCGCGTCGTCGAACGCGAACGTCACCGGGAACGCGAACTTCATCCCGTTCTCCATCGCCGTGATCTTCGCGCCGAACTCCGTGCGGAGCGCCGTCAGATCCCGGCGCAGCGACTCCACGTCGTTCTTCAGCGTGGCGACTTCGGACTTCACCGTGTTCAGATCGTTACCCAGCCCCGTCACGCTGCCCTGCAGGCCGCTGTCGGCAGCCACACGGGCCGCGCGCTCCGCGGCCACACTGGTCTCCACCTGCGTACGCACATAGCCCTTCGTCGCGCACGCCCCAAGCGTCATCGTCCCGAGGACGATCGCTGCAACATTGCGGATGATCATGCTCTCTCTCCCACAGAGATGAGGTCGATACCGTGATGACAGTTACCTTACGCACCCACGGGTGCGACACCGGACGGACCGTGGTGGACCCAAAGTATCACGCCAGCGACGACCTGCCTGTGACCGTGGTCACATGACGACGCCTCCAAAGACATGAGTTCAGCGGACTTGCGGCTTCCAGAGCCACTCGCCGCCGTCCACCACGAGGATCGCCCCGGTCACCCACGACGCCGCGGGAGAAGCCAGAAACGCCACGGCGTTCGCGATGTCCCGCGGCGTCCCGAAGCGCTGCAACGGAATGCCCTGATTGGCGTAATCCCCCGTCGCCCGCGCCTCCGCGAAGAGCTCGCCGGCCGCGCCCGGGCCCTGTCCTGGGTCGCCCGCAGGCGGCCGAAAGGCCTTGCGAACCCCCTCGGTGGGCACCGGGCCGGGTGCCACGGCATTGACGCGGATCCCGGACGGAGCCCACTCCACGGCGAGCGTCCGCGTGAGCGCGTCGATTCCCGCCTTGGCCGCCGTCGCATGCGCCATGAGCGGCCATCCGCGGTAGTGCAGCGTCATCGAGATGTTGACGATGGCCCCACTGCCCTGCGCGCGCATGATCGGCGCCACGGCCTGCGAGCAGAAGAACGTCCCGTACAGATCGATCTCCACGACCGCGCGCCACGCGTTCACGCTCATTGTCTCGCTGGGCACGTAGAAGTTCCCCGCGGCGTTGTTCACGAGCACATCGATCCGCCCATGTCGTTCGCGCACCGCCTGCATCATCGCGCGCACGCGCTCCGCGTCGCGCACGTCGACCGTCTCGGCCTCCGCGCGCCACCCGCGTGCCGAGAGCTCCGCGACGGCGGCGTCGAGACGCTCCACCTTGCGGCTCGCGATCACGACGCGCGCGCCGAGTTCCCCGAGCAGCGCGGCGATGCCCAGGCCGATGCCCGTGTCGCCGCCGGTGACGACGGCGACGTGCCCGTCGAAGAGGCCCGGCGCGAAGACGCGCGGCGCGGTCGACTCGGCGCTCACGGGGCGGCGGGCCGTGGCCGGGTCAGCGGCCGGCCACGGCGGCCGCGGCGTCCGCCGCGCCGGTGCCATCGAACGGGACGTGGGCGAGATCCAGCTCGAGCTGCTTTACGCGGAAGCTCACGCGGTGATGCGGCGTGGCACCCAGCGCATCGAGCACGGCGATGTGGTCGGGCGTGGCATAGCCGCAGTTGTGGTCCCAGCCGTAGGCCTCGTAGCGGCGCGCGAGGCGCCGCATGAGCTCGTCCCGGGTCACCTTGGCCACGATCGACGCACACGCGATCGCGTAGCAGCGCGCGTCGCCGTTCACGACGGCCGTGTGCGGGATGCCTAACGAACGGATCGGGAGGCCGTCGACCAGGACGTGGTCGGGCGGGAGCGCGAGCCGCGCGAGGGCTCGTCGCATCGCCCGCACGCTCGCGTGGTAGATGTTGTACGTGTCGATCTCCCGCACCGAGGCGGCCCCCACGCCGATCGCCAGCGCGTCGCGCCGGATGCGCGCCGCCAGACGCTCGCGCTCCGCGGCCGGAAGCTGTTTGGAATCGTCCACGCCGGCGATCGCGCGGCGTGCCGACGAAGCGGGCATGATCGCCGCGCATGCGACGACGGGGCCCGCGAGGGGGCCCCGTCCGACTTCATCCACGCCCGCGATCAGCGTCTGGTCGCCGTGCTGCTGGCGCAGCTTCCGCTCGAGCGAGCTCCAGCGCGACCCCACCGCGCGTCACCCACGCCGGCCAGGTGACGCAGCGCCGGAGGGGACGGCCCCCGTCACCCCTGCACCTCGGGCGTTTCGGTGGCCGGCACGCTCACCCGCACCTTCTTCTCCCGGATGCGCGTCGCCTTGCCGGCCAGATGGCGCAGGTAATAGAGCTTGGCGCGCCGCACGCGCCCGCGCCGGACCACGTTGATGTCCGCGATCATGGGGCTGTGCACGGGGAAGATGCGCTCCACGCCCACACCATTGGAGATCTTGCGGACCGTGAAGGTCTCGCTGACGCCGCTCCCGCGGCGCGCGATACAGACGCCCTCGAAGGCCTGCAGGCGCTCCTTGTCTCCTTCGCGGACCCGGACGTTCACGCGGAGGGTGTCACCCGGCCGAAAGGGCGGGACATCCTTCCGCAGCCATTCCTTCTGCGTTTCGATGAACGGATGCATATGAGGCTCGGGTCGGGGCGGGGGACGCTGGCAAACCCGGTCTTGGGTTGGTCTTGAGAAGACTTTTAACGTAAACCGCCGATTGGCGTTACGCCAGCCGAGCCCCTCCGGCACTCCGAGCCGCCAAGCCAGCGCCCGCACCCGATCGGCGCCGCGCCCGGATCCCGGGAGTCTAGCGCAGCACGCCGTGCAGCTGGCCGCGCTGCCCGGCCTGCGGGTCGATCTGCACGATGAACGACTCCGGGCTGCTCCGGAGCGCGTCGCAGATCTCGGCGGCGGGCACCCCGCGCGCGACCGACGCCGTGCCGCGGAGCTGCACCGAGGGGCCCGAGAGGGCAACGTCGGAGAAGAGCGTCGCGACGAGCTCGTTCGATCCGTCGGGAAGGCGGCGGTGCAGCTGGCCGCTCACGTACGTGACCCCCACGGCATTCTTGATCCGTACCTGGTACTCGAAGGTCTCGTCCTCGGTGAGCTGCAGGTGCACGCGCGCCGTGGGGAGCGGCCAGGTCTCACGCTCGGAGTCGTTGAGAACGCCCGGCGCCACGGCAACCAGCTGCGCCTTGAAGTCCTCGCGCGCGGGCGCCGCACGCCGCACGGGCACCGTCGCCTCTCGCACCACGGGGCGCGAGAGGAGGCCGTGCAGGGAGGAGCACCCCGTGACGGCGATCAGTGCGATTGATGCGAGCGACAGCGGAGCCCGGAACGTCTGCATCGTACTCCTGTGATCGGCAATACGCGTTGTGGTACCCGCCTGGGTTCCAGACGTACGGCACACGCCGCTCTCCGGAAGCCCAGCCGTTTCTCCCCAACCGCAAGATTGGGGGGTCGTTGGGGTCCGTCCAGTACCTTTTTCGCCAGAGTGATGAGAGGAGGATCACCTCACGCCTGTGAGGTATGCCCCCCATCGGCGCGCGCACGCGTCAGGCGTTCCCCCGCGAGCCGGCGCCATTCCTCGATCCGTCTGTGGTCACCCGAGAGGAGCACGTCCGGGACGGCCCACCCGCGGAAGACTGGTGGGCGGGTGTAGCTCGGCGCGCTGATGCCGCGATCGAAGAAGGAATCGGTGCGGGCACTCTCCGGATCGGTCATGGCGCCCGGGAGGAGTCGGACGGTGGCGTCGATGACCGCCAGCGCTGCCGGCTCCCCGCCCGTGAGCACGAAGTCGCCTAACGACCGCTCCTCCGTGGCGAGGTGATCGGCGACGCGCTGGTCGACGTCCTTGTAATGCCCGCACAGGAGCGTGAGCCCCGGCCCCACGGCGTAGCGGCGCGCGTCGGCCTGGGTGAACGGCCGACCGCGCGGCGAGAGCAGGACGATGGGCCCCTCGGGACGCAGCGCCTCCACGGCCTCGAAGAACGGCTCCGGCTTCATCACCATGCCGGCCCCACCACCGTAGGGGTAGTCATCGACCGTCCGATGGCGGTCGTGCGTGTAGTCGCGCAGGTCCACGATGCGGTACGCCACCGCGCCCGCCGCCGCGCGCGCCGGAATGCTGAGCGAGAGCGGCCCCGCGAAGAAGTCGGGGAAGATCGTGATGACCGTGATCAGCATGGGCAACAGGCCGGAGCCCGGAGACGGAACGGCGCACCCCTCCGGCCCCTGCCCCCCGGATTCCGGTCCGGCGATCTCATTCCAACAGGCCCTCCGGCGGTTCGATCACGAGGCGCCGCTGCGAGATATCGACGGACTGCACGAAGGGATCGCGATACGGGAGCAGCACCGTGTCGCGGCCCCGGCTCACCTCGATCATGAGTCCCTGCGGGAGCTCGTACCAGGCGATCACCTCGCCGATCGCCTCGCCGCCCGGGCGCTCCACGCGCAGACCGACGAGATCGCGCAGGTAGACGGCTCCCGCCTCGGGCTCCGGCAGCTCCTCGGCGGGGAGGAGGAGATAACGCCCGTTCCACTGCTCGGCCACCGTGCGGTCGGGAATCTCGGAAAGACGCAGGCGGTATCCCTGCTGGAACGGTTCCGCGCCGTCGACGTGCACCGGGACCGGCGCGGTGGTCGTATCGCGCTTCGCGCTCCCGGCGAAGAGCCGCTTCCCGGCGGCGAAAACGATCTCGGGTGAGGCGGTGAGGGATTCGACCACGACCTCGCCGCGGATCCCGTGCGCGCGGCGGATCCGGCCGACGATCACCCAGGCCGGTCGCGCGCGACCGGACGCGGAGGAGGCGTCGCCGGTCACGGCGCGCCCCGCTCCGGCGATCCTGGGCTCAGGTGCCGCTCTGCTGCTCGGACACGGGGACGGCCGCTGCCTGCAGCTTGCGGGCGAGCCGCGCCTCGTGCCGGGCCTTGAGGACGCCCGCGCGGCGCAGGAGCGACCGCACGGTGTCGGACGGGAGCGCGCCGACGTCGAGCCAGTAGTTCACGCGTTCGGTATTGATCTCCGCCGCCGTGGGCGACTGACGAGGATTGTACCGGCCGACGATTTCCACGAAGCGCCCGTCGCGCGGGCTCTGGCTGTCGGCCACGACGATGCGGTAGTACGGCTGCTTCTTGCGGCCGACGCGGCGGAGACGAATGCGTACCATGTTATTCAATCCTCATCAGGAGGGTGTGGCGCGCGGGCTCATCGCGCGACCGGTATCTCCGGTCCGCACCCGCGTTGTGATTCGTGCCGACGTTGTCACCTCAACAGCCCCGGCGGCAGCCCCATTCTTCCCCCCGCCCCGCTCGCCGCCGCCTTCTTCATCATCTTCTGCATGTCCCGGAACTGCTCCAGGAGCCGGTTCACTTCGCTGATCGGCCGGCCGCTCCCCTTCGCGATGCGGGCGCGGCGCGAGCCGTTGATGATCCCCGGCTGTTTCCGCTCTTCCTTCGTCATCGAGAGCACGATCGCCTCGGCGTGTTTCAGGCGCCGGGGATCGGTGTTCGCCTGGCGCAGCATCTTCGCGTTCACGCCCGGCAGCATCTTCAGGATGCCCTCGAGCGGTCCCAGCTTCTGCATCTGCTTCATCGCGCTCAGGAAGTCCTCGAGGTCGATCCCTTCCTTGCGGACCTTCTTCTCGAGCTTCTTCGCCTCGGCCAGGTCGAAGGCCTCCTGCGCCTTCTCCACGAGCGAGACGATGTCGCCCATCTGCAGGATGCGGCCCGCCATGCGCTCGGGGTGGAACTCCTCGAGCGCGTCGGGCTTCTCGCCCACGCCGATGTACTTGATGGGTTTCTTCGTGACGCCGTAGATCGAGAGCGCCGCGCCGCCGCGGGCGTCGCCATCCATCTTGGTCAGGATCACGCCCGTGATGCCTAACGCGTCGTCGAAGCCCTGCGCGATCCGCACGGCGTCCTGGCCGGTCATGCCGTCCGCCACGAGCAGGATCTCGTCGGGGCGCACCGCGTCGCGCAGGCGCACCAGCTCCGCCATCATCTGCTCGTCGATCTGGAGCCGGCCGGCGGTGTCGAGCAGGACCACGCGGTCGCGCGCCCGGCGCGCCTCCTCGATGCCCGCCCGCGCGATGCGGACGACGTCCTTCGTGTCGCGCTCCGCGTAGACCGGCACCTCGAGCTGCGCGCCCAGCGTGACGAGCTGGTCGATCGCGGCGGGGCGGTAGACGTCCGCCGCCACGAGCCGCACCGGACGACCCTCGCCCGTGAGCCGTCGCGCGAGCTTGGCCGCAGTGGTCGTCTTCCCCGAGCCCTGCAGCCCGACCAGCATCACGATCGTGGGCGGCACACTGCTGAGCTTGAGTCCCTCGCGCCGCTCGCCGAGCATTCCCGCGAGCTCGTCGTGGACGATCTTCACGAGCTGCTGCGCCGGCGCGACCGTCTTGATCTGCGTGAGCCCGACGGCCTTCTTCTCGACCCGCTCGAGGAACTCGCGCGTGAGCTGGAAGCTCACGTCGGCCTCGAGGAGGACGCGGCGGATCTCGCGCAGCCCTTCCTTGATGTCGGCGTCCGTGAGCACGCCGCGGCCGCGCAGCTTGGAGAAGACCTCTGAGACTCTCTCGGACAGCTCGTCGAACATAAGCCTTGAAGGGTAGTTGGGATGGAGGGTAACAGCAAGAGAGGGATGGACTTCGGGGCTGGTTGCTGGTGGCTGATTGCTGGAGCTGGTTGCTGAGTGTCTGGGACGGGGGCCGCTTGCCTCGGGAGCGCGAGGCCAGGACGCGCGCTTCCCGTAGAGGGCGCGTGGGAGGCCCGCAGCCGCGCCTGCGTGGCGGGCCGCGTCCCTGCCGGTCCCGCCGGTATTCGAGCGCCCCGTCACGCCCGATGCGGCGGAGGGACCTCCGGCGCACGTGCGTACGAGGAAGGCGAAGCACCCATCGCGGGTGACGCGCGTTAGTTTGGGGGCGTCCGCGATACGACTCCCGGCTACTCCGCCCGGTCCCGTTCCTTCTCCATCCTCATGGCCCGACCGCAACGCCGCGATGAGATCCTGGGTTCGGAGCTCCCTCCGACCCTGCCGCTCATGGCCCTGCGCTCGACGATCGTCTATCCGCTCGGCACGATCGCGGTGCAGATGGGGGCGCCGGAGAACCTGGCCCTCCTCCGGGACAACGAGGACGCGGGGCTCATCGTCGCCCTCGTGGTGGCCGGCGGCGACCTCGACGAGCCGCTCGATCAGCAGAAGTTCATCGGCCGCGTGGGCGTGGCCGCGCGCGTGCACGAACGCATCAACCTCCCGGGCGACACCGTCCAGATCACGCTGCAGGGGCTGCGCCGCATAACGATCGAGGCGATCCCCCGCGTCGAGCCCTACGCGATCGCGCAGATCAAGCCCGCCAGGGAGACGCCGGCGGATCCGAGTGAGCTGGATGACCTCGTGGCACGCATCGTCTCCGCCGCCGAGACGCTCGCCGATCTCGTCGACCGCATCCCCGACGAGGTGCCGCAGATCCTCAAGATGAACGTCTCCGATCCGGGGCGCTTCGCCGACCTTGCGGCGACGAACATGAACTTCCGGATCTCCGACAAGGACGAGGTGCTGCAGCGGCTCGACGTGGGCCAACGCCTGCACTTCATCCTCTCGCGCCTCGAGCGCGAGGTCGCGCGCGCGCGCGTGATGGAGGATGTGAAGAAGCAGACCGACATCAAGATCGAGCAGCACCAGCGCGAGTTCTATCTCCGGCAGCAGCTCCGCGCGATCCAGACCGAGCTCGGGGAGACCGATCCCGGCGAGAAGGAGGCGATCGAGCTGCTCAAGAAGATCGACGACGCGCAGCTCCCCGAGCGCGCGGCGCAGGAGGCGCGGCGCGAGACCGAGCGGCTGCGCATGCTCTCGCCCGCGTCGAGCGAGTACCAGGTGATCCGCACCTACCTCGACTGGATCCTCTCGCTCCCGTGGAACAAGCGCACGGGCGACGAGGAGATCGAGCTCAAGAAGGTCGAGGAGCTGCTCGATACGCGGCACTACGGGCTCATGGAGGCCAAGGAGCGGATCATCGAGTTCCTGGCGGTGCGCAAGCTGCGCGGCGGGGATTCGCACGGCCCGATCCTCTGCTTCGTGGGACCGCCGGGCACGGGCAAGACCTCGCTGGGCGAGGCGATCGCGAAGTCGATCGGGCGCGCCTTCTACCGCATCGCCGTGGGCGGCGTGCGCGACGAGGCCGAGATCCGCGGCCACCGGCGCACCTACGTGGGCGCCATGCCGGGGCTCCTCATCCAGGCGCTCCGGCGCGTGGCCGTGAAGGACCCGGTCATGATGATCGACGAGATCGACAAGATGGCCGGGGGCGGCGCCTCGGGCGATCCCACCGCGGCGATGCTCGAAGTGCTCGACCCGTCGCAGAATCACGACTTCGTCGATCACTACCTCAACCTCGCCTTCGACCTCTCGTCGGTGCTCTTCATCTGCACCGCAAACAATCTCTTCGACATCCCGCCGCCGCTCCGCGACCGCATGGAGATCATCCGGATCGCGGGCTACACGATCGAAGAGAAGGTCGAGATCGCGTGGCGGTATCTCCTGCCGCGCCTGCTCGAGGAGCACGGAATCTCCGACAAGGACATCCAGTTCACCGACGAGGTGCTGGGCTACATCTCGAGCCGGTACTCGCGCGAGGCGGGGCTGCGCGGCTTCGAGCGCAATCTCGCCGCGATCATGCGCAAGCGCGCCCGTCGGAAGGCCGAGGGCGAGGAAGGCGCCTGGATCATCGACACCGAGAAGGTCGAGGAAGTGCTCGGCGCCCCTCGTTATGCAGCCGAGGAGGCGGAGAAGGAGCCCGAGGTGGGTGCGGTCACCGGACTCGCGTGGACGAGCACGGGGGGCGACATCATGAACATCGAGGCGCTCCGCATGCCCGGCACAGGGAAGCTCACCGTGACCGGACAGCTCGGCGACGTGATGCGCGAGTCCGTGGATGCGGCCTACTCGTTCGTGCGATCGAGAGCCGAGCTGTTGGGCGTGGGGGAGCGGGAGTTCAAGGAGGTGGACCTGCACATCCACTTTCCCGCCGGATCCGTGCCCAAGGACGGCCCCTCCGCCGGGATCGCGGTGACGCTCGCGATCGCGTCGGTGCTCTCCCGGCGCCCGGTGCGGCGCGATGTGGCGATGACGGGCGAGGTCACGCTCCGCGGCAAGGTCCTCGAGATCGGCGGGGTGAAGGAGAAGACGCTCGCGGCGTATCGCGCGGGACTGCGCGAGGTGATCCTCCCCAAGGGGAACCAGAAGGACCTCCGCGGGATCCCCGACGAGATCAAGGAGCACATGGCGTTCACGTTCGTGAGCACGATGGACGAGGTGTTGCGCCTCGCACTGTTGCCGCGGGTGCCACCCGAGATCGCGGACCAGACCGTGGAGTCACCGGTCGAGCGGCCGACGCTGATCGAGGGGCAGGTGGAGAGCGCGACGCCGGCCTGACACGCATCTCGTCAGGCCAGCACCTCCACCCTGAGTCCGGCCACGCGCCGCAGGTGCGCCTCGTCGTCAGGGCCCACCAGGACGCCGAAGCCGAGGTGCAGCGCGGTCGCGGCAACCGCCAGGTCGTTCGGTGGAGCCTCGTCGCTCGAGCGCGATGAGCGCGCTCGGGTCTATCAGGAGTCCCATGGATTCGGCGGCGCCTGATCACTCGCTCCAACGCGCGACAGATCTGCGGCGAAACTGGCGTCGGCCTACCTACGTCGGATCAGGATCGCCTCGCTGACCCTTTCCCACCGGCCGTTCTGCTCGAACTCCATGCTCGTGACCAGCGTGTCCGCGCCACGCGCCTGCCAGCGCTCGCGAAGCGGCCTCCCCATCATGCGGCCCTCGAAGACCAGGCCGTCCGCCCAGGTGCCGCTGAGCCGGTGTGGCTCCATCGGGGTGTTGGCGTAGGCCTCGAAGGCGTACGTGGCGTCCCTGGGGCGCCAACGATAGATCAGCAGCCCGCTGATGGTCGGCGCCTTCCCGATCCGCTGTTCGTAACGAGCGCGCACGATCCAGCCGTCGAGATCCCACTCGCCTTGATACGTCATGCGTCCCACCTCCGCGGGCGCGCCCGGCGGCGCGTAGCGCACCTCCCCCTCGAACGTCCCCACGAGCAGCGAGAGACGTTCGACCTCAGGACCGCGCGTCGGCATCTGCGCGGGCAGCGGGCCCACGAAGAGCGCGCACGCCAGCGCGGGGAGATAGACGGTGGGTTTCATCATTTGGCGAAATGCTCCGGCACGGTGCGGATGGGATGGTCGCGCTTCGTGATCGCCCCGCGCGTGAAGGCGCCGTCCCGCACGTTGGCGGCGACCTTCGGGAGCAGCGTCCGGAGCATCCGGTTCCAGCCGTTCGACATCGAGAGCCGCCACCACCAGTTCAGCACCTCGACGCCGGTCTGATGCAGGCGGAGTCGCGTCCCGTTCCCCTCTGGCGTGAGCGCCCAGGTGAGGATCATCGGGGGTGGCTTGGGTTTCGACGCGTCCTTGGGCACGACGACCCATGACCAGACCATGCGCCGCGGCGGGTCCAGCTCCAGCACCTCGCACTCGGTCACCCCGCTGAAGCCGGGCATGGGATCCACACGGAACTGGAACTTGCGCCCCATGACCGGCTCGAAGTCGTTAGGCATGAGCCACTCGGCGAGCGCCCAGCGGTCGGTGAGCGCCACCCATACCGCCTCGGGCGGATGCGGGAAGAACGCCGTCTTCTCGATCACCTTGCCGCCCGAACCCGCGCGCGCGGACGTGGACGAGGCCTTCATTGCCGGGTGCTCCGGTCGAGGAATGAGCCGAGCCGCGTGAGGCGGCGATCCCAGAACTGCTCGAAGTAGCGCACCCAGTCGGCCACGCCCGCGAGGGGAGCGGCCTGGAGCGCGTAGATGCGGTGGCGCCCCACCTTGCGCTGCGTCACCAGGCCGGCCTCGCGCAGGACGCGGAGGTGCTGGCTGACGGCGGGCTGCGTGAGGCGCGTGGGCGCCCCCAGCTCGCCCGCGGACCTTTCGCCGGTACCGAGGAGCTCGAGCATCGCGCGCCGGGTGGGGTCGGCGATGGCCTGGTAGACGGTGGCGTGCGCGGGGCGTCGGGGCATCGGCACAATTATATAAGTAATTACGAATGTGTCAACGGACGATCGACCGGCGCCCCTCCCCGCTCCCGCGCGACCGCGGCGGTGCTCGTCGCGCTTGCCCTCGCCGAGGCCGCCCGGGCGGCGTGCGGCATACGCAAGCGGTTGCTCGGCGCAATCCCCGCGGCGGCCTGAAGCGCGCCCGCTCGCGTCCGGTGCGTGCGCGATCGCGGCCGAGGGTGTCAACTTTCAGGCAACCGCAGAAGGAGTCGGCTGTGCGCCTCGAGCTCTCCAATGAGGACGCGCGCACCCTGCGTGCCCTCCTCCACGACTACCTGCCCACGTTGCGCAACGAGGTCGCGCGGACCGAAGCGCGCGACTTCCGCCATGAGATGATCCGCCGCCAGGAGGTCTGCGAGCGCGTGCTGGCTGAGCTCGGGGAGCCCCCGGAACGCTAGACGCGGTACCGCCTCAGGGCGCACGGTGCCGCGCCAGGTATGCCAGCCCGGCGCGGGGGCGCCGGATCACGGACACCGTTCCCCTGCTGATGCCGACGACCCGCGCTCCTGGCGACATCTGCACGCGCGCGACGTCCCGAATGGCGATTCGGTCCACCGACCACGCCATGACCCGACGCGACAGCCGCGAATGGCGAGGCCTCGTCACCCGTCACGCGGCACCGGTCACCGCTCTAGAACAGCCCGCCTAACAAGTACAGCAGCATCCCCGCCAGCCCCCCCACGAGCGTCCCGTTGATCCGGATGAACTGCAGGTCCCGCCCGATCGCCAGCTCGATGCGCCGCGACGTCGCCACGGGATCCCACCGCTTCACCGTGGTCGCAATCAACTCCCCCACCTCGTTCTGATACCGCTCGATCACGCCGATCGCCGCCTGCACGATCCAGCCGTCGATCTTCGCCATCAGGACGGGATCCGCGAGGATCGACAGCCCCAGCCCGCGCAGCCCGCGCTCGATCGCCTCCGTGTTCACCTCCTCGGGCGACTCCGCGTACCGCGCGATCGCGGCCTTCGCGTCCTTCCACACGGCGCTCGACAGCGTCTGGACCGCATCGGCGCTCAGGATCTCCTCCTTGATCTCTTCGGCCCGGAGGATGACCTCGGGACTCGCCTGCAGCTTCACGATGAACTCGTCCAGGGCGGCGTCGAAGCGCAGGCGCAGCGGATGCTGCGGATCACTGTGCACGTCGTTGATCGTGCGCTCCAGCGCCTCGACGATCCGCTTCGTGATCCGGTCGTCCACCGCGCCGGGCACCCACCAGGGGGTCTCGCGATCCACGCGTTCGCGGATCAGGTCCTGGTTCTCCGTGAGCGCTTTCGCCGTCAGCCGGATCACCTGATCCAGCAGCGCCTGGTGCCGGTTCTCCGCCGTCATGAGCGAGAGCAGCCGGCCGAGCAGCGGGGCGACATGCGTACCGCGGACGCGATCGAGCAGCGCCCGGCCGATCAGGTGGTTCACGTCCTCGTCGCGCAGCACGTTGGCGCCGGCCGACAGGCCCCGGGCGACCTGCCGCGCCACGCTGCGAGCCGCCTCGGGCTCCATCAACCAGTGCGCCAGGCGCTCCGCCGGACGCAGCTGCGCGAGCCGCGTCCCGATCACGTCGCGGTTCAGGAAGTTCCGCTGCACGAACGCGCCTAACGTCACGCCCACGCGATCCTTGCGCGCGGGGATGATGGCGGTGTGCGGAATCGGGATCCCGAGCGGATGCTTGAAGAGCGCGGTCACCGCGAACCAGTCGGCCAGCGCGCCCACCATCGACGCCTCGGCCGTGGCGACGACGATCGCGAGCCACGGGTAGCGGCCCTCGAGGAGCTTCGCCACGAGGAAGACCACGGTGGCCAGGACCAGCAGCCCCGTGGCCCATCGCTTCATCGAGCGCAGCGCGCGCTCGCGTTCCTCGTCCTCTCCCGGGCGCAGCGAGACCGGCTGCGACAGCACCGCCGGAGACGGGGACGCGCCGCGCGGCTCGACCGTCGGCGCCATGCTTACTCCTGGAGCGTGACCCTGGAGAGATCGATCACGCGGGGCGACACGCCCGGCGGCACGTCGGTGAAGAGGATGACCGGCCGCGCGCCGACGTCGCTGATCGTGAGGGTGAGCCGGCGCCCACGAGTGCCGTAGCTTCGCGTGGTGCCCGTGGATGCGCCCGGGCGGACCTCCCCGTGACGCTTGATGAGCGCCGCGTCGAAGAGATCGAAGAACTCGGCGGCGTCGATCGACGTGTCCCAGACCGTGACCCACGCGAGCGCTTCGCCGTTGGGCGTGTCGATCAGGACGTACTGGTCGCCGTCCCACCCCGCGGCGCCGCGGACCGCCGAGGCCTGATCGCGCAGGTACTCGAAGAGCAGGATGCGGGTCTCGAACTCCCCCAGGTTGTTGCTGTAGACGACGGTGCCGGTGGCGGGTCGCGGGAGCGTGACCCTCGTGGGCTCGTCGCGCGCGTCGAAGTAGCGGGCGGTGTGCAGGAGCTGCTCGGTGGAGGTCGGCATCCGGCCGAAGGGTGACTGCCCCGGATGACGCTCCTTGAACGCGCGCATGAACTCGGCGCCGCTCAGGTACGGGAAGATCAGGGTCTCCTGGAGGATGACCGGGGCCGAAGCGAAGATCGGCATGGTGCCCTGCATCTCACGGATCATCTGGCGCACGCGCTCCCACCCACCGGGGAGGGCAGCCGCGAAATTGCCACCGCCGATCATGGACGTGATCTGCTCCAGCGTCGCCTGCCCCTCGACCACCGCCTGGCCCGCCATCGCACGATCGTTGTTGTCGCGCGCCGACTGCATCGAGTCGAGGTTGAAATGCTGGTCCTGGAGCGCGTGGACCAGCTCGTGCCATATGGTGATGCCGGTGAGCTCCGCGTCACCGCCCTCGACCACGTAGAGGACCTTCGTTTTCGGATCGTAGTAGCCCGCCACCTGCTCGGTGAGCAGGTCGAGCATGAACTGACGGAAGTCCATCGCCTCGGGGAGGAGGCCGAAGCGCTTGTAGACGCGCTCCATCCCGCTCAGCTCGGCCGCGGGAAGCTCCTCGGTGAAGCGCTGCTCGAGATAGGAGCGCACTTCGTCCTTCGTGCGGTTCTCGAGCCGGGGTGGGGTCCTGAATGCGAGTCCGGTGGATTCCTCGATCCGCGGCACGGCCCGGGCGACGCGCGAGGCGTGGGGACCTTCACCGTCGTTGCCGCCGCAGGCCGCGGTGGCGGTGAGCAGGAGGGCGGTAACGGCGATCAGACGGTCCATGTCACCTCGCGTCCGGTTCCCACGGCGACTACGCGCGCGATGTCGACGCCGCGGACCACGGCGCCTTCGCGCGCGAGTATCTCATGCAGCTCGGCTTCGACCTCGGCGAACGTTCTCTCCTTGCCGTTCGGTGCCGGCGGCGGGCCTTCGGGCTCGCGCGGCGTCGGCGCGGAGGCCCGGACGGGCGCGGTCGCCCCCTCGGGCGGCGGCCCGGCGAAGATCGCCTCGAGCTCGGCGCCGAACTGCGCGAGCGCGGCCATGCCGCCGCGGGCGAAATCCTCGATGGGATCCTCCTCGCGCACGGGCGCACGGTTCGCCGCCCGGTCGGTCTCGCCCTTGAGGAGCATCCGGCGCAGGACGATGAGCGATTCCGCCTGCGACGAGTAGCGCGCCACCGCGTGCGTATGTGCGGCCGCCTCATCGAGGACATCGATCGCGCGGTCGGGGCGGCGGCGGTCGGTCTGGTGCAGATCGGTCAGCGCGACCGCGGCCCGCAGGGCGTCGTCGGAGATCAGGACGTTGTGGTGCCGCTCGAGCCGGAGCTGCCGCGCGCGCAGGATCTCGAGCGTCTCCTCGGAGGAGAGCTCGCTGACGATCACGCGCTGGAAGCGGCGCTCCAGCGCGGGGTCGCCGCGGATCCAGCGGTCGTATTCCTCGTCGGTCGTGGCGCCGATCACGCGGAAGTCACCGCGGACGAGCGCCGGCTTGAGCATGTTGGCGGCGTCCATGGCGACGCCTAACGCCGTTCCCTGTCCGATCAGGTTGTGCAGCTCGTCGATGAACAGGATGACGCTGGGGTTCGCGCGCGTTTCCTCGACCAGGACGCGCAGGCGCTCTTCGTACTGGCCGCGGTAGGTGGTGCCGGCCAGGAGCGCGACGTGGTCCACGGCGAGGATGCGCGTACCGCGCAGGCCCAGGGGGACGTCCCCGCCGTGGACCAGGCGCTGCGCCAGCCCCTCGGCGATGGCGGTTTTTCCCACGCCGGCCGGGCCCACGAGGGCCGGGTTGTTCTTGCCGTGGCGCAGCAGGATGTCGATCACCCGGGCGATCTCGCCGTCGCGGCAGCGCACGGGCTCGAGTCGCCCCTCGCGCGCGTCGGCCGTGAGATCACGGGTGAATCGGGAAAGCGCCCCGGTGATGG
>DATIGO010000195.1:0-7060 GCA_035454665.1 Gemmatimonadaceae bacterium | reverse complement strand
GGAGCCGCGCGAGGTCCGCCTCAGGGACGCCTAACGCTTCGCGTTCGCGTCCGGGACGTTGCTCGGGCCGTTCGACGGAGTCCGGGATTTGAGGTACAGGGTGATCGATCCGACCGACAGTCGCACTCGCAACTGCACGGGAATCCGGTCCTTGTCGTCGGAGAGGTACACCAGTGCCTCACCGCCCTCGGAGAAGATGCCGCGCGCCTTGATGATCGGCTGAATGACGATCGCGTTGAACGTCCCCACGGGCACGCTCACCTTCTCGCGCCGCAGCACCTTCACGATCACCGGATTGCGGTCGGGGCGGAAGTACCGGTTCAGGGTGTACGTCTTTCCCACCTCGAGATCCATCGTGCGCACGTAGTAGAGCAGCGCCCCCTCGTCGAGCGGATCCGCCACGGAGGTCGACTCGGGAAGCTGATTCTCCTGGTACATCTGCCGATCCGGAAAGATCTCGTAACGCTTCTCCCGGATCTTCCCACCCGATTCGCTCTCGTTGACGAAGCGCAGGGAGTTGAAGCGGTTCACGTCGAACCAGCTCTCGAGGTTGAAGTCGGCCTTGTAGAAGGCGAGTCCTCCACGAAGCTGAAAGCGCGTATGCCACGCCTCGATTCCGCGAACGTCCTGGAGCTCGAGCACCTCCATGGTCCCCTCGCCCACCGTAATGGGGCCGAAGCGCGCCGTGTAGACCAGGCGCTCGCCGACCGTGAAGGGCACCGAGAAGGAGGGGAGCGTATCGAGTGGCGCCGCGGGCGGTGGAGCGGTCTGGGCCCGCGTGGCGGCGGACATACCGGCGAGCAGTGCCGTGCACATCGTGGCGGCAGTCAGGGCGCGATGGAGAGCAGGTTTCACGAGCGTCCCGCGAGCTGAAGGGAGGGGCGCCGGACGCGCAGGGTGCGGCCGAAGCGATACAGACGAAGCGCGTCGGACAGCGGGCGCACGCGCGAGGGGCGCGGCCGCAGATCGTAGCGCGGCGGCAGGGGAACGGTCTCGATGCGCCGCGCATGCGGCGCCGTGGCCAGCAGGAGATCGAGATTGGCTTCCCATCCCTCGCCCTGCACGAAAGACGCATCGCCGGCGGCCTTCAGCGCGTCGCGAAGAACCGAAACCCGAAACAGCCGGAACGACCCGAAGGGGTTGCGCACCCCAGGCACGTTCGCGTGCCGCCGCAGCAGCCAGGGAGCCAGCTTGCGCAGGCGGCGGACCGGCCGCGGGTCGTGCGGCTCGACCGACGGTTCCGCGACCACGATATCTGCCCCGCCCTCGAAGCGCTTGATCAGATCGGGGAGGTGGTCCGGCTGATCGGTGAAATCTCCCTGCATGATGATGATTGCGTCGCGCCGCGGATACCGGCACTGGGCGGACGCCGCACGGATCAGCCCGTCGAGCGCGCGCGCGTACCCCAACCGCTGCTCCCCGCCGATGACGGTGATTCCCAGCGCCTCCGCGTAGGGGGCCAGGACCTCCGCGGTGGAATCCGTGCTGCCGTCGTTGAACACCGTGATCGCATGCTCCCGGGGGAACTCCGCGAACACCTTGCGGATGCGCCAGATCAGGACCCCGATCGTGGGCGCCTCGTTGTAGGCAGGAATACCGATGTGGAGCACGTATGCGCCTCCCGCCCCCGGGCGAGTGTGAATCCGTAAAGTAGGCGGCGACCCCCGCCGAAAGCTACCGCAGCCGTACCCCTTTCCAGCGCTTCGGTTCGCTGCGAGTCCCGGAGTCCCAGCACCGTTTGCCGGGATCGGTCCCCGGCCATGTCACGGAGCGGAGGCCCGTCCTCGCTCCCGGGCGGGACCGTGCCACCGGGGCCCGGTGGCCCTAGCGCCGCACCCGACGACGCGTCAGGCGCAGCACCCGCTCGTACACGCGTGCCGTGCCGTCCACCATGCGATCCACGGAGAAGTGCGCCGCGCGCGCGGGACCGGCGTCGCCGAGTCGCGTGCGCAGAGCGGCATCTTCCGCGAGCCGCGCCGCGGCCCGGGCGAAGGCGGTCACGTCTCCAGGGGGAACGAGCAGCCCCGTTTCCTGATCGACAATCAGCTCGGGGAGTCCCCCGACGCGGAAGGCCACGGGAGGGACGCGCAGTGCCATCGCATCGATCACGGCGGTTCCCAGTCCCTCGGCCGTGGCCGGATGCCAGAGGACGTGCAGTCCCGCCATCGCCGCGTGGACTTCGTCCACGAAGCCCGCGCGATACGCCGCCACGCCACCGATCACCGTCGCACCCGCCGACGCCCCACCCAGCAGCACGAGGCGCGTGCGTTCCTTCGAGTCGTCGGGCAGTCGCGAGGCGATCGCGTCGAGCAGATGGATCCCCTTCTCGGCGGTCATCGCGCCGACCACGCCACAGACGACGGTGCCTGCCGGCCACTCGCATTCGCGGATCCAGTCGCGCGGGGTGGCCACGCGTGGCTTCGGCACGCCGGAGTAGACGACGTCGATGCGGGACGGCTCCACTCCGCCCTGCACGAGCGAGTCGCGCACGGCCTCCGAGATGGCGATGAAGCGCGAAACGCGACGGCCGTACTTCATGCGCCCGCGTGGCACGAAGGCGACGCGGCGGGTGACGACGAGCGGCACCTCGGGACGACCCACGAGCGCCGCGAGGGCGATCGCGTGCGCTCGCGCGTCGTGAGCGTGGACGACGTCTGCCCGCCACGTGCGGACGAGCACTCGCACGCGCCGCGCGGCCGCGAGATCCCAGTCGCCCCGCGCGCGCACGGCGGCGGCCGCCATGCCCCGCGCGCGCAGCCGGCGGATCAGCGGCGCCTCGGGGAAGGCGACGACGAGCGGCTCGCTTCCACCTTCCCGTTGCGCCGCCGCGAGCAGGAAGACCTGGCGCTGTCCGCCGCGCCACTCCCGGCCGGTGTCGATGTGCAGAATGCGCCGTGGCATCCCGCAGAAGATCGCGGCGGCCGAACGCGGGGGCAACGCGCGTCTGGCAGTCCGGGCACGCGAGTGCCATCTGTGCGCTTCGCCACAGGCGCCGGCCGAGCCGGTTCCGAGGCGGAAAACCTGAGGCCACCATTTTCGTCCAGATCTGTAGAACAGAGAGGGTACCCGACCGATCCGGAGTTTCGCGGAATGATCCTCGCCAACATTCGGCAACTGCTCACCCGTGACGACGCGCAGCTCGCGTTGCGTCTGATCGCGCGCGGCTCGGCGGCTGAGTTCGAGCGGGCTGAGGAGATCCTGCGGGAAGAGGGCATCGATGGGCTGCTCGACGATTCCCGGCTGCTCCCGGCCCTGATCGAGGCGCGTCAGGCGGCGCACGCCTCGCTGCCGCTGTTCGTCTACGTGCTGGTTCGCCACGCGCTCCGGGAGGTCGAAGAGACCGACCGGGGCATTGCGGACTACGTGGCGTCGATCCTGGTGCACTTCAGCGAGCGCGAGCGCGCCCGCCGGATCGCCGACTCCGACGACGAGATCTACGACACACTGGCCTCGCTGCTGGCCGACGCCGAGCGGGGAGACGCGACCCGCACCTTTCTCGTGCGGGCGCACCTCGGAAATTATGCGCTCTGGCTGAGCGGGCTCTTCCCGGATCACATCGAGCTGCGTCGCTGGCGGCGGGGCGGGCCCGATCTCGACTACTACGAGGAGATGGGACGTCGCGGATACGCCCTGGCCGCGCGGCACCGGCTCGCGGCGCGTTATGGGCTCGCCGGTGTCTTCGCCGCCGCATCGGAGCGCTTTCCGCGCATCCGGCTGGCGCTGAATCGTGTGAGCGACCGGCTCCTCTTCCGCGACCATCACTCGCCCGAGCGCCTCATGCGCCAGGTGCGGAGCGAGTACGCCTGGCGTCATCCTGCCTGACGCCCGCGGTGGCGGCCGCCGTTCGGCTCAGCCGTTAGGCGGGCCGCCCCGCCGGCGTCGCGCCGCCGCGCAGGCATCGGCGAAGGCGGCGAACAGGGCACGGTCCCACGGCTCCGGCGTCCCGACGAGCTCCTCCGGGTGCCATTGCACACCCAGCATCCACCACTCCGCGCCGGTCCACTCCACCGCCTCGATCACGCCGTCGGGCGCGCGCGCGGTGACGCGAAGTCCAGGCGCGAGCGTCGCGATGGCCTGGTGATGGAGGCTGTTGGCCCGCACGCACGGCCGCCCGATCACCTCGGCGAGGTACGACCCCCCCTCGATGCGTACCTCGTGCACGCGCGACGCGCGTCCGGGCGCGTCGTGTACGATCGCCCCCTCCCACTCCGACGGCAGGTCCTGCACCAGCGAGCCCCCGAGGGCCACATTCGCGACCTGCAGGCCGCGGCAGATCGCGAACGTCGGGATTGCGCGGCGGCGCGCCTCCGCCACCAGGGCGATCTCCCACAGGTCGCGCCGGTCGTGTGCGTGGTCCGTCCGCTCGCGGGGCGGGGCGCCGTAGTGGTGCGGGCTCACGTCCTCACCGCCGCTCAGCACCAGCCCGTCCACGCCGGAGAGTATCGCCCGGGCCAGCCGCGCATCGGCGAGAGGCGGGGCGACGAGCGGCAGCAGCCCCGCCTGCTCCACCGCGTGCACGTACGCCTGGTTCAGGCGGACGCGCTCGATCTCACCGTGCATGCGGGTGGAAGAGGTGATCGCGACGAGCGGAGGAGCCATGGGTGTCGATTCGGGGTGGTCCCGAGGCGCCCGGGTGCCGCCCCGTGTTGCCGACACATCGCGCCCGCCTGTAACGTAATCAGTAGTCTTCCTCTCCCGTCTCTCTCTCCTGTCCCCTGTGTTCAGCGACATCCGCCAGGCCCTCCGCGATCTCCTGCAGGGCAACGTCCCGCCGGAGGGGCGGCGCGAGCTGCTGGCAGTGATGAAGGACACGCTCGTGCGCGGGCGCCTGGCCCTGGACGACCTGCGCGAAGGCGTGGCGGCGACGCGGAAGCGGCTGGAGCGCGAACGGAGTGAGCTCGAGACCGTGAAGCGGCGCAAGGGGTTGGCTGAGGGGATCGGCGATAGCGAGACCGTGGGGATCGCCTCGCGATTCGAGGCCCAGCACGCCGAGCGCGTCGCGATCCTCGAGCGCAAGCTCGAGGCACAGGAGAGCGAGCTGGCCCTGGCGGAGCAGGAGCTCGGGGAGATGACGCAGCAGTACCGGGCCGCCGCAGCGGGGGTGGGCTCCGGCATGCGTCCCGGTGTGGGGACGGGGGGCGACGCCGGCGCCACAGATCCCCTCGACGACGCCGGGGCGGCGCTGAACCGGGAACTCGACGGACTGCACCGGGCACAGCGCCGGGCCGCGGCGGAGGCCGACGCGGACGCGCGTCTGGCCGAGTTGAAGCGCCGCATGGGGAAGTAGCTGCGCCGCGCTGCTGACGCCCGGACCGGCCGGGCGAGGTGCTGGCTCGGGGGGCTCGTGCTGGCCCTGAGCGTGCCGGCCGCGGCCCTCGCGCAGGTGCCGCGCACGCAGGTGCAGTGCAATGGGCAGATCATCACCGAGGTGCTGGTCCGGTCGCATGCGCCTACGTACGGTGGCCTGTTCGAGCGCTCACCGATCCTGGGCCGACTGGCCGGAGCGATGCACGTGGCCACGGCGCCGAGCGTGATCGAGGAATTCGTGCTGCTCCGGCGCGGTGAGCGCTGCTCGATCCTGCTGCGCCGGGAAACGGAGCGCATCCTGCGCGCGCAGCCGTTCCTCGCCGATGCCTCGGTGACGGCCTTCGCGGACGGCATGGATGGCGTACGGGTCGAGGTCGTCACCAGCGACGAACCGTCCGTGGTGGCGGGGATCGGTCTCACGACCGTGTTGCCCTACGTGCGCTCGCTCACGCTGGGGAACGCGAACGTGGGCGGGCGGGGCGTCTACGTCTCGGGCGGCTGGCGCCACGGCGGCCACTACCGCGACTCGTGGCTCGCCGAGTACGCGAATTACCAGTTGTTCGGGGAGCCCTGGCGGATGCGCATCGACGCGGCGCGGCAGGAGCACGGCTACTACCTCTCCACGACCGTGGGCTATCCGTTCTTCTCCGACGTGCAGCCGCGGGCGTGGCGCGTGGCGGCGGGGGTGAGCGACCAGCTGATCCCGTTCCGGTCGCCGGAGCTCGGGCGCGTCGCGTTAGGCCTCCGGCGGGAGTACGTGGACCTGGGCGGATTCGTGCGGTTGGGGGCGCCGGGCCGCCTCGCCCTGGTCGGGACCTCGTTCTCGATGGAGCGCGTGCGCCCCGACCGCGTCGGGTCGATCGTGACCGATACGGGCGTGATCGGCGATCCCTCTGGTGTCCTCGAGGGGCGATACGTGCCGGAGCAGGTGGCGCGCCTGAACCTCCTGCTCGGCTACCGGCAGGTGAACTTTCTGCGCGTGACCGGATTCGGCGCGTTGACGGGACCGCAGGACGTACGCCGCGGGGTCCAGCTCGGCGTGACGCTGGGGCAGTCGCTCCCGTGGTCCGGATCGTCCGCGGACGCGACCTACGCGGCGCTCAATCTGTACGCCGGTGCGGGCTCGCCCACGTCGTTCATCGCCACGGAGGTGCTGGGTGAGGGGCGCCGGCGCCAGGCGCGCGACGAGTGGGATGCCCTGCTGTGGAGCGGTCGGCTGGGCTGGTACCTCAAGCCCCATGCGCACCACACGATCGAAGGGGGCATCGAGTTCAGCGCGGGGTCGCGCCAGCCGGTGCCCTTCCAGCTCACGTTAGGCGACCGGCGGGGCGGGGCGCGGGGATACGAGCGGGACGAAGTGGGGGGCGGCACGCGCGTCGTGGGACGCCTGGAGGAGCGCTGGCATTTCGGCACCCTCCCCGGAACCGCCGATCTCGGCGTGGCGCTCTACTCCGACGTGGGGCGCCTCTGGGCGGGCGACGTGCCGCTCGGCGAGACCACGGGCTACCGTGCGTCGGTGGGGGTGGGGCTTCTGGCCGCCGTGCCCCCGCGCTCGCGCCGGATGTGGCGCCTCGACGTCGCGGTCCCCCTGCGGCGGGAGGCCGGCGCCGGCGTGAGCATCCGGGTGACCAACGAGGACCGCACGCGTGCCTTCTGGGTCGAGCCCTCGGACCTCCGGCGCAACCCGGACCGGACCACGCCGTTGAGCGTGGTGGGGTGGCCCTGAGGGATCGCGGCCTGGGCAACCGGGATG
>DATIGO010000194.1:0-5011 GCA_035454665.1 Gemmatimonadaceae bacterium | reverse complement strand
GTGTCGAGCGCGACGGCCTCGAACATCGTGTCGATGACCGTCACGTTCTGCTCGGGGCAGAGCACCGGGCACGCGACGCCACCCTCGAAGTCCTCCGAGCAGGCGGCGATCGTGGCCGCGCCGATCAGCGCGGCGATGACGGACCAGCGGCGGCGGCGGGAACCGTGCGGCCCTGCCCGATGGGACATGGCCGGCGCGTTGGCATTGGGGTGAGTCTTGACCAGCAGGGCGTCCTCGCGAGGTACGTCGAGCAAGAGCGGCAGTGCCGAACCGAACTGCCGCAGCGCTCGGTAGAACCCCGCGACGTCGTTTCTGTGCCCGGTGTGATGGGCCCCAATCTACATGGTTCGCGAACCGGAACCCACTCCGAACCACACCGGGCGCCGTCCGGTCGCGGCGCGTTCGTGGAGCCTTCGCCGAGCTTCCCCTGTGCCGACCCGACGGCGCCTCAACGGCGCCTCACACGTAGACTCTGGGCGCGCGAAGGCGCAGGCCCACGAGGAATTCGTAGGGAGAGACCTCAGCCGTGCGCGCCACCTCGTCGATGCTGAGCGACTCGACCCCGTCGCGGCCCAGGAACGTGGCCACATCGCCGATCTCGCAGGGGACCTCGCTCACGTCGAGCATCGTCATGTCCATGGTGACGATCCCCGCGATGGGGGCGCGCTGGCCGCGAACGAGCGCGACGCCGCGATTGCTCAGTGAGCGCCGGATCCCGTCGGCGTAGCCGGCGGAGACCGTGGCCACGCGACGCGGGCCCGCAGCCCGCCACGTGGCTCCGTAACTCACCGTGTCCCCGCTCTTGAGCTCGCGGATCTCGACGATCCTCGCACGGAGGTGGGCGACCGCCTCGGGCCGGACGGCTGCTCCCGCGCCGCCGCCCACGCCGTAGAGAAAGACTCCCGGTCGCGCAAGCGTCCACGGGGAGGGGGCGCGCCGCTCCATCGCCGGGCTGTTCTCGGCGTGGATCTGGCGCGGCCGCGCCGGCAGGGCGTCGAGCGCCTCCCGGAACCGCTGCTCCTGCTCGTCCACCGAGCCGTCGCTCGCGACGGCGGCGTGGAAGTGCGTGAAGGCTCCCTCGGGCGGACAAGCTCGCAGGAGGTCGGCCAATTCACTGACACGGTCCCAGCGTGCGCCGGCGCGGCTCATCCCCGTATCGATAGCCAGGTGCCAGCGGCCGCCACCGCCCTGAATCCACCCGGCGATACTCGTCCGCTCGCCCAGCGTGGGCACGAGCCCCAGAGCGCGTATCTCGCTGAACTCCACCGGGAGTGCCGGCGTGAACAGGAGGATCGCCCGCCGCACCCCTGCCGTGCGCAGCACCCTGCCCTCGTCCACCGTGCCGACGCCATACGCCCATGGATCGACTGCCTCCAGGGCACGCACGACGGCGAGCGCCCCCAGGCCGTAGGCATCCGCCTTTACCATGGGTAGAAGCGGAACCCCGGCGCGCCGGGCGATGACGCGCGCGTTACGCTCGAGCGCGCCAAGATCGACCTCTACCCAGGCGCGCGCGGTCTCCAGGGGCTCGAGCTGCATTGACGACCGTCTCTGGGGGGGCGTAGTATACCGGCCCCGAGGATACCATGCAACCCAAGGCAACACTTGAAGATACGCTCGCGTTGATGCGCGATCTCCGCGCCCGATGCGAGTGGGATGCGGCGCAGACCCACGAATCGCTGCGCCCGTACCTCGTCGAGGAAGCGAACGAACTGGACGAGGCGATTCAACACGCGGACGACGCGAAGGTGCGCGAGGAGCTGGGTGACTTGCTTCTCCAGGTCCTCTTTCACGCCGTCGTCGGCGAGGAGCGGGGCGCGTTCGACATGGGAGACGTCGCGGGCGGTCTCGTGGCCAAGATGCGCGCGCGGCACCCCCACCTCTACGGGGGGGGCGAGCGCGAGCCGTGGGAGCGACTCAAGGCGCGCAAGCGTTCCTCGATCGAGGAGGGGCTTCCCTCGGGCCTTCCCGCCCTGCACCGGGCGCATCGGCTGCAGGATCGCGCGGCCGGTGTGGGCTTCGACTGGCCCGATATGGAGGGCCCCGCGCAGAAGGTCGAGGAGGAACTGCGCGAGGTGCGCGAGCAGTTCCTCGCCCATCCGCCCCGGATCGCCTCGAGCCACGGCGCGGTGCCCGCCGACGCCGCGCATGCGGCGCTCGAGAGCGAGCTCGGTGACCTGCTCTTCGCGGTGGTGAATCTCTGCCGGAAGTGCGGTGTGCACGCCGCGCTGGCCCTGGACCGGGCGAACGCGAAGTTCGTCTCGCGCTGGAGCGCCATCGAACGAGTGGCTGCCAGGCGCGGGATCGACGTGCGGACCGCCGGGCTGGAGGCGCTGGACGGCTTGTGGAACGAGGTGAAGGAGACCGAAGCCGGGAGACAGGAGGCGGGGGAGGAGTGAGAGGCCGCTCGCGTGCGCCACAGCGCCCCCTCAGGATTGCACCGTGAGGCATTCCCCCTTCAGGCGTCGAGTCGTCGAAGCGACGCGCCGTCTCAGGGCCTCCCGGTCTCCTGTCTCCTCACATCTCGAACTTCCCCTCCAGAAACAGCGGCCGCGCGATGCCTTCCCCATCCTCGTAGAACCGGATCGCCCCCGGTGCGAGCATCTTCACGATCCAGATGATCTGGCCGGTGTGACCGGCGAAGTGTTCGACGACGTGATAGACCGCCTCCATCACCGTGGTGTCACGGCCCTGGATCGAGCGCCGCGCGAGGAGCTCGCTGGGCAGGATCGCGCGAAGCACGGCGTCGGCCTCGCGCAGCGTGGCGTCGAGTCCGCCCAGCATGTCGGCGGCGGTGGCGCCACCGCGCGCGGCGAACTCCATGTTCCGCTTGCGCACATCCGGCTGCCCGCCCACGCCGCTCACGATCCACTGCCGCACGTTTCCCGACAGGTGCAGGAGGAGATTTCCCACGCTGTTCACCTGCTCGTTAGGCCGCCACCAGAGGCGGTCCTGCGGCAGGGCCTCGACGGCCGCGCGCACCTTGACGGGATATTCGGTGCAGAGGTAGTAGCGCGAGCGCTCGAGGAACGAGGCGGCGATCGACACCGTCAGGGCCTCAGGCGGTGCATCATCCGGGGGAACGCAATGCACTCGCGGATGTGCGGCGTACCGCAGATCCACGCCACCGTCCGCTCGAGCCCGATCCCGAAGCCCGAATGTACGAAGGTCCCGTACTTCCGGAGATCGAGGTACCAGCCGTAGGCGTCGACGGGAAGACCCTCCTCGTGGATCCGCGCGACGAGCTTGTCATGGTCGTCCTCGCGCTGCGACCCGCCGATGATCTCCCCGTATCCCTCCGGCGCCAGGCAGTCGTCACACAGCACCGTTCTCGGGTCGGCCGGGTTCTCCTTCATGTAGAAGGCCTTGGCCTCCTTCGGGTAGTTGCACACGAAGACCGGGAGCGCGTAGTCCTCCACCAGGAGCGTCTCGTCCTCGGCGCCCAGATCGTCGCCCCAGCGGATGGCACTCCCCTTCCGCTGCAGGATCTCCACGGCCTCGGAGTACTCGACGCGCGGGAACGGCGGCTGCACCGCCTCGAGCTTCGAGACATCGCGCTCGAGCTCCGAGAGTTCCGGACGCCGGCGCTCGAGCACGCGCCTGACGACCCAGGTGACCAGGTCTTCCTGAACACGCATGTTGTCATGCGTGTCGTGGAAGGCCATCTCCGGCTCGATCATCCAGAACTCGGTGAGGTGGCGCCGCGTCTTGGATTTCTCCGCCCGGAAGGTGGGGCCGAAGGTGTAGATGCGGCCGAGGGCCGCTGCCGCCGCCTCGCCGTAGAGCTGCCCCGTCTGCGCCAGGTAGGCGAACCCCTCGTCGAAGTACTCGGTCTGAAAGAGGCCGCTGCGCTCGCCGATGGACGCGGTGAGGATCGGCGTATCGACGTGGATGAAGCCGCGCTCATGGAAGAAGTCGTGCATCGCCTGCTCGACCTCGTGCCGCACACGGAGGATCGCCGCCTGCCGCGGGCTCCGGAGCCAGAGGTGACGGTGATCCAGGAGAAAATCGACCCCGTGCTCCTTGGGCTGGATGGGGTAGTCGACCGGGCTGGGACCCAGGATCTCGAGGTCGGTGACCCCCATCTCGTGCCCCCCGGGGGCGCGGCGGTCCGCCCGGACCTCCCCCGTTACCGCGATACACGTCTCCTGCGTCAATTGGGTGAAGCGCTCCCACGCTTCCGGCGGGAGCTGCGTCCTGACCAGGACCGCCTGCAGCAGGCCCGTGCCGTCCCGCAGCACGATGAATGCGACCTTGCCCGAGGAGCGGAGGTGCGTGACCCAGCCGCGCACGGTTACGGCGGCACCGACGTGAGCGGGAAGGTCCTCGATGGTGGCGAAGGGATGCGACTGGCGCTCAGCCTGGAGTTGCGACACGAGACGGACTGTGGAAGAATGAGGAGATGAGCCGCGTAAGGTATGAATCACTCGATAGGCATGCAATCGTGGGGCGCGTGTCATGGCACGCGCGCCGGCGGGCGCTGCTTCCGGACGGTCCCGCGTGACCCTGCAGACCCGTCTCAACGTCGGCATGCTCGCGATCGCCGTGGTGCTCGTCACGCCCCTGGTGATCTCGCTGCGCGCGCTCCGCGGGCTGGAGGCGGAGACGACGGCGCTCCGGAACCGGGAGTACGCGGGGACGCTCCTCATCGGTCGCATGCGCTCGGTGCACGACGACCTGACGCAGAGCACCGAGTACCTGGCCCTGTTTCCGAGCGACGACACGCGGCGCCTCTTCCTCGAGCGCCTCGCCACGCTCGCGCACCAGACCGACACCCTCGAGCGCCTCTCCGGATCGGTCGGCGTCTACCGCCTGCGCGCCGCCGTGGCCCGGCTCAGCGGACAGGCACCCCAGGCCTACGAGCACTCCCGGCGCGGCCGGTCGACCGCCGCGGACTCGATCGTCGACCTGGTCATGCGTCCCGCCCTGCGTGAGGTCGAGCGCGTCCTGTTCAACACGGAGCTCGCCCTCGAGGAGCGGACCTCGGAGCGCGTGCAGGAGTTCGCCGACC
>DATIGO010000193.1:0-2429 GCA_035454665.1 Gemmatimonadaceae bacterium | reverse complement strand
GTACTTCCGCGCCGGTGCCAGCATGCTCTTCGACGACCTCATGGGGGAGCAGCTGCTCGGCGTCGCGGTGCAGGCCGGCACGCGCGCGTACGACCTCGGGATCGACGTCCGGTACCTCAATCGCGAGCGCCGGTGGAACTGGGGCGTCTCGGCGGAGCTGCAGCCTCGCGTGCGCCTGCGGTCGGTGGGTGAGCTGGTGACGATCGACGGCACGCGCGCCCTCGAGCAGGATATCGAGCTGCGCCTTCAGACGAGCACGCGGTTTGCCGGTTCCGTTGCCTACCCCTTCAGCCGCGCGCGCCGGATCGAGCTCGAGGCCGGCCTGCGCCACCTGGACTTCGCCCGTGAGCACTATTCGCAGACGCGTCTCGTGCCCTCGGGCCGCCTCCTGCGCGACGTGCGCACCGATCTGCCCGCCGCCGAGGATGTGGTCCTCGCCGAGACCGGCGTGGCCTTCGTGCACGACACGGCGCGATGGGGTCCGGTGAGTCCTCGCCTCGGATCGCGGTGGCGCCTCGAGGCCATCCACTCGACGGGCGAGCTGTCCTTCACCACGCTGGCCGCCGACTATCGGCGCTACTTCATGCCGCATCGCGGCGTGACCGTGGCCGCGCGCGTCGCACCCTCGCTGCGCCTCGGCGCCGACGCGGACGATGGGCGGTTGTTTCCGATGTATGCGGGCTCGAGGGTTCCGGTGCGCGGGTATTACGGCCGGGCGATGACGGCCGACTGCGCCGCGCGGGCATCGGTCGGCTGCGTCGCGGGCGACGATCTGTACGGGCACCGCGTGGTCGCCGGAAACTTCGAGGTTCGAGTGCCCCTCAACGTGCTGCCGTCGAAAACCACGCTGCCGCTGAGGATAGAGGCGCTGGCGTTTGCCGATGCCGCCTTCCTGTGGGCCCCGGACCCGCTGCGCGCGGGCGAGGAGCTCGACCACCGGGTCCGGAGCTTCGGCGCGGGAGTTCGGATCAACGCCATGGGGATGCTGATGGAGTTTCACGCCGTCAAGCCGCTGGATCGGCTCCAGAACGGGTGGACGTTCGGAATGGCAGCGCGGCCGGGGTTCTAGCGGTACGCAGGCCGGGTCCCGCCGTAAGTACGTAGGCCGGGTCCCGCCGCATGAATGCAGCGGCGGACCCGGCACGCTATCATCACCCGCCCGTGGAAACGCTCATCCTCTCTTTCGTGGCGCTCTCTTACATCTGGCTCGCCCTTCTGATCGCCGTCCCAGCGCTATACGCCTGGTGGCGCGGCCGCCGCATCCGCGCCATGCCCGACGACCAGCTGCTGCCGGAGCGGCTGGTCGAGGAACGCAAGCACAGTGCCTACGTGCTCACGGCGGTCTTCGTCGTCCTGATGATCGCCGGCGGCTGGCATCTGCTGTGGGCCGTCCCGCTCACGGTCGCACTGCTCGTCGCGGCCGACTTTCCCGCACGGCGGCAGATCTACGGCGAGACCTGGTCGCTCGGTGCGTATCTCTGGTTCATGACGCGATGGTTCGTCGCGTTCAACGGGTTCTGGATCGCCCTCGCCCTGGCGCCGACGCTCATACACCTCAGCGGATCTCTCGCGTGGAGCGCGACGATGCTCGCCGCGGCGGTCCTGCTCGCATGGAACGCGCGATTCCACGGAGTGTTCCTGCGGCTCTTCCACGCGAGGCGCCTGGTCGATCCGACGCTGGTCTCCGCGTTCGCGGCGGTGATTCAACGATCGTCCGTGCCGGCCCCCGGCGTCTGGGTCGCCGATGCCCGGGGAGGATTCGTGCCCGCGGCATTCGCGCTGCCCGGGAAGCCTGGCGGCGTGCTCTTCCTGCAATCGCTGCTCGACCGGCTGCCCCTTCACGAGACGGTCGCCGTGTTCGCTCACGAAGTCGCGCATCTCGAGCAGTACGTGCCCCGCATCCTCCGCATCCTCAACGTCATCGTCCATCTGCTGATTGCGCTCGCGGTCCTGCTGCCGCACCTCGTGTCGCGCTTCATGCCGGATGCGACGACGCTGGCGTTGAGCGTGTGGCCCATCTTCCTCCTCGTCCTCCTGGCGTTCCGCACCCGGCTCGGCCGTCCGCTGGAGACCGACAGCGATCGGCGCGCCGCGCATCTGTGCGGTGATCCAGACGCGATGGCCTCCGCGCTCATGAGGCTCCATGCGATGGCCAGAATGCCTCGCCGGCTCGACGTGGAGACCGAGCGCTGGGCCTCCCATCCTTCGCTCGCTCGGCGCGTGCAGGCGCTCCGCGCACTTGCCGGCGACGCCGGCCAGACGGCAGTTGCGCACGAACCCCGTGCTTTCCCAATACTCGAGCCCCGCGGTGTGCTGGCGTTCGATCCGGACGGCATCCGCGTCGCTCCCGGCGATCCCGCAACGATCGTGGCTGACGGCGGAACGTTGACGCGGTACGGCGACGTGCACGAGCTGAGGGTGGAGCTGCC
>DATIGO010000192.1:0-4742 GCA_035454665.1 Gemmatimonadaceae bacterium | reverse complement strand
CGCGCGCGCGGCCGCGGCCGGGTGATGGCGGCGGAGATCCTGGTGATCACGCCGGCCATGCGCGCGCTGATCCGCGACGACAAGGTGCACCAGATCTACTCGCTCATGCAGTCCGGCAAGAAGTTCGGCATGCAGACGCTGAACGACGCGCTGTACCAGCTGTACATGTCGCGCGAGGTGGTCGAGGAGGAGTGCCTCCGCGTCTCCAGCGACCCCAACGAGTTCCTCCGCATGATCGGCCGTGCCCCCGTGGACGACAACGGAAACGGCGAGGCGAAGCGGCCGCTCTCGGCGGGGAGGAGATGATGATCCTGTCTTCCCGAAGGAGCGTCAGCGACTGAGGGATCTACCGGCCCTGCCCGGTGGCCGGCCCCAGGCGCGCCGAGAGTAGAGCGCTCGTCGCCTGCGGCGCCTCGGGATGACAACGCTGTTCCAGCACTCAGCACCAGCGCGCAACCAACCAGCAACCAGCAACCACCGACGCCTCACGATGCCAGCCTTCACTTACACCGCCCGCACCGCAACCGGTGAGCTGCGGAGCGCCACGATCGAAGCGCCCTCGCGCGAAGACGTGGTCGCCCAGCTGCGCCGGCAGCGGATGAGCATCGTCAAGGTCGACGAGAACACGAAGCCCAAGAAGAAGATGGGCTCCATCAAGATGCGTGACATCGTCATCTTCACGCGTCAGTTCTCGACCATGATCAATGCCGGTCTTCCGCTGGTTCAGGCGCTCGACATCCTGGCCAAGCAGACCGAGAACAAGGCGCTGGCCAGTGCCACGCGCGACATCGTCTTCGACGTCGAGTCGGGACACACCGTGGCCGACGCGCTGGCCAAGCATCCCAATGCGTTCAGCGAACTGTACGTGAACATGGTGGCCGCCGGTGAGGCGGGCGGTATCCTCGACACCATCCTGATGCGCCTGGCGACGTTCATGGAAAAGAACGACGCCCTCATCCGGAAGGTGAAGGGCGCGATGATCTACCCGGCCGTCATCATGAGCGTGGCCGTGATCGCGATCACCGTGCTCCTCATGTTCGTGATCCCCGTCTTCGAGAGCATGTTCGCCAGCGTGAACATGGCGCTGCCCCTCCCCACGCGCGTGGTGATCGGGCTGTCCGACTTCCTGCGGTCGCAGTGGTACATCCTCGCCGGCGCCATGGCGGGCAGCGTCTGGCTCTTCCGGCGCTACTACCGTACGGCCAGCGGAAAGCTGTCGGTCGACCGCGCGCTGTTGCGGTTCCCCGTGCTGGGCGACGTCCTGCGCAAGAGCGCGGTGTCGCGCTTCACGCGCACGCTCGGCACGCTGATCAGCTCGGGCGTGAGCATCCTCGATGGCCTCGAGATCACGGCCAAGACGGCGGGGAACCGCGTGATCCAGGATGCGATCATGGCCTCGCGCGCGAGCATCGCGGGCGGTGACACGATCGCCGCGCCGCTCCAGAAGTCGAACGTCTTCCCGCCCATGGTGATCTCCATGATCGCCGTGGGCGAGCAGACGGGCGGCCTGGACGAGATGCTGAGCAAGATCGCGGACTTCTATGACGAGGAAGTCGACGCGGCCGTGAGCGGCCTTCTGAGCCTCCTCGAGCCGATCATGATCGTCTTCCTCGGTGTGGTGGTCGGCGGCATGGTCGTGGCGATGTACCTGCCGATCTTCGACATGATCAACGCGGTGCAGTAGAAGAGACAGGAGGCCGAAGGCAGCCAGCAGGGAAGGACTGAGGGCCCGGGCGTTCGCCCGGGCCCTCACTGTCTACGCGAGCGCTTCGGTCCTCCCCCACGCCTCCCGTGTCGGGTCTCGTCGTTGCCGATTGTGACAAACATGGTCGCATCGCACGTGGCTCGGGTCGTCGGCCATTCGTCTTCACGGTGGCAACTCGCCCTTTCGCCTTCGTGCTGGGGCTTGCCATGCCCCCGGGGGAAACCCCGGGGGCTTAGTGCTTCGGGTCGATGACTTCGCCGCCGCCGGCGCGCTGGATGCTCCGCATCACCCAGTCGGCTGCTACGCGTCCGAGCAGGTACCGCGTGGGGCCCGCCGTACGCTCGAACGGAGCCACCAGAATTCGGCTCGGCTCCAGACTGGTGTCCGGAGACGCAACCGGCGTTCCGGATCCGAACACTCCACGTGGTCGGACCGACGCGGGCTTCCCGCGCATAAGTGGCGGTACCACATATGCATCCACCATATTCGTACCCGGGTACACGCCTTGCTCCCTATCGCGCGCGCTCGACGAACCGGCCTCTGCCCCTCGAATCGATCGCGCCATGAACACCCTGCTCCTCGATCTGCGCCACGCCGCGCGCAGTCTCACGCACACGCCGGGACTCGCGCTCCTCGTCCTGCTCACGCTCACCATCGGCATCGGCGCCACCACGGCCATCTTCTCCACGGTGAACGAGGTGATGCTGCGCCCGCTCACGTTTCGCGACCCGGGCCGCCTCGTGATGCTCTGGGAGTCGAACGATGAGCGCGGCTGGCAACAGGTGCATGCCGCTCCAGCCAACGTGCTCGACTGGCGCGACCGCGTGCGAGCATTCGAGGACGTGGCAATCGTCTCCGATGGAGTGAACAGCGTCGCCCTGTGGACCGGATCGCAAGCCACGCCACTCAGCGTGGGACGCGTATCGGGAAACGCGTTCTCGCTCCTGGGCGCCCCGATGCACCTGGGTCGCGTCTTCACCTTCGACGAGTCCTGGACCGGCAGCGAGGCCGGGGTCGTGCTCGGCTACCAGGCGTGGCGACAGAAGCTCGGCGCCGACTCGGGCGTGATCGGCCGCACGATCCGGCTCGACGGCGTGCCGTACCGCGTCCTCGGCGTGCTGGCGCCGAACTTCCGCTACGCGATCAGCGAGGCCGAGGCGTGGACCACGTTCCGGTGGAGCGACGCGCAACGGACGTCGGTGGGCTTCCGCCGCGCGCACATCGTCCGCGCCATCGCGCGCCTGGCGCCTGGCGCGTCCGCTGAGCAGGCGCGCGACGAGCTGACGAGCGTCGCGCGAGCGCTCGAGACTGAGTATCCCGGTACCAACCGCGGAATGAAGGCCGGCTTCACGCCGCTGCAGCACTTCCTGGTGGGCGATCAGCGCCATCCGCTGCTGCTCCTTCTCGGCGCGGTAGGACTCCTGCAGCTCATCGTGTGCGCCAACGTCGCCAACCTCCTGCTCGGCCGCGCGCTCGCGCGCCGGCACGAGATGGCGGTGCGCAGGGCGCTCGGCGCCCGTCCGTGGCGCATCGCGCGTCAGGTCCTCAGCGAGAGTTTCCTGCTCGCGGGTGTGGGATCGGCCCTTGGCGTGCTCCTCGCGAGCGTCGGTCTCGATCTCCTCGCCGCGCGTATGCCGGATGCACTGCCCGACGTCGCGGTTCGCCTGGACTGGCGGATGCTCCTCTTCACCCTGGTGCTGGCTGGTGGAAGCGCGCTGCTCTTCGGATCGCAGCCGGCACTCCGGAGCGCCCGGGTCGGCGAGGCGCGTGGGATGGGTGACGGCGCCCGAACGGGCAGTGTGGGCCGACGCACGTTCCTGGCGGCGCATGGGCTCGTGGCGCTGGAGGTCGCGCTGGCCGTGATGCTCGTGGCCGGTGCCGGCCTGATGATCCGGAGTCTCATGGAGCTGCGGCGAGTGGATTCGGGCATCAACGAGTCGAACGTGCTCACGTTCGAGGTCGCCCCCCCGGCAGGCCTCTACCAAAGCGACGAGGCGCGCGCCGCCTTCGCGCAGCGCTTCGCGGAGCGCGTGAAGTCGATCCCCGGTGTACGCGACGTAGGCGTGGGTCGCCAGCTTCCGTTCGGTGGCTTCGGATGGTCGGGCGACTTCACGCTCGAAGGGTGGCCGGCGGATCGTTTCGGCGTAGAGGTACGGCATCGTCAGGTCACCGATGGGTACTTCCGCGCACTCGAGGTGCCGGTGGTCGACGGTACGCTGCTGGGCGAGCCCACGCCGGGAGTGCCGTTCCCGGTGCTGGTCAACCGCGCCTTCGTCGATCGACATCTGCCCAACGAGAACCCGGTCGGCCGCCGGATCACCTTCACGCGCACGCCTGACAGCAACACGGTATGGCATCCAATCGTGGGCGTGGTGGGCAACGAGCGGATGTCGCTCCTTTCCGAGCCGGAGCCGGAGATCATCGCGCATCTCTCGACCGATGTGCCGGCCCTGCTGCGTTACGTGGTGAAGACCACCGTGCCTCCGCGTGGTATTATCCCGCAGGTGCACGCCGCGGCGGCGGCGATTGACCGGGAAGTGCCGGTCACGCGCGTCCGCACCATGCGCGAGGTAGCGCTCGATGCGATGGCGGGTGATCGCTTCGTGCTGATGCTGCTCGTGCTCTTCGGTGGGCTCGCCCTGCTGCTGGCCGCCGTGGGGGTGTACGGCGTGGCGTCGCAGGTAGCGCGCGCGCGCACGCGGGAGATCGGCATCCGGATCGCGCTGGGAGCGTCGTCGCGCGAGGTGGCGCAGACGCTGCTGGCGCGCGGACTCCTCTTCGTCGGCATGGGAGTCGCCGTCGGAGTGGGAGGCACGCTCGCGGCCGGCGGTGTGCTGCGCCGCCTGCTGTTCCACGTCGAGCCCGGCGATCCTGTCACCCTCGTGAGCGTCGTGTTGATGCTGAGCGCGGTGGCGGTGGTGGCGACGCTCATTCCGGCCCGGCGGGCGACCCAACTGGATCCGGCGCAAGTCCTGGCGTCAGAGTAAGCGCAGCGGCCACCTGCCGCCGTCGCGCGCCGGTTGGGGTCAGAGTCGGG
>DATIGO010000191.1:0-12961 GCA_035454665.1 Gemmatimonadaceae bacterium | reverse complement strand
CGACGATGAGGGCGCCGGCGTCGAGCGAGAGATCCGCATAACGCGGTATGGCTTCGAGCGACATGCCGCGAAGCGTGCCGAGCAGCAGGATCGCGAGGAAGACGCCCGCGATGCCGCCGCCGATCGCCAGCATGACGCTTTCGGTCAGGAGCTGCCTGACGAGGCGCCCGCGGCCGGCGCCGAGCGCGACCCGGACGGCAAATTCCTTGCGGCGGGAGATCGTCCGCGACAGCAGGGCGCCGGCGAGATTCGCGCAGGTGATCAGGAGCACGAGTGCGCCGCTGGCCAGGAGCACGATGAGCGGCGTGCGCGTGTCGCCGACCATGGCGTCACGCAGCGGTACGCCGATCATGCCGATACCCAGATTGTCCTTGGCGTACAGCTTCTCGAGCTCGTCACCGATGGCGCGCAACTCACGGTCGGCGGCCGCCGCGGAAACGCCGGGCCTGAGTCGTCCGACCATGCCGAAGTTGTGCGAGCCGCGCACGCTGATCGGGTCGCGCATGAACGGCGCGATCGACACCGGATAGAAGTAGTCGTCGTCGCCTTCGGGCATGACGAAGTCGCGCGGCAGGACGCCCACGACCGTTCGGGTGATGTTGTTCAGGCGGACCGTCTTCCCGACGACGTCGTCTGCGCCGGCGAATGCCGACTGCCAGGTCTTCCACGGGATCACGGTGACGAAGGCGGTGTCGCCGAGGCCATCTTGCTCGCGGAAGTTCGTCCCCTTGATGAACCTGACGCCGAGGGTGGTGAAGAGCGCCGGCTCGACCCAGCGCACCTTGACGACCTGCGGGTTGTCGCCCGGGTCGTAGATCGACTCGCGGGTAGGGAGCCACGCACCCAGTGAGCTGAAGGACTGCTGGCGCTCGCGGAGATCGCTGATGGTGCCGGCGCTGATCGCGCCCGTCCGCTCGCCGAGTGCCTTGATCGGCGTGTAGATGCGGGTGAGGCGGTCCGCGTCGGCGTAGGGGAGGGAATTGAGCAGCACGGACTTGACGACGCCGAACATCGCCGCGTTGGCGCCAATGCCGAGCGCGAGCGTGAGCACCGCCAGCAGCGTGAAGAGCGGCGCGCCTGACGCGGAGCGGACGGCGAAGCGGAGGTCCTGGCGGAGGTCGTCGATCCAGTCGCGCCGGCGCTTCGTCTTGCGTTCTTCGGTCAGGAGCCGGGCGCATTCGTCGCGCACTCCAGCGACGTTGCCGAAGCGCTCCAGAGCCGCCCGCCGCGCCTCGTCGGGACTCATCCCGGCGGCGATGTTGGCGCGAATGCGCTCGTCCAGGTGAAACCGAAGCTCCGAATCGACCTCCGCGTCGGCCTTACCGGGAACGTACAGGATCTTCCTGGGCTCTTTCATATGGATGTGTCCTCCGGCTCACACGGCGGTCATCCGTGAGGCAGAGCGGGAATGGCGATGGACGAACGCATGATCTACTTCGACAGCGCCGGCCGGATCGTGCTCGTGATGGCCTTGTCGACCGCCCCCGCGAAGCGCTGCCACCCCGACGTCTGCCTGCGGAGCTGCCGCCGACCGTCGCCGGTGAGCCGGTAGTACTTCGCGCGGCGGTTGTTCTCCGACAGTCCCCACTCGGCGGTGATCCAGCCCTTGGCGGCCATGCGGTACAGGGCGGGGTAGAGGGATCCCTCCTCGACCCGCAGGGCGTCGGCCGTGACGCTCTCGATCCAGCTCGCGACCCCGTAGCCGTGCATGGGGCCCCAGGAGAGCGCCTTCAGCACGAGGAGCTCCACGGTTCCCTGGAGGAGACCCGATTCCTTGTCGAACACGTTCACTCCGCGGGCAGTTTCTGGTGGCTGGTGGTCGGGCCCCGACCAGGGCGTCCCTATACCGGTCTAGGGATACGTTGGATGGCTTCCATTAGATGCGCAAGGGGAGAGAAGGGTTGCCGTACCCGACGTTCATCACCCCCGGCCGAGCCCGGCCGCGTGCCGGCCCCCTTCGCGAGACTCCAACCCGTCGGCTCCGCAGAAACGGGGGCCTGTTTTCCACAAATCGGGGTCAGACTCCTATTTCGCCAAATAGGAGTCTGACCCCGATTTGTGGAAAACGCGTCGGGATCCGCTGAAGCGAGGTCGCCTGTATACGCAACCCGCGCTTCCTCAGCCTCGACGCTCACGTCTGGGGTTAACGCGCACTGCTGCGTGCGCGCCCGCGATGCCTCTCCACGAGCCGCCAGAACTGCCGATCGCTGATCACCGTGATCGCATGTCCCTTCGCCGCCAGCCGCCGCACCTCCATCAGCTTGGTCCCCCCGGCCCGCCCGGCGATCTGCAGCGCGTTCGGGCGCCCGCGCACCAGCACATCCGTCTCGCGTCCCGGCCTGCTCTGGACGATCGCACCCGCCCGGCGCGCCGCGCGAATCGCCTCCGCGCGCGGCCGGCTCAGAAATCCCGTGAACGACACCCGCTTCCCCGCGAGACTCTTCACCCGGCCCGGCCGCGGCTCCCTCGGACGCTCGCGGAGCGCTGCGATCAGGTCGCCCGCCGCCTCATAACGCTTCACGCGGCTCCCGAGGCAGCGGTGCAGGACTTCCTTCAGGTGGTCACTGCACGGCAGCCGCCGCACGTCGCGGCTGTGCACCGGATTCGTGGTGTCCCCGCGCAGCAGCATCGCCGCGATCAACCCTACCTGATAGATGTCGTCGCGCTGCTGCCAGCGCCGCACCCGTCCCCAGGCAATCTCGTTTGGCGCGTTGAACAGGTTGAACGCATCCGCCGTGACGCCGCGACGGCTCATCTGATGCGTCGCGATGCCGAAGTCCCCCAGCTTGAGCTGCTCCCTGCCGCAGACGAACACGTTGAACGGCGTGAGATCGCGGTGCAGCGCCTGGCCACGATGCAGGGCATGCAGCGTCCCGAGGATGGCCGCGATCTCGCGGCGAACGAAACGCTCCGATTGCGGTCCCTGCCTGGCGAGCCAGGTGCCGAGGTCGCCGTGCTCCGCGTACTCCATCGTCAGGCAGTAGAGCATGCGCGTGCCGTCGACGAACGCAAACCGGTCGAGCACCCTGAGGGCGCGCGGCTCGCGTAACAGGAGCTCGGCGAAGTAGGCCTCGCGCAGCCACGCGGAGAGACGCTCGCTGATCTTGACGCAGACCTGCGTGGGGAAGCCGTCGGCCGGGACGGGCGTGGCCAGGTACACCTCGCCGAAACCTCCCCTGCCGATCAGGCGGTCGAGCCGATAGGTGCGCCCCGTCTCCGTGCTGTGCACCTCCCCCAGTCCCGCAGACAGGTGCGCGCCATTGCCGGCGGCCGGATTCGCCGTCCGGGTGGAACGATGCGTCCTGGTGACTCGAGTCCGAGTAGCCATGCACCTCGGCGGAATGGGGGTGTCCTGTACTTGAGTCCCATCCCGATCGGCGTCAAGTGGATGACGGTGGTCTCTCTTCCCGGTCGAGCGGCCTGCCCACGCCTGGCGTCTCAACGCACGCGCCCAGCGATCACGCGTGCCGCCGCGACCGAGCGGTCGACTTCCTCCATCGTCGCGCAGATGTGGCAGCACTGGCGCACGCCGGGCGGCGTACCGTCGCCCGCGGCCCGGACCCGCACGCGCGCCTCACGCCACAAGGCCTCCTGCAGATCGACCCCCGTCATCCCCTCCACGCCCCAGATCGACGTCCCCGTCATCATGTCGGGATGCCGGGGTGAATGCACCGTGACGCCGCGGATGCCGTCCAGCCCCTCGCGCAGACGCTGGTTGAGGGCGATCACGCGATCCTGCACGCGCCGGGAACCGAGGGAGGTGTGCAGGTCGATCGCCGCATGGAGGCCCGCGAGGATCGAGTAGCTCGTGGCACCCCATTGCATCAGCCGCAGCATGCCATCGGTCTGGTTGTCCCATTGCGCGCCGGCCAGCGTAGTCCAGATACGGGGCTGGACGTCATTCCTGAGGTAGAGCATGCCGCAGCCCGCCGGCGCCAGGAGCCATTTGTGCGGCGACGCGAAGTAGGCGTCGCATGCCATGTCGCGCACGTCGATGACGAGGTGTCCCAGGGTCTGCGCGCCGTCCACGACCGACAGGATCCCGCGGTCACGCGCGAGCCGGCACAGCTCCCTGACCGGGAACAGCGTCGCCCCGATCCCGGAGGTGAGGTGCGGAATTGCCCAGACGCGCGTGCGCGCGGTCGTGGCGCCCTCATAGAGCGCGATCAACTGCGATGGATCCCTCACCGGATAGGGAACCGTCACGTACACCACGCGCACCTGGTCCCGTTTGCCGCGCAGCTCCCACCCGCAGCGGCCGCCGGGGTGCGCGTACTGCACCACGATGACCTCGTCGCCGGCCGCGAGGTCGAGCCCGTTCGCGACGAAGTTCATGGCCATCGTGGCGTTGCTCGTGAGCCCGATCTCCGAGGCGTTGGCGTTCACGAGCGCGGCGAGCTTGCCACAGAGATCGGGCTCGGGCCCGTATCCGCCCCAGATGCGGGGTCCCTCGCCCTGGTAGTTGACGTGGGTAATGGAGGTCGCGAGGGTCGTCAGGTGGGCGGTCACGGCCTCGAGAACCGGTCGCGGTGTAGGGCCGAGCGACCCGGTATTGAAGAATGCCTCGTCAGGCGGCAGGAGGAAGCTGCGACGGAACGTCCGCCAGAAGTCTTCGTCGAGTGGGCCGCCCTGCGGGATGGGCGGGAGCGACTCGAGAGCGGCGGCGGTGAGCGGGCGTGGCAGCGCACTCGCCCCGAGTGCGGCGAGGGCTCGAGCAACGAAGCTGCGACGAGTGGTCTGCATGCCACGCCTCCGGGTTCGATCGCCGACATCCCTCCGATGAGGGGATGAAGGTATGCGGCGGGGACGGCCCGTCCAGCCGCTCGCGCTACCACCGCGAACGGGATGGCGGCCGCGAAGACCACAGCGCATCGTATTGCCGGCGATCAAGCGGCTTAGCCCCAATCTCCCGGGAATCATGCGTCTCTCTTCATTCTTCCTCGCATCCCTCTCCGGCCTTGTCCTCCCCGCGCTCGCGCCCGCACAGAGTCCGCAGGGGCCGGCCAAGCCCGATCTCCCGCTCGTCCCGGCGCGTACCATCGCCCTCGACACGGACGAAGGCACCTGGATCTCGGTCGACGTCAGTCCCGACGGCCGCACCCTCGTCTTCGACCTCCTGGGCGACCTCTACACCCTCCCCATCACCGGCGGCCCCGCGACCGCGCTCACCACCGGTATGGCCTACGACGCCCAGCCGCGCTTCTCCCCCGACGGCCGCACGGTCGTCTTCACGTCCGACCGGGACGGCGGCGACAACGTCTGGACGATCGATCTGACGACGAAGCGCACGAAGCAGGTGTCCAAGGGCAAGTCCAACCGGTACCGCTCCCCCGAGTGGACGCCGGACGGCCAGTTCATCGTCGTGTCGCGCGCGCCGGCCCCCATCGGTCCGTCCAAGCCCTGGATGTTCCACAAGGACGGCGGGAACGGCATCCAGCTCGTGAGCGATCCCACGCCGCTGCCTAACGGAGCGTGGCCGCTCAACCTGATGGGCGCCGCCTTCGGGCCGGACGACCGCTACATCTGGTTCGCCCAGCGCAACGGCGCCTGGGAGTACAACGCGGCCTTTCCGCAATTCCAGCTCGTCACCTTCGACCGCCGCACGGGGCGGCGCGACGTCCGCGCCAACCTCCTGGGCGGCGCCATCCGCCCCGCGCTCTCCCCCGACGGCCGCTACCTCGCCTACGGCTCGCGCTACGAGTCCGAGACAGGGATCCGCCTGCGCGACTTCCAGACGGGCGACGAACGCTGGCTCGCGTACCCGGTCCAGCGCGACGAGCAGGAGTCGGTCGCCTCGCTCGATGCGCTCCCCGGCTTCTCCTTCACGCCCGACTCACGCGCGATCATCGCCTCCTACGGCGGGAAGATCTGGCGCGTCCCGGTGGACGGCTCGCCGCAGACGCCGATCCCGTTCCGCGTGCAGGCCACGATCGAGCTCGGCCCCAGGGTCGCCTTCAACTACCGCGTGAGCGACTCCGCGGAGTTCATCGTCAGGCAGATCCGCGACGCGGTGCCGTCACCCGATGGGCGGCGTCTCGCCTTCGTGGCGATGGACAAGCTGTACGTGATGGACTTTCCGGGGGGCACGCCGCGGCGTGTGAGCGAATCGACGGCCACCGAGGCACACCCGGCCTGGTCGCGCGATGGGCAGTGGATCGCGTACGTCTCCTGGTCTCGCGAGGGCGGTCAGGTCTGGAAGGTGCCGCTGTCAGGCGGGCGCCCGGTGCAGGTGACGCAATCGCGAGCGATGTACACGGAGCCGGCCTGGTCGCCTGACGGGAGCCGCATCGTCGTCATGCAGTCCCCGGCGCAGCCCGCCCTCGAGGAAGGTGGCTTCCTCGGCGCCGCCGAGCTCGTGTGGGTGCCCGCGGCGGGCGGCCGCAGCACGCTCATCGCACCGGCGGGCGGACGCAGCGGACCGCATTTCGCGCGCGACTCGAGCCGCATCTATATGTACGGCGGCGGTTCCGGGCTCGTCTCCATCCGCTGGGATGGCACCGACGAGCGCACCCACGTGCGCATAACGGGAGCGAAAGGACCCGAGGCCACGACAGCCTCGCCAGCGGCCGGCGCGCAGCTCTCGCCCGACGGCACCACGGTACTGACACAGGTCGCGAACGATCTCTACGTCTTCCCGCTGGTCGAGACCGGAGAGACGCGCACCCTGAGCCTGGCGAATCCCGAAAGCACCGACCTTCCAGTGCGGCGTCTGACCGACGTCGGCGCGCAGTTCCCCGCGTGGAGCGGCGACAGCCGCCGCGTGCACTGGTCGATCGGCAACTCGCACTTCGTCTATGACCTGGACCGCGCCCGCCAGATCGACGACTCCATCGCGGCGGCCGCCCCGGCGCCCCCGCCTGCGCCGGCGCCTCCGGACACCGCCGCACGCGCCGCCCCGCAGCCACCGCGCTACCTGGCCGCGGAAACCAGGATCACCGTACGCGCCCAGCGCGACCTTCCGCAGGGGACCGCGGTCTTCCGCAACGCGCGCATCGTCACCATGCGCGGCGACGAGATCATCGAGCGCGGCGACATCGTGGTCCGCAACAACCGCATCGTCGCCGTGGGACCGTCGGGGCAGGTGCAGATCCCGTCCGGCGCGCGCTCCTTCGACGTGAGCGGCAAGACGATCGTCCCCGGATTCGTGGACACCCACGCGCATCTGGGGATCAGGAGCGGGATCCACCAGCAGCCATGGGCCTACCTCGCCAATCTCGCCTACGGCGTGACCACCACGCGCGACCCGCAGACCGGCACGACCGACGTCCTCTCGTACGAGGACCTCGTCACCGCCGGCTCAGCGATCGGCCCGCGCATCTACTCCACGGGCCCGGGCCTCTTCTCGGCGGTGTACGTCCCCGGCGCCGGCGAGGACATCAAGGACCTCGAGCACGCGCGCCGCATCATGCGCCGCTACAGCCAGTACTACGACACCAAGACGCTCAAGATGTACATCGGTGGCAACCGCCAGCAGCGGCAGTGGATCATCCAGGCCGCGCGGGAGCAGAACATCATGCCGACCACCGAGGGCGCGCTCGACACGCGTTATGACATGACGATGGCGATCGACGGCTATCCGGGACAGGAGCACGCCATCCCCGTCTTCCCGTTCTACAAGGACGTAGTCGCGCTCTTCGCGCAAAGCGGGATCGCCTACACGCCCACGCTCCTCGTCTCCTACAACGGACCCTTCGGCGAGAACTGGTTCTACACGTCGGAGGACGTGTATGGGGACGCGAAGCTGCGGCGCTTCACGCCGTATCAGGAGCTCGCGGGCAAGGCGCGCCGCCGCATGCGCGGGCAGCGCGGCGGCGGGAACGACGCCGGGTGGTATCACAAGGACGAGTACTCGTTCGACGAAATCTCGAAGGGCGCAGCCGACATCGTGAAGGCCGGCGGTCGCGTTGGTGTGGGAAGTCACGGCCAGCTCCAGGGCCTCGGCTACCACTGGGAGATGTGGACGCTCTCCATGGGCGGCATGTCGAACCACGACGTCTTGCGCGCGGCCACGATCTTCGGCGCCGAGGCGGTCGGCCTCGCTATGGATGTGGGATCGCTCGAGGCAGGGAAGCTCGCCGATTTCGTGGTGCTGGACCGGAACCCGCTGGAGAACATCCGGAACACGAGCTCGGTGGCGATGGTGATGAGGAACGGCCGCCTCTACGATGGGAACACCCTCGACGAGGTGTATCCGCGCCAGCGGAAGATGGATCCTGTGGCCGGTGCGCCGGTGCCGCCGAGGACCGGGGCGGGGATCCGCCGGTAGCCAGATCTCATGTGGGGCAGCCGCCGCGCGTGGTCGTGTTCCATCCATCGCGCTCGGTCTGAAGCTCGAGCGGGTCCGCCGGAACGCCGGCGCGCACCGGATCCGCCGGCGGCTCCAGAGGTCTAGCTCCTGACTCAATCCATCGCGCGATGTTGGTCGGTGGCACCACGGGGCCACCATTCAACATGCTCGTCCCAACTCTCGGAAAGCAGCCGCGATCCGGCCGTCGTCCGGGCCAGTGGCAGGTGCCACGCGTTCGCCGTGCGGGCCCCGGCCAGGCCACCGGCATGGTCCCGGTCCCGCGGCCATCCGCACGGGTGCACCGCGCCCGGCGGATTGCGATCATCGCGCTCGCCCTGCTCCCGCTGCTGCCGCTATCGTGGGTGCTGTACCACGTCTACGCGGACGACCGCGCGCTTCCGGACATCGAGCGCTTCATCCGGTTCCAGCTACCGACCACTGGCGTCGTCTACGACGCGCGGGGCACGGTGCTGATCTCGGTCGCGAAGGAGTACCGCCGGATGGTCTCCTACGACGAGGTGCCTGTGATTCTGCGCCAGGCAATCCTCGCCACCGAGGACAAGAGGTTCTTCTCCCACGCCGGCGTCGATTACCGCGTGCTGCCGCGCGTCATCGGGAAGTCCATCACCCGTTCCCTTTCCACCTGGTGGAGCGGGGACGGGGAACTTCGACTGAGACTTCCTCAGGGGGGCTCCACGCTCACGCAGCAGCTCGTCCGCGGCTACTTCCTCGCGGAGCGCACCAGTCACGAGGATGGCGAAACGCTGTTCCATGGGGGTGCGGGTCCGCGGCTCGTGTCCCTGGCGCTGGGTGTGCCCACCGCCAACAAAGTCCTCCGGAAGCTCGAGGAGGTGCGCCTGGCGCTCTGGGTCGAGCGGGAAATGAAACGGCGTTACGGATCACGAGAGAATGCCAAGCGTGAGATCTTCCGTCGCTACGCCAGCTTCATCTATCTGGGCAACGGCCGCTACGGTTTTGCCGCCGCCTCGGAGTACTACTTTGGCAAGGAGCTGTCGAGCTACACATCCGAGGACGCCGCCGAGGCGGCGCTCCTCGCCGGGATCACCAAGTCTCCGCGCGACTACGCACCCGGCGCCGGCGCCCCTGCGCCCCTGCGCCGCCGCAACGAGATCCTGGCGCTCATGGCGAGCGAGGGCTTCATCTCGAAAGACCTCGCAACGCGCGCCCAGGCCGAGCCGGTTCGCGTGGTTGCCGTCAGCTCGATCAAGACCCACGCGAGCGCCGCGATCGGGAGCGTTTTCGGCGAGCTGAGAAAGCACGGCGGAGACCGCTTCGGAGTCGGGGAGCTGTTCCTCGGACGGGTCTCGGTCCGCACCACGGTGGACGATCGGCTGCAGCGCATCGTGAACGCCGCCCTGGAGACCGGTCTCGCCCGATATGAGCAGCGGCATCCCAAGGCGAAAGGGCGGATCCAGGGCTCGGTGGTGGTGCTGCGCAACGGGGACGCGGCGATCCTGGCCGAGGCCGGTGGTCGCGAGGTGTACGAAGAGCGCCACAACGCCTATTCCGACTACAACCGCGTTCGCGATTCCAGGCGCCAGCCGGGATCAGCGTGGAAGCCGATCGTATATCTCGCGGCCTTTCGCAGGGGCCTGGGTCTCGACAGCATCGTGCTCGACGAGCCCATCGCCGTGCCCACGTCAGCCAACGGCAGGGTGAAGTGGATCGCCAACTACGACAACCAGTTCAAGGGCGCGATGGCGGTCCGCCAGGCCCTGGCCGAGTCTCGCAACACCGTAGCGGTGTGGATCACCCGGGAGATCGGCATGGATGACGTGATCCGGACCGCTCGCGAGCTGGGGATCCACTCACCGGTGCCGCGCTACATCAGCATGGCACTCGGAGCGTCGGAGGTGCGGCTGCTGGAGTTGGCGGGGGCCTATCGAGCGATCGCGTCCGGAGTAGTCGCCGAGCCCTACATCGTTGATGAGGTGAACGACGCCGCGGGTGTGGCGCTCTACCGGGCGCCCCGCATCACCCACGCGTTCGCGGCCCACGGACTGCGCGAGATTCAGGAGGGACTGCGCGGAGTGGTACGCATTCCGGGGGGCACGGCCAACATTCTCGACCGCCGCGACTTCCCTATCCCGGTGCTGGGCAAGACCGGAACGACGAACGGTTTTCGTGACGCGCTGTTCGTGGGGTCCACCTGGGGGCCGCGCGGGATAACGGTAGCAGTGCGGATCGGCTTCGACGACAACCGCACCCTGGGGGCAAACGAAACCGGTGGCCGCACAGCGCTGCCCGTCTTCCGCGAGATCATGCTGCACGTCTATCGCGAACAACTGGTGGGGGCTGCGCCGGCTTTTCCCGGCGCGTTCGAGAGAGGGATCGACGGATACCTCACGGCCAGGGCGGCGGCAACCGCGGTCGCTCGTTCGGAGCCCATTCGTCCCGGAGGCGGCGAGTAAGACGTACATCGGCGGCAACCGGCGGCAGCGGCCAGTGGATCATCCAGGCCGCGCACGAGCGGCGCATCATGCCGACCACCGAGGACGCGCTCGGCACTCGTCATGACAAGCCGCGCTCCCTCGCGCGGCCTCGGGCGCGATGCCCCCGTTCAATAGATGTGCAGCTTCTCCAGCAGTGCGAGGTCGTCCCCGACGCACTCCAGCAGATCCTTGTTGTGCTTGATCATCTTGCTGCGCATGTACACGCGAAGCCACTGCTTGTAGGTGAACCGCTCGTAGCGATCGAGCATGTCCGCGAGCGGCAGGTCGCGCTGCATGAGAAGTCCCGCCAGGAACATCGCACACTCGAAGCCCAGCGATATGGACTGGAAGTAGGGAGAGCCCATGGCCGAATCGCCGACCAGGAACACCGGCGAGCGGGTGAACGGGTGCTCGCCCGTCCCGGTCAGGTGCCACTCGCGACTGGTCGCGTGGCGAGCCCGGTACAGATCCAGCGGTATCCGGATGATCTCCAGGTCCCCCACGATCTCGCCGTTGGTCTCCTCCTTGATCTTGGCGATGAAGCGGTCCATCGACTCGGCAACGTGAGGGAAGTTGCTGCGAAGCCACTGGCCGTCGAATCGTGACGGCATCCGCTCGTAGTCCTCGGCGGAAATGCTGACGATGCCCGTGACGTGGCTGACGCTGCCGTCGTAGTACGTGCGGTTGACCGCCGGAATGAACTTGTAGTGCGCGTTCTCGATGTTCTTGTAGTACTTGCAATACTCGTTGCAGTCATACGCCTGGCCGTACAGGAAGGTGACGACGAGCGCGTATTCGAGCCGGATCTTGAACGTGTTCGCGCCATCATCCGTCGCGCCGGCGCCGGGCATCAGGTGATCCCGCAGCACGGACCGGCTGCCACTGCAATCGATCAGGAGGTCGCCCGGCTCGAGCATCGCCATCGCGTCCTGCGCCGTGACGACGGCCGTGGTGCGCCGCACCGGCTGCGAATGACGCGCGTCGATCAGATCACTGAGAGAGCGCTCGATGGTGTTGAGCGGGCAGAACCCCTGAGCCCATCCGCGCAACAGCGCCATCAGGTCCGACGGAATGGACCGTCGAAACGCGAGGCCGTCGTCGATCTCCTGGGGATCGAAGACGGCCCGGACGCTCTCCTCATCGATGTAGTCGGTGCAGTAGCCCGCGACCGAATCCGCCACGAGGTACGGCGCGAGCTGGACCATGCGTGTCCGCGTGTAGTCGCGCCGCTTCTCATACAGGTGCACGGAGAACCGCTCCGTGGATTGGAGCAACGCCGTCAGGAGGAGACCCACGGGGCCCGCGCCGAGGATGTGAACTCGGGCCGGGGAAGGCAGGGTGTCCGAGCTCGTCGAACCGCTCCGTTGGGGCATGTGTCTCCTCGCGGGGAGCACGAGGGCAGGCGTGCCGAATGAGGTGGAAGGGCAACGCGGATCGGCTGTCGCAGGCGCCGACGTGCCGGAATATACCCGTCGGGGAACGCATGCTTCTTGTACCGTCCCCGCCTGTGGCGCCTCTGCGGCCTCGAGCGCCGCTACGCCAGGGTTGACCGGCGCTCGACCTGCCGTGGTCGCTGATCACGATCCGGCAGGGTCCTCGATCACCCCCTTCCTTCGTCCGTCCCGCGGATTCACCTTCGGTGGCGCCGGCTCGACGCGATGCCGGACACAGGACCCGGTTCTGCCAGATGGGAGACCATGGATTACATCGCGGAACGCCTGCAGCGCGAATTGACGGGCCGCTATCGGCTCCTCGGCGAGCTCGGACGCGGCGGCATGGCCATCGTCTTCCTTGCCGAAGACCTCAAGCACGGCCGGCGCGTCGCGGTGAAGGTCCTGCTCCCCGAGATCGGCGAAACGGTTGGAGCGCGCCGCTTCGCGCGAGAGATTCAGGTCGCCGCGACGCTGCAGCATCCCCACATCCTCGGCCTGCACGATTCCGGCGCTGCGGACGATCTCCTCTACTACGTCATGCCGTACGTCGAGGGCGAATCGCTGCGCGCCCGCCTGGAGCGCGAGCGTCAGCTGCCCGTCGATGAGGCATTGCGGATCGCGGCGGAAGTCTGCGATGCGCTGGCCTACGCACACCGGCAGGGTGTCGTGCATCGCGACATCAAGCCGGAGAACATCCTGCTCTCCGGCGGGCATGCCCTGGTGGCCGATTTCGGGATCGCCCGGGCGGCCACGGAAGCCGGCGGCCACAAGCTCACCCAGACCGGCAT
>DATIGO010000190.1:0-8329 GCA_035454665.1 Gemmatimonadaceae bacterium | reverse complement strand
AAGGTGCCCACGCTGCGCGGCATGACGATCGTGAACCTGTTCTTCGAGGCGTCGACACGCACCCGCATCTCGTTCGAGTTCGCGGAGAAGCGACTCTCGGCGGACACGGTGAACGTGGCGGTGGCAGGGTCGAGCGTGGCGAAAGGGGAGACGCTCGTGGACACGGCGCGGAACCTCGAGGCGATGCGGATCGACATGGTCGTCATCCGCCACGGTGCGTCGGGAGCGGCGCGATTCCTCGCGGATCGCATCGAGTCCAACGTGATCAACGCGGGAGACGGGACGCACGAGCACCCCACGCAGGGGCTCCTCGACCTGCTCACGCTGCGGGATCGCTTCGGCTCACTGGAGGGCCGGCGCGTCTGCCTGGTGGGCGACGTGCTCCACTCGCGCGTGGCCCGCTCGAACCTCTGGGGGCTGATCAAGCTCGGCGCGGAGGTGGGGATCTGCGGCCCGCGCTCCCTGCTGCCTAACGCCATCGAGGCCTTCCCGGTCCGCATCTTCAACCGGATCGAGGAGGCGATCGAGTGGGCGGAGGCGCTGAACGTGCTGCGGCTGCAGCTCGAGCGGATGCAGGCGGGCTACATTCCGTCGCTGCGCGAGTACAACCGCGTCTTCGGCGTGACGCGTGAGCGCCTCGAGCGCGCCCCGCGGGACATCCTCATCCTGCACCCCGGACCCATGAACCGCGGCGTGGAGATCGACTCCGACGTGGCCGACGGCCCGCAAAGCGTGATCCTGGACCAGGTGACGAACGGTGTGGCCGTGAGAATGGCGGTGCTCTATCTCCTCAGCGGCGGCCGCCCGGAACTGGCTGAAGCCGCGAAGGGGGAACGATGAGCCCCGATCCGCGCGGCCGAGCCGCGAGCCACGAGCCACGAGCCACGAGCAGTGGTGACCCGTCACCCGTCACCCGTCACCCGGCACTCCTCCTGAAGGGCGGCCGGATCCTCGACCCCTCGCAGGGGATCGACCAGGTGGGTGACGTGCTCGTCGAGAACGACACCATCTCGCACGCCGGCGGCTCGTTGGGTGACGTGCGACGGGAGTCCGGAGCGCTCGAGGTCATCGACTGCACCGGGCAGATCGTGTCCCCCGGGTTCATCGATGTGCACTGCCATCTGCGCGAGCCCGGACGCGAGGACGTCGAAACGATCGCGACCGGCGCGCGCGCGGCGGCGGCGGGCGGCTTCACCGCCGTCTGCGCGATGCCCAACACCGACCCCGTGACCGACAACCAGGCCGCCGTCGGCTTCATCATCCGCCAGGCCCTGCGCGCCAGTTCGGCGCGCGTGTACCCGATCGGCGCGATTTCGGTGGGGCAGAAGGGCGAGGCACTGGCGGAGTTCGGCGAGATGGTCGGCGCCGGCGCCGTGGCGGTGAGCGACGACGGGAAGCCGGTGGCCTCGGCGCAGCTCATGCGTACGGCGCTGGAGTACGCGCGCACCTTCGGGATTCCCGTGGCCGATCACTGCGAGGAGCCCACCCTCGCGCAGGGCGCGGCCATGAACGAGGGCCTGGTGTCGGCGCGTCTCGGACTTCGTGGCGTTCCCGCCGAAGCCGAGGAGATCATGGCCATCCGCGACATCCTCCTCGCGCGGCGTACGGGCGGGCACGTGCACCTCTGCCACATGAGCACCAAGGGGTCCGTGGAGCTCATTCGCTGGGGAAAGGAACGGGGCATCCGCGTGACTGCGGAGGTCTGTCCCCACCACCTGTCCCTGACGGAGGACTCGGTTGAGGGGTACGACACGAACGCGAAGATGAACCCGCCGCTCCGGACCGCCGCTGACGTGGCCGCGCTCCAGGAAGCGGTGCGTGACGGGACGATCGACCTCGTGGCCACGGATCACGCGCCGCATCACTACGACGAGAAGGAGCGGGAATTCGCGGACGCCCCCAACGGGATCGTCGGCCTGGAGACGGCGCTCGCCGTGGTCGTCACCCACCTGGTGGTGCCGGGCGTCATCGACTTCCCGACCCTGGTGGACCGCATGTCGGTGACGCCGGCGCGCGTCTTCGGCCTCCAGGGTGGAAGCCTGCGCCGGGGGGGTGTGGCCGACGTCACAGTCTTCGATCCCGCGGTGGAGTGGACGGTCGATCCCGACTCCTTCCTCTCGAAGGGGCGGAACACGCCCTGGCGCGGGAAGCCGCTCAAGGGCCGCGCCACCTGTACCGTAGTCGGCGGCCGGGTCGTCTTCCGCGTGATGGCGCCCGCGCCCCGCGGGTGACCGGCGAGCGCCTCCGCCCGGACACGGGTCGCGCGATCGCAGCCGGTGGCGCCGACGTGTGCGCGCTGGTGGCGGCGCGCGAGCGTGCGTATCCTGGTGCAGTGCATTCCGGCCGCGCCTCTGCAGCCGGAGACCGGAGCAACGCATGACGAATTCCCTGTCGACTTCCATGGACGCCCTGTCAGCGCTGCTCGAGGAGCGGCGGCGCTACGAGACGTGGATCGCGCAGCTCGACGCGCGACGCACCGAGACGCCCGGGCATGTCTTCGACAAGGTGCGTGCCGACTACGACCACCGGTTGCGCGGGGTGACGGACCAGCTCCGGGCCCGGGCGGCGGAGGTCGAGAGCTCGTGCGAGAACCTCGCGGAGCGAGTGAACGCGCTGCAGGCCGAGGAGAACGCGCGCCGGGACGAGCGGGCGGAGGCGGAAATACGCTCGGCCGTCGGGGAGTACCACCCGGAGCACGCCAGGGAGATGCTGGCCCGGTGTGATGAGGAGATCGGGCGGATCGCGTCCGAGCGCACCACGCTGGCCGGCGAGCTGACGCGCATGCAGGAAATCCTGATGCTCGCGCGGCGCCCGGTGGAGAGTGCGCCCGCTCCGCGTGCCGCGGCCCCCACCCCGGCTCCGCAGGCCGCTCCGGCGGCTCCACCCGCCGCGGCCGACGGCGCTGCGGGATTCGATGAACTGAAGTTCCTGGAATCCGTGGTCCGTCCGGAGGGATCCCCGCTCGCGACTCAGCCGGCTGGCAGTGCGCCGCCGCCACCACCCCAGGCGCAGGCCATGGCCAACGTGGCGGACTTCCTGTCGCCGGCCCATCGCACGGCACCATCGGCCGAGCCGCTGCAGTCGCGAGGCGCGCCCGCGCGTGGCGCTTCGACGACGCCGGCCAGAAGCACGCCGCCCTTCCTCAAGGACATGCCGACCGAGCAGGTGAAGACCCTGAAGTGCCAGGAGTGCGGGACGATGAATTACCCGACCGAGTGGTACTGTGAGCGGTGTGGAGGGGAGCTCGCGGCGATGTGAGGAGTTGAGGAGACGGATCGGGGGAGACAGGAGGCAGGGAAGGACTGAGGGGTCGCGAGCAATTGCCCGCGACCCCTCGAGATTCCTGCGCTTGCCGCCTGGCTATCCTTGCGGCTAGGCCTTCTTCCGTTCCAGACGGCTCCGCTGGCGCGCCGCGGCGTTCTTGTGGATCAAGCCCTTGCGGGCGGCGCGGTCGAGGACCTGGACGGCGCGCTTCTTCTGTTCGGGAGTCGCTCCCGGGGCGGTGGCCTTCTTGAGGGCCGTGCGCAGCGCGGAACGCTGCGCGCGATTGCGGACGGCGGCCGCGCGCGACTGGCGCATGTGCTTGGCTGCCGAAGGGATTCTGGGCACGAAAGCGACTCCGGAAATACGCGCGACTGGGACGGAAAACGCCGGGTTTGGAACCGCGAATGATACCGGCGGTCATGGCGGATGTCAAGCAACGACAGTGCTTTGACTCTCGTCAGGCGCATCCTTAGCTTGCGCCAGTCGCCGCCCCGTTCCGGCATCACACAACCGCTTTGCCCCCCTTCGCCACGTTAGCGCTTGCCCCAACTCGAGCAGTTCCTCCTCGCCATCCCGGTGCTCCTGTTCTCCATGGTGGCGCACGAGTACGCACACGGGTATGCCGCGCTCAAGCAGGGCGACCCCACGGCCTTCCAGCTGGGCCGCCTGACCTGGAACCCGCTCAAGCACATTGATCCGTTCCTCACGGTGCTGATGCCGATCCTCACATGGTGGGGCTCGAATGGCGGCTTCATCTTCGGCGGGGCCAAGCCGGTCCCGGTGATGCCGCGCAATTACCGCAATTACCGCCGCGGTGACATCATCGTCTCGATGGCCGGGATCGTGGTCAACCTCCTGCTGTTCGTGGCCTGCTCGGTGCTGATCGTGGCGCTCGGCCTGATCGGTCGCGGCGTCCCCCCCGCGGCGGACACCATGGCCCTCCTGCAGAGCATGATGGTGCGCGGTGTGATCTTCAATCTGATCCTCGCGGTCTTCAACCTCCTGCCGATTCCGCCGCTCGACGGCTCGCACGTGATGAAGTACCTCCTGCCGCCGGCCTGGGCGTTGCGCTACCAGCAATTCGGGCGCTACGGCATCCTCATCCTGCTGATCCTGTTCGTGACGAATTTCGGGCGGCAGGTCTTCGAGTTCTGGATGACGCCGGTGTCGGTGCTCGCGCGGATGTCGTTCGAGGTGACGTTCCCGTACATGCTCGGCTCCCGCTTCGGTCTGGGCATCGGATGACCGTGCGCATCGAGTCCTCCGAGCCCTTCGTCGTCGAGCTGCAGCAGTTCAATGGCCCGCTCGACCTCCTGCTCACGCTCATCCGCGACGAGCAGGTGGACATCTACGACATCCCCATCGCCCGCATCGCGGAGCAGTTCCTGGCGCGCATCAAGACGTTAGGCATCGACGAGGCCGCGGACTATCTCGAGATGGCCGCCCGCCTCCTGCGCATCAAGGCGCAGATGCTCCTCCCGCGCAACCAGGACGACGACCAGTGGGAGGACCCGCGCGCCGAGCTGGTGCGCCGCCTCCTGGAATACCAGCAGGTCCGCGAGGTGTGCGACGTCCTCTCGCGCCTCGCCGAGGAGCGCCGCTCACGGTTCGCGCGCTCCTACCTCCCCGCACAGCACGTGGAGCCGCCGCCCGCGCCGCTCGCGCTCTCCCTCGCCGAGCTGCTGAGCGCGGTCGACCGGGTCCTCCGCGTGGCGCGCGAGCCGCACATCCACGACGTCGTCCCCCGCGCCCTCGACGTGGATGGTGCGATCGCGACGATCCGCGAGATCCTGAGCCTCCGCGACCGGGCCCGCTGGTTCGACGTGGTGCAGCCCTCCGCGGAGCCGTGGCAAGTCCTCTCTGCGCTGCTGGCCCTCCTGGAGCTCGCGCGTCGTGGTGAACTGCGCATCTTTCAGCCGTCGCCCTTCTCCTCGCTGGTGATCACACGTGAGTCCGCTGGCCAAGCTGCTTGAAGCCGCGCTCTTCGCGAGCGACCGGCCCGTCTCGGTGGCCGAGCTCGCCGCGCTCGACCCCGACGCCTCCCGCGCGGCGGTCGTCGCTGCGCTCGAAGAGATCCGCGAGACGTACGACGTGAACGGCCACGGTGTCGACCTGGTCGAGCTGGGCGACGGGTGGCAGATCCTCACCCGTCCGGAGTTCACGGACGCGATCGAGCGGGCCCAGCTCGCGGTCCGCCCGCACCGGCTCTCGGGCGCCGCGCTCGAGACACTCGCCATCGTCGCCTACCGCCAACCGCTCGGCCGCGCCGAGATCGAGGAGATCCGCGGCGTGAACTGCGGGGCGATCCTCAAGTCACTGCAGGAACGCGGACTCATCGACGTCGTGGGGCGCGGAGAGGGGATCGGGCGGCCGTTGCTCTACGGCACGACCGCGCTCTTCCTCGAGCAGTTCGCCCTTCGGCACCTCGAGGAGCTGCCGCGGGCCGACGAGCTGGCGGTCGCGCTGCGCTCGGAGCCGCGCGCGATCTGATGTCCGATTCGATGCGACTGCACCGCGCCCTGGCGCGGGCAGGGGTCGCGTCGCGCAGGAAGGCGGAGCAGCTCATCGCCGAGGGACGCGTCCGTGTGAATGGCGAGCGGGCGCACATCGGCCAGGTGGTGGATCTCGGCACGGATCGCGTCACGCTGGACGGGAGATCGATCGCGATCGCGGCGTCGCCCGCCGTGTGGCTCGTGCTGCACAAGCCCGCAGGCGTCATGACGACACGATCCGATCCGGGGGGACGGCGGACGGTCTTCGATTTTGTGGAGGACGTGCCGGGGCTGGTCTACGTGGGACGACTGGATTTCGACACGGAGGGAGTGCTGCTGCTCACGACCGACGGCGAGGCGGCGCACCGGCTCACCCACCCGAGCGGTGGGGTGGAGCGCGAGTACCGGGCGACCGTGACGGGAGACGCCCCCGGCGCGGTGTCACGCGCACGGCAGGGTGTCCGTCTGCACGACGGCCTCGTGACACCCACGCGGGTCGAGGCGTCGCCGGCAGGGGGCGCACGGGCCCCACGCAGCGGCCGGGGGGCCGGGGGAGCGCCGGGGAGAACGGAAGCGCGTTGGTACTTCGACGTTGTGATTACGGAAGGGAAGAAGCGCGAGGTGCGGCGGCTCTGCCGGGCGCTGGGGCTCCGGGTCGAGCGACTGGTCCGGGTGCGGTTCGGTCCCGTGCGCCTGGGCCGGTTGGCGGCGGGGCAGGTGCGACCGTTGCGGCCGGCGGAGCGAGCTGCCCTCGAGGCGCTGGTGGCAGCGGGCGCTCGCGCGAGCGCGGGTGACGCCACCCGCCGACAATCGTGAAGTCCCACAACCGTTGACGGGGGCGTGCCGCCGAGCGTTCGTCGAAGGGGCTGGAGCGCGGCGAGGCGGAGCCTGATGCAGCGGGCTGGGTAGTACGGTCATTGAACGAGCGAGGAATCCGAGTGGCCACACAGGTAGCGACCGGCGCCGACACGGCGATCGTCCAGAACGTGCTGCAGCAGGTGGCCCGCCGCGTGGTCGGGCAGGAGTACATGGTCGAGCGGCTCCTGATCAGCCTGCTGACGGGCGGACACGTGCTTCTGGAAGGCGTCCCGGGTCTGGCCAAGACGCTCACGGTGCGCACGCTGGCGGAGACGATCCGCACGACGTTCCAGCGCATCCAGTTCACGCCGGACCTGCTGCCGGCGGACGTGCTGGGGACGCAGGTCTTCGACCAGTCCACGGGGACCTTCAGCATCAAGCGCGGACCGATCTTCGCGAACATCGTGCTGGCCGACGAGATCAACCGCGCGCCGGCCAAGGTGCAGGCCGCGCTCCTGGAGGCGATGCAGGAGAAGCAGGTCACGTTAGGCGGCCAGACCTTCCGGCTCGAGGAGCCCTTCCTCGTGCTGGCCACGCAGAACCCGATCGAGCAGGAGGGGACGTATCCGCTCCCCGAGGCGCAGGTCGATCGTTTCATGCTCAAGCTGCGGGTCGGCTACCCCAGCCGCGACGAGGAGAAGGAGATCATGCGCCGCATGGCGGGGGGCGAGCCGATCGCCGTGCAGCAGGTGGCGTCGCCCGAGGCGATCATGGAGGCGCGGCGTCACATCGCCGATCTCTACATGGATGAGCGCATCGTCGATTATATCGTCGATATCGTGCTCGCCACGCGCGAGCCCGCGGGGGCGGGAATGAAGGATCTGGCGCCGCTGATCGAGTTCGGCGCGAGCCCGCGCGCCACGATCGCGCTGGCGCAGGCCTCGCGGGCGCATGCCTTCCTGCGCGGGCGCACCTACGTGACACCGGACGACGTGAAGGCCATCGCGCCCGACGTGCTGCGCCACCGCGTGCTGACGACGTACGAGGCCGAGGCCGAGGAAGTCACGAGCGACGACGTCGTCAAGAAGATCCTGCAGACGGTCGAGACGCCATGAGCGTGGCGCGGGGCCAGAGGCCAGGGGGGCCGGGAACGGCCGGCGCCGCGGCGTCGCGCACGCCGCGCCACTCGCAGCTCGCGCCGCGCACGCTCACGCCGATCTCCCGTGCGACCGTGGAACGACGGACGGTCAATGTCCCGCCCGAGGTCCTCCGCCAGGTCAAGCTGATCGAGCTCCGGACGCGACGCCTGGTGAACTCGCTCTTCTCGGGCGAGTACCGCTCGATCTTCAAGGGCCACGGGATGGAGTTCGCCGAGGTGCGCGAGTACCAGCCCGGCGACGAGGTGCGGTCGATCGACTGGAACGTCACCGCGCGCATGAGCCGGCCGTTCGTGAAGCGCTACATCGAGGAGCGCGAGCTCACGGTGATGCTCGCGGTGGACCTCTCGGGGTCGGCGCGGTTCGGCACGGTGCGCCGCTTCAAGTCGGAGATGGCCACCGAGCTGGCCGCCGTGATCACGATGTCGGCGGTGCGGAACAACGATCGCGTGGGCGTACTGCTCTTCACGGACCGGATCGAGCACGTGGTGCCGCCGGGAAAGGGGCGGCGCCACGCGCTGCGCATCATCCGTGACGTGCTCGTACACGAGCCAGAGGGCACCGGGACGGACGTCCCGCTGGCGCTGGACTACCTGAGCCGGCTCCTGCGCCATCGCG
>DATIGO010000189.1:0-4046 GCA_035454665.1 Gemmatimonadaceae bacterium | reverse complement strand
GGCGCCGGCCCCTCGTTATGCTCTGGTCGACTCCACCACGGAGGCGCCGCCGAGGCGACCCGTGCGCTTCGATCTGCGCGACAGCACCCGCGCGGCGCCGGCCGATCGCGAGGCCACTGCCGTTCCGGACGTGCGCCGGCTGCCGCTTCGCGTGGCCGTGCGCGAGCTGCACCGGGCCGGTCTCCGCGTCACGCTCGTGAGCGGCGCGGACTTCGATGTGGCGCCGGCCCCGGGCTCCGTCGTGCCGAAAGGAACTCTCGTGAGGCTCGCGCGGCGGTGAGGTTCGGCCGCGAGGAACTGCTCGACGCGCTGGCCGAGGCCGGAGAGCTCCGTGAGGTGCGCGGCGAGATTCCGGCGCGCTTCGACGGGATCACGGACGACAGCCGCCGCGTGCGGCCGGGTGAGCTGTTCGTCGCCGTGCGCGGCCACGACGCCGACGGTCATGACTTTCTCGCCGAGGCCGCGCGGCGCGGCGCGGCGGCGGCGGTCGTCGAGGACGCGGCCGGCGGCGGACTGCCGGTAATAGTGATCCGGGACTCGCGGCGCGCGGCCGGCGTCGCGTCGGCTGCCGCGTACGGTCACCCCGCCCGTGCGCTCACGCTGGTGGCCGTGACGGGAACGAACGGGAAGACGACCACCGTCGGCATGCTGCGCCACCTCCTGCACGAGGAGGGCGCTCCAGCGGCCTCGATCGGGACGCTGGGCGTCCTCACCGGAAGCCGGGGTGACGCGCTCCCGGGCGGAGGCGGGCTCACCACGCCCGGCCCCGTGGAGCTCCAGCGCGTGCTGCGCGCCCTGGTGGAGGCCGGCGTCCGGCGTGTGGCGATGGAGGCCTCGTCGCACAGCCTCGATCAGCGGCGCGTGCAGGGGGTGGAGTTTTCCGCCGCCGTATTCACGAATCTCACGCACGAGCACCTGGACTACCACGGGACAATGGAGGCGTATTTCGCCGCCAAGGCGAAGCTCGTGGGCTACCTCGCCGCCGATGGCGTGGCGGTGGTCAACGCCGATGACGCCGCGTGGAATGGCCTGCGCGGGGCGCATCGCCAGGTGCACTTCGGCCTGGGCCCCGGCGCGCGGGACGTCACGGCGCGAGAGGTGCGCTACGCCGCGGAGGGGAGTACCTGGACCCTGGTGGCTGGCGCGGAGTCGGCGCCGGTACGACTGCCGCTCCTGGGAGACTTCAACGTGATGAACGCGCTCGGCGCGGCGGCGGCCGCGTGGGCGCTCGGCGCGGATGCGCGCACCATCGCCAAACGCCTCTCCGCGCTCCCGCAGGTGCCGGGCCGCCTCGAGCGGCTGCACGACGCACCGACGGTTCTGCGCGACTACGCCCACAAGCCGCACGCGCTCGAGAGCGCGCTCCGGGCCGTGCGGCCGTTCGTGCGCGGCCGGCTCATCGTGGTGTTCGGCTGTGGCGGCGACCGCGACCGAGCCAAGCGGCCGATCATGGGCGCCATCGCCGAGCGCGACGCGGACCTCGTGATCCTCACGAGCGACAACCCGCGCACCGAGGATCCCGAGCGGATCCTCGACGAGATCGCCGCCGGGATGGTGCGCCCGCACGAGCGGATCGAGGACCGCCGCCAGGCGATCGCCCGCGCCCTCGCCCTCGCGGGCCCCGACGACCTGGTCCTGCTGGCCGGGAAAGGGCACGAGACGTACCAGATTCGGGGCGCGACCACGCTCCCGTTCGACGAGCGCGAGATCGTGCGAGATCTCGTGACGGCGGGAACCGGTGGAGGGGTGGCGCGATGAGCTTCTGGACGCTGGAGCGGGTGGGGCAGGCCCTGCGGGGCGCGCGCGCCGGGGCAGCCTTTCCCGGGGGACCCTTTCCCGGGGGACGGCAGGCGTTAGGCGCGGTCTCCACCGACACGCGCGCCATCCGTGAGGGCGACGTATTCGTGGCGTTGCGCGGCGAGCGATTCGACGCGCACGACTTCCTGCCGGAGGCGGTGTCGCGCGGCGCCGCGGCGCTGGTCGTGTCCGACCTGCGGCGGGCGAGCGGACTCGGCCGTCCGGTCTTCGGCGTGGGTGACACCCTCACGGCGCTGGGCGCGCTCGGCGCCTTTCGGCGCCGTGCCTGGAACGGGACGGTGATCGCCGTGGCGGGGTCGAACGGCAAGACGACCACGAAAGAGCTGATCCGCGCCGCGCTCGAGGGTGCGTACACCGTCCACGCCACGCAGGGGAACCTCAACAATCAGGTGGGCGTCCCGCTCACCCTACTGGCCGTCCCCGACGCCGCGGACGTCGCGGTGGTGGAAGTCGGGACGAACCGCCCGGGTGAGGTCGCGATCCTGCGGGAGATCGTGGCGCCCGACGTGTCGGTCGTGACCTCGATCGGCGAGGAGCACCTGGAGGGTCTCGGGGACCTCGAGGGGGTGCTGCGCGAGGAGGCCGCGGTGTTCCGGGACGTGGAGGTCGCTGTGACGCCGGCGTCGCAGCCGGAGGTCGGGCGTGCGGCGCGAGCGCTCGCGCGCCAGACCGTCGAGGCGGGCCTCGCCACGGGCGACGTGCGGCCCGATGAATGGGGAGTCGATGCCGAAGGGTGCGGCTGGGCGCGGTTCGGCGAGACGCGCCTCGCGCTGCGCGTGCGGGGAGAGCACAACCTGCGAAACGCCATGCTGGCGATGGCCGTGGCACGAGCCTGCGGGGTGGCGCCGGATCTCGCGGCACACGGCATCGCGTCGGTGGCCGCTCTCGAGATGCGCGGGGTCTGGCGCGCGCTGGGGACGCTCACGCTCATCAACGACGCCTACAACGCCAATCCCGCCTCGATGCGCGAGGCGATCGCCCTGCTCGACGCGTTACCGGTCGACCGTCCACGCGTGCTCGTGCTGGGCTCCATGCGCGAGCTCGGGGCGCACGCGGCGGCCCTGCATGAGGAGATCGCGACACGGGCTCTGGCCTCCGGCGCCGCCCTCGTGGCCGGCATTGGCGACTTTGTCGCGCCGCTGCGCGCGGCTGCGGGTGGCGTCGCGAACGGCCGCGTACTCACCGCGCCCGACGTTGACGAGCTCTGGCCGCTTCTGGAATCGCGCCTTCCGCGGAATGCGATCGTCCTGTTGAAGGCGTCACGAGGGATTCGCCTCGAGCGCCTCGTTCCATACCTCGAGAGGTTCGTTAGGAGTGGGGGTGACGGGTGAGGCGTGACGGTCCTGTCGGTGAGTAGATCCCTCGGTCGATGACGCTCCTTCCGGATCAGACACAGCGCGGCAACCAGCAACCAGATCCAGCAATCAGCAACCAGAAACCAGCCCGCCCCCAATGCTCCACTGGCTCCTCACGCCCTTTCTCGACGACGTCCCGACCTTCCGCCTGATCAACTACATCTCGTTCCGGGCGGCGGCGGCGGCGGTGACGGCACTGCTGCTGGCCTTTCTCGTGGGCCCGGCGATCATCCGGCGGCTCCGCGCCATGCGGGTGCAGCAGGGGGTCCGCCAGGGCACGCCCGATACCCATCAGACCAAGGCCTCCACGCCGACGATGGGCGGCCTGATCCTCCTCGCGGCCGCGATCGTGTCGACGCTGCTCTGGACCCGGCTGGACAACCGTTACGTGCAGATCGCGCTCGCGGTCACCGCGTGGATGGGGGCGATCGGATTCCTGGACGACTACCTGAAGCTCAAGCAGAAGCGGGAAGGGAAGCAGAACGTGGGGCTCGTCGAGCGCTACAAGCTCGCGGGACAGATCGCGATCGGCGTCATGGTCGGCGTGGCGCTCTGGCTGTCCCCGCTCTCATCGCTGCCGGCGGCCTCGACGACGCTCCCGTTCTTCAAGTACGTGCTCATCGTCCCGGCGGCCGCGGGCCTCGCGTGGCTGTATGTCCCGTGGGTGACGTTCATCCTGACGGGAGTGAGCAACTCGGTGAACCTCACGGATGGACTCGATGGGCTCGCCGCCGGACTGGCCGCCATCGCCCTCTCCACGTTCGCGCTCTTCGCGTACATGATGGGCCGGGTGGACGCGAGCGCCTACCTGCAGCTCTTCTACCTGCGCGACGCAGGCGAGCTCACCGTCTACTGCATGGCGCTGGTCGGGGC
>DATIGO010000188.1:0-18496 GCA_035454665.1 Gemmatimonadaceae bacterium | reverse complement strand
CAGGACGTCGAACATCCGGCGATCGCTCCGCCCCACGCTTCCCCGCCCTCCCTGCCTGACGAGCGCGATCGGATCCATGCGGATGGCGCGGCGGGCCGCCATGATGCCGACCAGGAGACCGGACGCCAGGCCGATGCCCATCGTGAGCGCGGCAATGCCGCTCCCCACGCCGGTCGACGCGAACCCGAGCTGCGTGACCAGGTCCTCCGGAACCGTCACGGCCAGCATCTTCCGCAACCAGACGCCGAGTCCCATGCCGCCGGCGGCGCCGGCCGCGAACAGGACGACCGCTTCGAGCAGCATCTGCCGGATCTGCTGGTCGCGCCGTCCGCCGAGGGCCGCGCGCAATCCCAGCTCGACGCGCCGGGTGGTGAAGCGCGCAACGAGCAGATTCGCCACGTTCACGCAGGCCAGCACCAGGAGGAAGAGCACCGCCGTCGAGAGCGCCTGCAGGGTGCGCGCCTCGTCGCGGATGAAGTCGGCGCGCACCGTGGCGACGTCGAATCCGTTGGCGGACCGGTGCAGACCGGCGGCCCGTCGCTCCTCGTGCAGACGCGCCGCGTCCTCGCGGGCCAGCTCGATCGACACGCCGTCGGCCAGGCGCGCGACCACGTTGAGCGAGCTGGAGTTGTTGCCGAGCGAGAACGTCCACGGCGTCCACACGGCGGCGTCGTACGGATAGTTCAGATCGGGCGGCATCACGCCGATGATCGTGAGCGCCCCACCGTCGTACTGAAGACTCCGGCCGAGCACCCCGGCGTCGCCACCGAAACGCCGCTGCCAGAGCGCGTGGGAGATGAGGCCCACACTCGCGCCGGTCCCTTGCTGTTCCTCGTCAGGCGTGAACGCCCGTCCCAGCATGGGCCGGATGCGCAGGGTCTGCACCCAGTTCGGCGACACGCCGATCGCGCTCACGCGCTCGGCGGGGCCATCGCTGACGAGGGACAGGCTCCGGCCGGCCATCGCGACGACGTCGGTGAACGAACGATTGTTCCGCCGCAGCAGGTCGAAGTCGCTCGCCGCGAGATTGTAGCGCCTGACGTCGCCGGCCGGCGACGCGTTGAAGTTGCGGAGCCGCACGAGGCGGTTCCCGTCGCCGAACGGCAGCGCGCCGGCGTAGACCGTGTTCACGATGTCGAGGATCGCCGTGGCGCCGCCGAACCCGATCGCGAGCGTCGCGATCACCACCGCGGTGAAGAGCTTCGAGCGGCGCAGGACGCGGAACGTGTAGCGCAGATCGAGGTCGAGCCCCTCGAGGCCGCGGCCGAGGCGGCGGCGCGTGGCCTGGCGCAGCGGCAGCACCTCCACCGCCTGCTGTGCCGGGTGCGCCTCGACCAGAGTGATGCTGACGACGACCAGGCGCCGGTCCTCCTGGCGGCCCGCGACCGTGACCAGATGGTCCCCTGCCACGACGCGGCCCGTCCATTCCGCGCCGTCGTGATCGACGGCGACCACGGACGGCCCGCGCCGCGCGAGCTCGTCCAGTACCCGCGCGACATCGGCCCGGGCCGTGCGCGAGGCGTCGCGCAGCGCGGCCTCGGCCTCGGGTGAGACGTAGATCTCCCAGCTCACAGGCCGAGCTCCTCGCGCAGCTTCTCCCACGACGCGGACTTGCCCGCGTCGAGCTCGGCCAGGGCACGCGCGACGTCCTTGCGGGCCACGAAGCGCCGGAGGCGGTTCACGAGATGGAGGTCCTCGACCGGGACGATCGCGGCGAGCTCGCGGCCGTGCCGGGTAATGACGAGGCGCTCCTTGCCGTAGGCCACCCGGTTGAGGATCTCGGCGAGCCCGCTCCGGGCATCCGCCACCGTCACTGCCGTCACCGCCGTCATGCGCGCGCTCCCTCGCCGTAATGTACGTTTTGTACAAAACAACGTAATCGCGGGGCGCGGGCCGACAATGGCCCCGGGGATGAACCGAGGGATCGGGGGCCAGACTCGATCCCCGAGGGGTCGGACTCGAACACACTCGAGTCCGACCCCCCGGGCTTCTCACTTCAGGGGGAAGAAAGCCAGCTCCTGCACGTCGACGTTGCTCTTCTTCGTCAGCCGCACCGACACGCTGGCCTTGCCGATGAGCCCCTGGTCGGCCAGGTACTCGAGGGCGGTGGTCACCCCCTCGACATCGAGATTGCGTTTGAACCAGTCCTCGATCTCGGTGCACGAGCGCGCTTCCCCGGCCTCCTCCAGGTAATCGAAGATCCGCGCGAAGAGTTGCGGCGTGCGCGCGGCGATGTATCCGTCGATCGCATCCAGCGCGGCTTGCACGTCCACCGTCGTCTTCTCCCGGTTCAGCAGATCCGTGTAGATGATCCGGAAGAAGGTCGGATTGAGCTTCATCGCCTGCGGGATCACCTCGCGATCGGCGATCTGTCGCGCGCTGATCACCTCGATGCGCGCGAGCCCGGTCGCGGCCCACAGGATCCAGAGCGAGGTGTACTCGAGGTCACCGCGCGTGACGAACCACTTGTGCGCCTTGTAGATCGCGGGGAGCGCGAACGTGGCCGCGCGGAGGAGCTGCACCTCGGTGTCGCGCTCACCGATGTCACGGAGACCGCGCCAGAGATCGTGGATGGTCTCGTCGTGCGCGTACAGGACGCGTCCTTTGGCCAGCAGGGAGTGCAGAAACGAGTTGTGGAGCGAGCCCTCGACGATCTTCCGGAGCGCGGCGCGCGGCACGAGCATGGCATGCACGTTCACCCCATCGGCGTAGAGCGCGACGTGCGATTCGGGAACCTTGCGGTCGTCGATCGTGACGAGGACGAGATCGACGTCGGACTTCTCCCAGACGGTGTCGTGCGAGAGGCTCCCACAGAGGATCGCGCCGAGGATGGCGCGGTCCTCCCGGACCTGGGTGATGAGGGTATCGAGCGCCGCGGTAAAGCGGTCCTTCGCCGTGGGCATGGCGGGCATTTCGGGCGTGGTCGCGGCCATCCGGGCCCGATCCAGCCGCGTCACGCGGTCGCGTCAGGCGCGGCTACCGACTCGCGACGTTCAACAGCTTCTCCTTGATCCCGTCGGGATCATCCACGCTGTTCCAGTCCAGCGTCCCATCGTTCTGGAGCGCCTGCTTCACCTGGAGTGGCGACGCCTGCGGCTGCCCGCGGTGCCGGTGCGGTCAGCGTTCATCCGCGCGATCTACCCTGCGGCGAGCCGGATCGCGGTCAATAGTGAATTGCGACGGCAGGCTCAGCCGGTATTGCCCGGTCGTCATGACGACGCGGAAGCCTATGTGCTCGGCGCCCGTATCGGGAGCGCCGGGGCTGCGCGCGCTGACGCGGTATCCGCGGCAGTACTCGTCGCTGCAGAGGAACGAGCCGCCGCGGATCACACGGTCCGTCCCGGCTCCCGGGTCGCCCTCTGTCGGACCGGTGGGATTGCGCACCACGCCACGGCGATGATCGCGCGCGTAGGTGTGCTCCGCGTACCGATCCAGCGTCCACTGCCAGACGTTGCCCGACATGTCGTACAGGCCGAAGGCGTTAGGCGCGTAGGAGCCAACCGGGGCCGGCGCGGCGGGACGCGCCGGAAAGGGACCCGGATAGATGTGCGCGCGCGGATGCGACGGGTCGTGCGGCGCGTTCCCCCAGACGTGTGCCTCGCGTTCCCGCCCGCCGCGCGCCGCGTACTCCCACTCCGCTTCCGTGGGCAAGCGCCCGCCGGCCCAGCTCGCGTACGTGACCGCGTCCTCCCAGGCGACGTGCACCACGGGGTGCCGCTCGCGCCCCGCGACATTCGTGCCGGGCCCACCGGGATGGCGCCAGCTCGCGCCGGGAACCCAGCGCCACCATCGCGACGGATCGCGCAGGTCGACCGGAGCCGACGACGGTGTGAAGACGAGAGAGCCGGGAACGAGTTGCTCCGGTGGCGGAGCGGGCGAGCCCGCCGGAAGCTGGCTCATGATCTCCTCGAGCCGCGGTGTGCGCTCAGCGACGGTGACGTATCCCGTGGCCGCGACGAACGCCCCGAACTCCTCGTTGGTGACGGCTTCCGCATCCATGAAGAAGCCGTCGACCTGGACGCGGTGCACGGGGCCCTCGCCGGGCTGTGCGAAGGGTCCGTCGTCGCCCATCCAGAATGTGCCCCCGGGGATCCACACCATGCCCGGTGGTGGCGCGCCCGGCGCGACCGTGACGAGCGGGGCCTCGTCGCCGGAGATGCAAGCCGAGAGCAGGCCCACGGAGGCCACCAGGCCGCGGAGCCGGCGCGGGGCGGCGAGTGAGGCGCCTTGCCAGCGCGGCGAGGGGCGCGCGCGGCGGACGCGGAGCGAGACGGACATCGGCGCGAATGTAGCGCATCCCGCCGAAAACGGCTAACGTAGCCGCGCATGCGCCGCCTCCTCCTCGCCTGCCTGCTCTGCATGGCGTGCGCGCCGCGCGAGCGCGCCGCGGCGCGACCGAACGTCGTGCTGATCCTGGTGGATGATCTCCGCTGGGACGACATCCGCGCGACCGGCCATCCGTTCGTGGAGACGCCGCACATCGACCGCCTCGCCCGCGAGGGCGTGCGCTTTCTCAACGCCTTCGCCACGACGCCGCTTTGCAGCCCCAGTCGGGCAAGCATCCTCACCGGCCAGTACGCGCGCGCCAACGGGATCATCGACAACACGGCGCGCGACTCCGCGAGCCACCGGCTGCCGACGTTCGCGATTCCCCTTGCCGACGCCGGTTATCGCACGGCGTTCATCGGCAAGTGGCACATGGGGAACGACGACTCGCGCCGCCCGGGGTGGACGCGCTGGGTCGCCATGCGGGGCCAGGGCGAGGCCGTGGATCCGCAGCTCAACATCGACGGCACGCGGACCACGGTGCCGGGCTATGTGACCGACGTGCTCACGGACCAGGCGATCGCGTTCATCCGCGAGTCGCGGGAGGCGCCGTTCCTCCTGTTCTTCGCGCACAAGGCGCTGCACCCGAACATCATGCAGCGCGACGACGGGAGCACGCAGGTGCTCGAGGCGCAGCCCGAGGGATTCGTGCCCGCGCCGCGTCACCAGGGACGCTACGCCACGCAGGCGATCGCCCGGCGGCCTAACGCGGAGCGCGCGCCGTCCGGCAAGCCGGCGCTCGCGCGCGCGATCCCGGGGCTGCCGTCCCTGAGCCCGGCCACCGGCACGAGCGAGGGCGACATCCGCGCGCGGCTCGAGATGCTGCTGGGCGTGGACGAGAGCACGGGCCGGATCTACGACGTCCTCAGCGAGCTCGGCGCGCTCGACAACACGGTGTTCATCTTCACGAGCGACCACGGCTACTTCTACGGCGAGCACGGCCTGGACGAGGAGCGGCGGCTGGCCTACGAGGAGACCGCGCGCATCCCGCTCCTCATCCGGTACCCCGGTGCGGCGCGCGCCGGCGCCACGCCGGAACCGCTGGTCCAGACGATCGACTTCGCCTCGACGATCCTCGAGCTGGCCGGTGTGCGTGATACCGTGGCACGCCAGGGCCGCTCCCTGGTGCCGCTGCTCGGCGGCGACTCCGTACCCGACTGGCGCACCGCGATCTTCCTCGAGTACTACAACGACACGGTCTTCCCGCGGATGCTCACGATGGGGTACGACGCCGTGCGCACGGAGCGGTACAAGTACATCACGTACCGGAGCCTGCCGGGGATGGACGAGCTGTACGATCTCCAGCTCGATCCCTACGAAATGGAGAATCTCATCGGGACGACGCGGGGACAGGAGCTGTTGCCGCAGCTCCAGGCGGAGCTCGCGCGGCTCACGCAAGGCCTCCCGAGGCCGTAGGACGCCCTTCGTCGCGCGATCGTCTGCTCGCGATCGCTGCCATCCTGATGGTCGCCGGATCCGCCCTCGCGGGGCGAAGCACAGATGAGCCGCCCCACCGGCGGATGCCGATGAGATCGGGCGCCGCCCGCGCGCCGTCGAATGCCGCGAGCGCGCACCACGACTCGCCGTCTTGGCGCCGTGGCGCATGGCGTCGGAGCGCGGCCGTCCTGCGCGCGCGGCCACGCCATAGCTTCCAGGATGATGGCCGGCACCGCGCTTCTCCTGCTCAACCCCGGCGCCCGGAAAGCGGGCGGCGGTCGCGTCGAGATCGCCGACGCGCTGCGCGAGCGCGGCCTTGCCGTAATCGCCGAGTCGCTGGGGGATCCCGCCGGGCTCGACCACCGCATCGCGCGGCATGTGAGAACGGTCGATCGGGTGATCGTGGGCGGTGGCGACGGTACTCTCGGCGCTGCGGCGCGGCCAGTGCTCGATGCAGGACTCTGCCTCGGCATCCTGCCGCTGGGAACGGCCAACAACGTCGCGCGAACGCTCGGAATCCCGGAGGATCTCGACGTCGCGTGCGACATTGCGGCCGGCGAGACGCGCCGCCGGATCGACGTGGGGGTGGTCAACGACCGCTGCTTCCTCACCACCGCGAGCTTCGGCCTCAGCGTGGCCATCACCGAGTCGCTGAGCCGCAAGGCCAAGCGGCGCTGGGGGACGCTCGCGTACGTGCTGACCGCGGCGCGTGTCGTTCGAAACGCGCATCCCGTTCGCGCGCACATCCGGTGGGTCGGCGGAGAGCTGCACACGCGGACCGTGCAGGTGGTGGTGGGAAACGGGCGGTACTACGGGAGCGCGCTGCAGGTCGCGGAGGACGCGGAGATCGACGACCACGCACTCGATCTCTACAGCATCGAGGTGCGGCACTGGTGGCAGCTGCTCACGCTCGGCCCCGCGCTCAAGCGAGGGAGCCATGGCCGGCGGCGCGCCGTGCAGACGGCGCGGGCGCGCGCGTTCGAGATCTCCACGGCGGTCCCGGTCGTGATCGACGCCGACGGTGAGCTCGCGACGCACACCCCCGCGACGTTTCGTGTCCTTCCCGGCGCGCTCGAGGTGTTGGCGCCGCCGGAGCCGCCTCGCGACTGACGCCATCGCACGTTGTCGATTCCGTCGTCCAGTCGGGACGCAATGCCGTATCGCGCGCGCCGCGCCGCTCCCCCGGACAACGGCCTGGGTCGCCGCAGCCAGAGGAGGTCGGCAACGCAATCCGACTCGCGCCCGGCGTGAAATCGAGGGTGCGTCGCGGGCGCGCATTGCCGCCCGCGGGTGAGGAACGTATCGTAGCGCACCCACTCCGGACCGCGCTCGTGACCGCATCACTTCGCCGTACGCTCTCGCAGCGCGACCTCGTGCTCATCGTGGTCGGCACGGTGATCGGATCGGGGATCTTCCTCACGCCGGGTGCAGTCGTGCGCGCGAGCGGGTCAGGCGGCGTGGCGCTGCTCGTCTGGGCGATTGGCGGCGTGCTCTCGCTCCTGGGCGCGCTCACGTTCGCCGAACTGGGGGCGGCGAAGCCCGAATCGGGAGGGCTGTACGCCTACCTCCGCGACGCGTTCGGTCCCGGCGTCGCCTTCGTGTTCGGCTGGACGATGTTTCTCGTGATCGGGAGTGGAGCGCTCGCCACGCTCGCCGCGGCCTTCGCCCGCTATGCGGCCGCGTTCCTCCCGCTCTCGCCGTGGGGCGCAGGCACGGTGTCGATCGCGATGATCGCGCTCGTGGCGGCGCTCAACATCCGGGGCACGCGCCAGAGCGCGGACGTGCAGGGCGCGGCCACCGTGCTCAAGGCGGGTGTGATCGTGCTCCTTGCTGTCCTGCTGATCGCGACCGGCGCTGCCACGGCGGCCGGCGCGGCTTCGGATCCCTGGTGGCCCGAGTCGATCTCGATCGGCACGCTGAGCGGCGCCCTCACCGGGATGATCGGCGTGCTCTGGGCGTATGAAGGATGGCAGTACGTCACCTTTTCGGCGGGAGAGACGGTCGATCCGCAGCGCACCTTCGCCCGGGGCATCGTGATCGGCACGGCGCTCCTGATCGGGATCTACGTGCTCGCGAATGCGGGGTACATGAGCGCGCTGGGCGTGGACGGCGTGGCGTCCAGCGAGCGTGTCGCGTCCGACGCGGCGGCACGGGTGCTCGGTGCGTGGGCCGGGAAGCTCCTGGCGGGAATCATCCTCGTCTCGATCCTGAGCGCGGCAAACGGCCTGATGCTCACGTTGCCGCGCCTCTTCTACGCGATGGCGCGCGATCGCATCTTCTTCGCGAAGCTCGCCGACGTGCATCCCCGCTTCGGCACGCCGGCGGCGGCGATTCTCGGGACCGGCGCGTGGGCGTCGGTGCTCGTGCTCTCGGGCACGTTCGAGCAGCTCCTCACCTACGTCGTCTTCATGTCGTGGCTCTGGTTCGCGCTCGCGGCGGCGGCGATCTTCGCCTACCGCCGCCGTGAGCCTGCGGCGCACCGGCCGTTCCGCACGCCCGGCTATCCGGTGACGCCCGCGCTGTTCATCTTCGCCGCCCTCGTGATCGTGGGGAACACGATCGTCGCGCAACCCGTGCAATCACTCCTCGGCGTCGGGCTCGCTGCGCTGGGCGTCCCCGCCTACCTCGTCTGGCGATCGCGCCGCGCCGTGAGTGTCGAGGTCACGGCTCCTTCCTGACCGCCTCGAGCTGGCGCAACTGCTGCTGCAGCGACTTGAGGTGGAGCTGCAGCTCCAGCACCTCCACCTCCGCGCGCTTGGCCTCGAGCTCGCTCGCCGCGCCGGCGCGGGCGCGATCGCGCGAGAGCGTTTCGCGCTCCATCGCGCGCCGGAGTGCCTGCTCGAGGCGCCGGAACTCGATCATGAGCTCGGTCCGCTGCGCGCGGCGCGTGACTTCGTCGGCGGTGAGACCCTCCTCGAGGAACTGCTTGCGGAGCTGGAGCTTCATACCCGCGAGCTCCAGTGCGGCTCGGCTTCCCTCCACGTCGCCCTGGGCGTCTCCCAGTGCGGCCGCGGTCGCGGCGCCCACGCGGGTGGCGCGCTCCACGTCCTGCAGCCGCTGCTCGGCGGCGTTCAGGCGGTCCTGATACATCGCCGCCTCGAGGCGCAGGCGCTCGCTCACGAAGTCTCGACTCCCGACGCGGGGCGCTGCCAGATCGTCGCGCGGCGGCGCAGCGGTCTCGCGGATCTCCGCCATCTCCAGCTCGATCCGCATCACGTGGATCCGGCGGTCGCGCGCCTCGGCCTCCGCGGCGAGCAGGGCCTCACGCGTCATCACGCCAGCGTTGTAACGATCCCGCGCGTCCCTGAGCGCTTCCTCGGCGAGCTGCAGCCGCATCGCGGCGAGCTGCCGCGTCTCCGCCGCGGCCTCGAGCAGCCGGCCGCGCTCCTGCGCGTCCTGCACCTGTCCCGACGCGAACTCCGTGGTGAACCCCATCACCAGGCCGGCGATCAGGATCAGGAATCCACGGGCGTGGCGGGGATTGAACCAGCGCCGGTCCGGCGTGAACTGCGCCTCACGCTGGAAAGTGCGCACGACTTCCGCCGCGAGCATCGCGCGGAACTCCGCGCTGGGAACGTGCGTTGGGGTGATCTCGCTCATGCCAACCCTCCTTGTGCCTTCAGTACCGCCTCGATTTCGCGACGCAGGCTCTCGCGCGCGCGACGCAGCCGGCCTTCGACGGCGCGCTCGGACATCCCGAGAGCCTGCGCGAGCTGTGACACCTTGAACCGTTCGAAATGAAAGGCTTCCAGCAGTCGTGCCTGCTTTTCCGGCAGGCGGTCGAGCGCGTGGTTCACGAGCGACGCCACCTCCGAGGACTCGCTCGCGCGGCCCTCATCCAGCGCCGCGATGAGCTCGGCCGAGGTCACGTCGTCGAGCGAGACGCGTCCCCGGCGCCTCAGCACGTTCAGAATCAGGTTGCGCGCGACGACCTGGAGCCAGGCGAGCGGCTTGTCCGGAATCCCCGAGCGGCGCCACTCGCGTACGGCACGCAGCCACGTCTCCTGGGTGACGTCCTCGGCCAGCTCGCGATCCCCGCCGCACCGTCGCGACGCGAAGCCGTACAGGGCGTCGATGGTCTCGGCGTAGATCTCGCGGATTCGGGCCTCGGTCGCGGGCTCGCGCATGCTTCACTATTGACACGCGAGGGCCGAAAAACCCACGGGGAGGCCGTGACGAGCCACGACGAAGAACAGCGAAGTGCAGGTGATCGAGCAGGGATCGAGGCACGGCGTGCCGGGTTGGGCTGCAAGCGGGCGCTGGCCGCTGGACCACCCTACCCGCCCGTCAGTCGTCACCCGTCACCGTTCGATCGGCACCTCGTGTCCCACATGACCGCTTGCGCGAGGCCCCCGGCGGCGTCGTGATTGCTGAATCCGACCGCCAGTCCCGCCGAGTTGATGTCGTAGGCCAGGCTCCCGATGGTCCTGACGGCGGGGAAGCGTCCCAGGTCGGAGAGCGCGCCGTTACTCCACAGGAAGGCACGGGAGCTCAGATCGGTCACGAAGCCGACGATGTCTCCGGCGTCATTGATGGCGCTCGCGCTGCTCCATGCCACTTCGGGCACGGGAAACAGGGATCTCATGATGCCGTTCTCCCAGAGGAACGCGCGCTCCTCCGTGCCGGGGTGCTGGCTGCGCCCAACGACCTGTCCCGCCTCATTGATGCCGAAGGCGCGGCTCTCGTACTGGCCGTTCGGGAACAGCGTCCCGAGGTCCGTCATCGCGCCGTTCTGCCACAGGAAGCCGTGTACGAGGCTGTCTCCGGGGAGATCGCTCGTGCCCACGATCTGGCCGCGCTCGTTGATGGCGCGCGCCTCGCTGGAGGACCCTCCTAACGTGCCCAGGTCCGTCATCACGCCATTCTGCCAGAGGAAGGCGCGGCTGCGCCCGGATGTGGTCGTGCTCACGCCGACGATCTGGCCGGCGTCGTTGATACCATAGGCCGAGCTGAACCCCCCGCCGAGATTGCCGAGGTCCGACATGACGCCGTCGCGCCAGCGGAACGCGTGTGTGCGACCGTCCGAGGTCTCGCTCCGGCCCACGACCTCGCCGGCCCCGTTGACGTCCGTGGCCTGGCTCTCGGGACCGCCTAACGTCCCGAGGTCGATCAGCACCCCGTTCGCCCAGACGGTGGCTCGCGGCCCCGTGTCGGGCAGGCTGCTGTAGCCGGCGATCCACCCGGACTCGTTGATCGCCCACGCCACGCTGTGTGAGTCGCTCAGCGAACCCAGGAACGTGAGCGGCACGCAGGCCTCCGGGCCCTGCGGCGGCGACGGCCCGTTCAGGGACCCGGCGCTGTCCCCGGAGCAGGCAACCACCGGCATCAGGGGAATCAGCGTCCCGAGCACCAGGCCGTACACATCCGCTCGCATGGGGACCTCCGCAACGCTCTCCCCTGCGCGAGATCGCGTCCCGGCGCCCCCGGGCGAAAGTGTACGTCAGACCTACGTCCGCTCGCTGGCCGGCATCCTCAGCAACGCCCAGAGGCCCGCCGCCGAGAGAACGGCGAGCACCGCCGTGGCAACGAGGACGCTCGTGGGCGGCATGGCCTGGTGGTCCGTCAACTCGTGCAGGGTCGGGAGATGAAGTCCCAGCAGGAGCCAGGACAGCGCGCTTCCGATCACGGTGAGCCGGTACTGTCGTGTCGTCATGGTCATCCTCCCGATTGCCAGGGGGTCTGCTGCCAGGATCGCGACGGAGCGACTCACCGCGCCGGCAGGGCTACCGTCGCGAAGTTCCGGAGCGCCTTGAGCCACTCCGTTCGCATGATCGCGAGCGCCCGCCGCCCTTTCTCCACCGTCGCCAGGCGTGGATCCCCGAAGACGCCCGTCTCCGAGAACTCGGGGTCGTTCCGGTTGCGCGAGAAGTTGCTCGGACGATACCCGGGCGCCACGGTCCCGGTCGCGCTTCCGTAGTCCGTCACGGCCCGGTCCATCCGGACGAGCTCGGGGCGCAACGCGAGGACGATCGACGTCTCGATCTCGTCGGCATGCCCCCCGGCGCGCTGCTGGGCGAGCCGATCGGTCTCCGCCGTCTCGAGATCGTCCCATGACACCAGGAGCGTGGGAGCCCGCGTGGTCGTATGCAGTTGCCGGGCCACGATGCCTAACGGGAGCCCCGTGGAGCGGGTGATACCGGTGTTCAGGAAGACCACGCGCCGCGCGCCGTGCCGCACGAGCGAGCGCGCCACCTCGAGCACGTACTCCCGGAAGACGTCGGGATCGTCGATCCCCGTACCCGGGAACTCCCGGAACGCGGGGAACCAGCCGTGCAGAATCGGCGGCGCCACGAGCACCGGGAGCGAATCCACCGCGGTCTCCAGCAGATGCTCCAGCACGATCTGATCGGTGCTCAGCGGCAGGTGTGGCCCGTGCTCCTTGGCGCCGGCGCCGAAGGGAACGATCACGACCGGCGCCTCCCGGAACCGCCGCTCGGCATCGGGCCAGGTGAGCTCGGCAAGATAGGCGCCGGGTCGCTGCGCCAGCGCCGCGCTCTCCGGGAGCACGAGCAGGAGCGGAACGACGACGCAAAGAAGCTTCAGCACGGGAACGCCTCGGGTCGGGAAAGGTCGCTGGCCTGAGTATCGGTCCGGACAGGGGATCCGCGCCAGATCACCGCGTCGCGTAGGCCGCGTAGAGCACGCCCTGGTACGCGGACGGCCGCGTCGCGGTCACGCTGAACGCCGTGAGCCCCGCCGCGCTCGCGAGCGCGGGGAGATCCGCCACCGATATGGGATACGGCACCCACGGACTCGCCGCCCGGCGGTCGTACTCCACCAGCACCACACGCCCACCGGGGCGGAGCGCCTCGACCAGCCGCCCGAGCACGCGTCCCGCGTCGCGCACGAAGTGCAACGCATTGGCGAAGAGGATGCCATCGAGCGGCTCCGTCGCGCCGGGCAGCGTGAGGCCCCTCGTGAAGTCCTCCTGCACGGGGACCACCGTGGCGCGACTCGTGGGGGGCATGCGCCGGAGCGCGGCGATGGCCGCTTGGTCGCGATCCACCGCGTACACACGGCCGCCCTCGCCGAGCAGCTCCGCGAGCGCCCGGGTGAACGTGCCGCTGCCCGCGCCGAGGTCCGCCCACACTCCCCGCGGCGCGCCAACGGCGTCCGCGATCAGCGCGACCGCCTCACGCGTCTTCATGGAACCCGAACGGCGCGCCGCCGACCAGCGCATCACTGGTGATCGTCGGGCACCAGTGCCGTTCGATGTGCCCGATCACCTGCTCCGTGCCCCACGCATGCCCCCGCGGATCCCGATGGAAGGAGTCGGTGAGGTCGCGACAGAGCACCGGCTTCTTCCCCAGGAAGACGAGCTGCCGGATGCCGTACCAGCGAGCCAGGACGCAGACGTTCGTGTGGACGCCCATCACGATGACGTCCGCGATCCCCCGCGCCTCGAGGAGGTTGTAGATCTCCTGGCCGTCGTCGCTCACCGCGTCGCCCTGGGCGATCTCGATCGAGGCGACCTGTCGCGTCCACGGATACGGCGGCTTGCCATCGCTGCACGGAGGCGCTGTGCCGTCGCATGAGCAGGGCCCGGGATCGGTGAGTGTCGCCGGCAGCCGCGCCTGCGGGTCCCGCTCCCATCCGTTCCACGCGAACGGCACCGGCGCCTCGGCGTGGGGGGCATTCACGGCGCGCAGGCGCGCGGGTGTGTCGCGGTAGGACTCCGTGCAGTCGCCCGGAGCGTGGATGATGAGCGCCCCGCGCGCCCGAAGCCCCGCGGCAGTCTCGTTCAGGCGCGGCGCCATCTCCGCCACGCGCCGGGCCGCGGAGACGCAGTGGTGCGCGTCCCACATGTCGCAGACGATGACCGCGGACCCAGCCATGCCATGTCCCATCCCGCCACCTGTCCGCGCAGTACCTGGATGCAAGGGGTTTCGCCATCACCCACGGACTCACCGGCGGCGCTCACGCCGCATCCCAGGAGAACCTCATGAACAAACCCATCTCGCAGGCGGTTCGTCAATCGCTTGCCCTGCTCGCGACCGCGGCGCTGCTCGCCGCTTGTGCCAACGACGGCGTCGTCGCCCCCGATCGCGCCACGCCAACCGCGAGCCTGGCCGCGGGGCTCCCGGCAGCCGGCACGGAGGGAGCGATCGCCGACCTTCAGCGCGTCACGGCGCGCTATCACGACCTCGACGTCGCGCTCGCGGACGGCTTCGTGCTGCTGCACCCGTGCGAGAACCGTCCGGGTGAGGGCCCTGTCGGCATCGTGTACGTGCATTTCCCGCGGCTGCTCGACGGCGTGATCGACCCGGAGACGCCCGACGCGTTGATCTACGAACCGGCGCGCAACGGACAACGCCCGAGACTCGTGGGGGTGGAGTTCGCGCTCCCCTACGCACTCTGGCCGGGACAGCAGCCACCGCAGTTCCTCGGCCACGCCTTCCAGCCCGAGGACGAGTTTGGCGTGTGGGCGCTGCACGTCTGGGTCTGGCGCCAGAACCCCGAAGGGTTGTTCGGGGAATCGAATCCGCGCGTGTCGTGCGGCGAGGAGTGATCACCCTGGCGACTCCGGGGACGCGGCCCGCGCGGCGGCGTTTCCGGAGCCGCGCTCACCCCATCTCCGGAGAATGCCAATGCGCACCCTGACTACGATGCGTCGCGTGGCGGCGCCGTGGCTCCTCGGCGCGGCGCTCGCCGGCTGTGCGGATCTCGGGCCGACTCGTCCTGATGAGCCCACGCCATCCGCCGCCGTCGTTCCCGCGGCCGCTGCCACGGCCGATCTCGATGCGGCCCTGCGAGGCTACCTGGTGAGCCACGGATTCACCGGCCGCATTGCGAGCACGCTGGAGCAGCGGCTCGGCCGGCGCCTCGACCGGCAGCTCGCCGACGTGGGGCGGCAGCTCTGGTTCGATCCCATCCAGGGGCTCAACGACGACAACGCCTGCGGCGGATGCCATTCGCCGACCAACGGCTTCGGCGACACGCAGCCGATCGCGATCGGCATCGGCAACAACGGCGTCGTCGGTCCGGGCCGGACGGGACCGCGCAACCAGCGCCGGTCACCGATGGTGCTCAACACCGCGTTCTACCCCACGCTGATGTGGAACTCGCGATTCCACGCGCTGTCCGGGAGTCCGTTCGACAACAGCCGGGGCTTCGTCTTCCCTGCGCCCGAGGGGACCACGCTGTCGTACCTCCCGCATCTGCTCACGGCCCAGGCATTCATCCCGCCAACCGAGCGGGTGGAGCAGGCGGGGTTCCATTTTCCCGGCAGCAACGACGACATCCGGAACGAGGTCGTGCGGCGCCTCAACGAGAGCGAGTCATACCGCAGGCTCTTCGCGCGCGCGCTCCCGGATGTGCGGTCCGGAGCGCCGATCACGTTCGATGACGTCGCCCGCGCGATCGCGGAGTTCGAGCTCACGCTGGTCTTCGCGGACGCGCCGATCGATCGTTATGCACGCGGCGTACACGGCGCTCTGACACCGTCGCAGAAGCGAGGCGCCGTGCTGTTCTTCGGCCGCGGCGGGTGCGTAACGTGCCATGCCGTTTCGGGGACGTCGAACGAGATGTTCAGCGACTTCCAGCAGCACGTGGCCGGCGTTCCGCAGATCTCTCCCTCGTTCACGAACGTGGGGTTCGACGGCCCCGGAGCGAACGAGGACTTCGGCCTCGAGCAGGTCACCGGGGATCCGGCGGACCGGTACGCCTTCCGCACCTCCCCACTGCGTAACGTGGCCCTGCAGTCCGCGTTCATGCATAACGGGGCCTTCGTGAGGCTGGAGGATGCGATCCGCTACCATCTGGACGCCGGCGCCATGGCCGTGACGTACACGACCGCCGGTCTCCCGGCCGATCTGCGGGGTCCCATCGGCCCCCTGCAGCCGGTGCTGGATCGCCTCGACGGCCGGTTGCGCGCACCTGTCGACCTCACCGGGGAGGAGTTCGCGTCGCTCGTCGACTTCGTGCGTCACGGACTGCTCGATCCGGCGGCGGAACCGCGGAAGCTGCGACGGTTGATTCCGGAGAAGCTGCCAGGTGGTCGGCCGGGGTTCACGTTCCCGTAGGCGGCGCGGAGGCGTGGCACCGGCCGCACGGGTGCAGCGCCTCCCCGCCCGTCACCGCGTGGCCGCGCGGCGCCAGACGACCCCGGCGCCGCGGCCCGGCGCGTCCATCGTCACGCGCGCCGTGAGACCCGTGGCCTCGAGCCACTCCTGCGCGATCGCTCGCGTGAAACCGGGCGCGTCGCACACGGCCTGGGGCACGAGAGCAAGGAGGGGGCCGGCACCGCCACCGCCGATCAGCCGCGCGGCGGATCGCGGCCCGGCGTGGCGCAGCACGATCTCGCGCAGGAGATCCAGCGCGGCGACGGGTTCGGCGCGCGCGGGCACGCGGTTGTAGCCGCTGATCTGGTACGGTCCGTTCATCGACATGGCTTCGCCGGACGCATTGACCACGTCGAGGAGCTCGTCGATGCGCCCGTCGGTGAGCGCCGCCCGAAAGCGCGCGCAGCGTTCCCGCTCCTCGAAGACATAACGAGCACGCCGGGCGAGTGTCGGATCCTCGCGCTCGAGATCGGGCGCCGCCTCACGCCACTCCCCGGGTGTGAACTGGTGGACGTGCGCCTTGTCCGCCCACACCGCGCGGCGTGCCGCGAGGATCCGGTTGAGCACCGACGGCAATCGGCTCAGCTCGTCCACTCGCGTGATGTAGTCCGTCTCCGCGAGAGCACGGCTCAGCCCGGAGAGCACGACGACGTTCCGGTAGCCCCGCGATTCGATGACGGCCAGGTCCACCCACTCGCGCCCGGCATGGTTGCCGTGATCGATTACGACCGCTTTCCCTTCCCGCGCCGTCAGGCTCACCATCTGATCCAGGTAACCCGCGCGTCCTCTCCGGATGAACGGCGAATAGCCCTGGTGCTCGCCGCTGCGCGCGATGTCGGCCAGCGCGAAGGCGTCGCCGGGCGGGATCCTCCAGTCGAAGGCCTCGTTGCACGCGAGGGTCACCGCGACGAGGAACGCGGCGGAGCTCCCCTGCCCTGCCCCCTGCGGGACGTTCCCCGCGAACGCGAGATCGGCGCCGAAGACGGGCAGCGCGGGACGCAGGTCCGGCACGCCGCGCGCGGCGGAGTACAACAGCGCGAGTGTGCTCATCGCCCACGAGTGGGGCGGCTGGCCGTCGACGTCGGGCAGGAGGTCGTGTGCCGCCGCGCGCGCGAGCGCCTCGAGGTCGTCGAGGTCCACGACGAAGCTCTTCCCGTCGTTCAGCGACAGGAGGCCGATGCCGCGATCGGCGCGCCGCCGGCCGGCCACGAGGACATTCTCGCGCGTCGCCCACGCGATGGTCTGGCTCGACGCCGTCCCGTCCTGCGGCAACGGCGGATAGTCCAGGTGATCGCCGATGGCCGTGTTCCGGCCGGGGGCGGACGAAAGCAGGTCGGGCTCGCCGCCGAATGCATCCCGGAAGGCGGCGATGAGGGCGCGATGGCGCGCCGCTTCGTCAGCACGGTCGGTGCCCGGCCCCGACAAGGAGTCCGAGGTCACGGCTCCGTCGGATTCCCGCGCCAGATCAACCAGTCGGTCACCGCTGTCCAGTCGTCCGTCGATCTAGACCACGACATCGTAGAGCGGCGCGTCGTACAGCGTCTCCTCGATGCACTCCTCCAGCACCCGCCGGTGCTCCACGTCCACGGGCACGCTCGACTCCGCGAACGCGAGCGCGGCGCGACGCTGGTCCTCGGCGTCGCTCACGTACACCAGCAGCGGTCCACTCGCTGTGGACACCACGAAGGCCTGCTCGGCGCGAACTCCCGCGCCGGCGAGGGATTCCCGGACTTCGCCCGCGCGCGCGTTGAGCTCGGTGAGCCAGGTTCGCAGGCGCCACTCCTGCTCCGGCTTGATGCGGTGGATCCAGGTCCTGAGCATTTCGTCCGTCCGTGCGGCAAAGGGGCGGGGCGTCCTCGGCGTCGCGCCGGGGGCGCCACATTCTGCGCGCGCGCGATCGGAAATCTGGGCCTCTCGCGCGCGATCGCTACAAGGGAACGTAGCGCGGGGACCTGTGAGAGCGCCGGAAGGGGCGCGACTGAGCTCGGCGATGCCCGAGTCGGTGGGGTCCGCGTGGCATGGGCGTGCGCGCACGAACCCGCAGCCCGCCGCCCGGATTACCCGTCTGCCTGGGGCGGCGTGGCGTGCGCCGATCGACCGGCGCCGTCCACACCCGCGGTAAACGCGGTGCGCACCTGCGGGAGCGACATGTACGCGACGAGCGCGGCACAGGAGAGGCCCACGGCCCCCAACGTCACGTAGTTCGTGGAGCCATTGAGGGCGCGCTCGACGCACCCGGCCATGCCGAGCCAGCCGCCGGCGGCGACGTACGACCGGGCGAAGCGCCGCAGGAACCACAACCCATGGGCCAGGTGAGCAACGAGCATCCCGATACCGGCGAACATCGTGAATCCGAGCAGCCTGCGCCCCAATGACGGCGCCACCCTGAAGCCCAACGGCTCGAGCGTCTCCGGTGCGAGCGCGAACTGCGTCCCGGTGATCACGAAGAGGCCCGCGAGACCAGCGAGGAGGAGGGCTACCAGTGAGACGCCTCCGGGCCGCCTCGCACCGCGCTGCTTCATCCCGACCGTCGTCTCGTCCATTACGGCCTCCCGAATGGGTGTGCCTACCTTCCCCCTTTCCCCGCCGCCTCGTTGTAGCGCGCCAGCTGCTCCGCGGTGAGGACCTCCTGCGCCCGCTTGTCGTACTCCGCGCTCAACCGTCCAAGCGCC
>DATIGO010000187.1:0-45251 GCA_035454665.1 Gemmatimonadaceae bacterium | reverse complement strand
CGGGTGTCATCCCGCGTGCCACGAGGTCAACCACGCGGGCGTTCAGGTGGTACTCCAGCTCCTCACGCATCTCGGCGCGCGCCTCCCGCCGGCGGTCCGTGCCGAGCTGGAAAAGACGGCGAGACGGGCTCACGGCGCGGTCCTCTACGTCGTGGGGACGGCGAGGATGTCCGTGAGCGCGCGAGCGTAGCGCTCGAGGTTCGCGCCTTCCGCGCGCAAGTGGGCGCGGCCCGCAGGGCGCAGCCGGTAGTACCGCGCGCGCCGGTTGTTCCCGGTCAGCCGCCACTCGGACGAAATGAAGGCGCGCTCCTCCAGGCGATGGAGCGCGAAGTACAACGCGCCGTCCTCGACCTCGAAGGATCCCGAGGACCGCTGCTCGATCCACGAGGAGATCTCGTAGCCGTGCATCGGCGTCCAGGCCAGCGCCTTGAGGACGAGGATGTCGAGCGTGCCCTTCAGGAGCGGTAAAGGATCGGCCACGGAACCCCCAGTGTTATGAATCAGACACTGGGGGGAGTGTGAGGGTTGCCGGCCCGAACCGAACCGTTGGAGCGAGATGGCCCCTGCCCATTCGTGGCGGTGCCCTGCGTCCTCCGGCACGCCACGAGATCCCGGCACGGCAGGGGGTTGCGCCGGGGATCGCGCGCAAGCTGCCCCAAGGTCCTACGCCGGACGACTTGGACAAGGCTAGGTTCGACGGGCGATTCGCAGCGGTGGCGCCCACCCGATCCCGTGGCCCACCGCTGAAGTCGAACCTGGAGACTTCCATGACCACTGACTCGAATGCCCCCGACACCATCGTGCTGATCCACGGGTTCTGGGTGACGCCCCGAAGCTGGGAACACTGGATCACCCGCTATCAGGCCCGCGGCTATCGCGTCCTCGCGCCGGCCTACCCCGGCTTCGAAGTGGAGGTCGAGGCACTCACGCGGGACCCCTCGCCCATCGAAAAGGTGACGGTCCCGCAGATCCGCGAGCACCTGGAGGGGATCGTGCGTGGTCTCGACAAGCCGCCCATCCTCATGGGCCACTCGGCCGGAGGCGTGTTCGTGCAGCTCCTGCTCGATCGCGGCCTGGGGGCGGTGGGTGTGGCCATCAACTCCGCACCCACCGAGGGCGTGCTGGTGGCGCCGTGGTCGCAGCTCAAGTCCACGTTCCCCATCCTGAAGAACCCGGCCAACCGGCACAAGGCCGTGGGGTTTACGCACGACCAGTGGCACTACGCGTTCACGAACACGTTCACCGACGAAGAATCCCGAGCGCTGTACGAGCGCTATCACATCCCGGCCTCCGGCGCGATCCTCTTCGGCAGCGTTCTGGCGAACGTCACGCCAGGACCGCAGGAGACGTGGGTGGATTACCGAAACGATTCGCGAGCGCCGCTTCTCTTCATCTCGGGGAGCGAGGATCACCTCATGCCTCCCTCGGTGCAGCGCTCCAACGCGAAGCACTACAAGTCGAACACCGTCACCGAGGTGAAGGAGTTCGCGGGGCGTTCGCATCTGCTTTCCGCGCAGCGCGGCTGGGAGGAGGTCGCGGACTACGCGCTCGCGTGGGCCGAACAGCACGCGCGACGGCCGGCGGAGGCGACGCACTGACGGCGGAGGGCGCCTGGGGGCGGTGGATGTGTAGCCGCCCCCGGCGAGGCTATCTTCCAGGGTACCATGGCCGCCGTCCTCCCCCTGAGCACCGGCACCGTGCGCGGCGCGTGCCCGCACGACTGCCCCGACACGTGCGCGATGATCACGACCGTGGAGGACGGTCGTGCGGTCCGGATCCAGGGCGACCCCGACCATCCGGTCACGCAGGGCTTCCTCTGCGCCAAGGTCAACCGCTACCTCGAGCGCACGTATCATCCCGAGCGGCTCACGCACCCGCTCAAGCGGATCGGGCCCAGGGGGGCGGGGAGATTCGAGCGGGTCTCGTGGGATGATGCGCTCGCCGACATCGCGGGTCGACTGCAGGGCGTGATCGAGGCCCACGGAGCGGAAGCGATACTTCCGTATTCGTACGCCGGCACGATGGGGTATCTGCAGGGCGAGTCGATGGACCGGCGCTTCTTCCACACGTTAGGCGCGTCGCGGCTCGACCGGACGATCTGCTCCACCGCGGGCGGAGCGGGGATGCGGATGACCGTGGGCGCGAACATCGGCGCCGACGCGGAATCCATGGGAGAGTGCGATCTCGTGCTCCTGTGGGGAACCAATACCCTCACGGCGAACCCGCACCTCTGGCCCTTCGTGCTGCAGGCGCGCGAGAAGGGTGCGCCCATCATCTGCATCGATCCGATCCGCACGCGCACGGCGCAGCAGTGCGACGAGTGGGTCGCCATCCGTCCCGGTACCGACGCGGCGCTCGCGCTCGGCATGATGCACGTGATCTTTGCCGAGGGGCTCCAGGACGACGACTTCCTGGAGCGCCACACGTCAGGCGCCGAGCCGCTCCGCCGGCGGGCCTGCGAATGGGGCCCCGAGCGCGCGGCGGAGACCACCGGGATCCCGGCCGAGACGGTGGTGTCGCTGGGCCGGCGCTACGGCCGCTCGCGCAATGCCTTCATCCGCGTGAACTACGGGCTGCAGCGCCACGCCGGCGGCGGCATGGCGGTGCGCACCATCGCCTGCCTCCCCGCGATCACCGGTCACTGGCGCCATCCCGGGGGCGGGGTGCAGCTCTCCACGAGCAAGAACTTCGCCTTCAACACCGCGGCGCTCCATCGTCTCGACGCCGGCCCGCCCGCGCGCACGATCAACATGATCCGTCTGGGCGACGCGCTCACGCTGCCTGACGCGGGCGTGGGCGGCCCACCAGTGAAGGCGCTCGTGGTGTACAACTCGAACCCCGCCGCGGTGGCCCCCGATCTCACCGCCGTGCGCCGCGGCCTCGGCCGCGAGGACCTCTTCACGGTGGTGCTGGAACACTTCCAGACCGACACCGCCGACTGGGCCGACTACGTGCTCCCCGCCACGACGCAGCTCGAGCACTGGGACGTGCACCTGGCCTACGGACATCACTACGCCACGCTCAACCGCCCCGCGATCGCTCCCATCGGCGAGGCGCTCCCGAACACGGAGATCTTCCGGCGCCTCGCGCGCGCCATGGGGCTCACGCAGGAGTGGTTCCGGGACGACGACCTCGCGCTCATTCGTCAGGCGCTCGACACGAAGCACGAGCGCATGAAGGGCGTGACGTTCGAGGCGCTGCTCGAGCAGGGATGGGTGCGGCTCAACATCCCGCGTCCCTACGCGCCCTTCGCCAGCGGCGAGTTCCTCACGCCAAGCGGGAAGTGCGAGTTCTACAGTGAGCGCCTGGCCGAGATGGGGTTCGACCCGCTGCCCACGTACATCCCACCGTACGAGAGCGTGGAGCGCGACCCCGAGCTCGTGGCGCGCTGGCCGCTCACGCTGATCTCCTCGCCGGCGCACCAGTTCCTGAACTCCACCTTCGTGAACGTCGACACGCTGCGGCGGAGCGTGCGGCGTCCCGAGTGCATCCTGCATCCCGACGATGCGGCGCCGCGCGGGATCCGGGCGGGTGACGAGGTGGAGATCCGGAACGATCGCGGCGGATTCCGGGCGATCGCGCGCGTGGAGGAGAACGTGAAGCGTGGCGTGGTCTGGGCACCGTCGATCTGGTGGACGAAGTACGCGCCCGACGGACACAACGCGAACGAGACCACGAGCCAGCGTGAGACGGATCTGGGCGGTGGGGCGACGTTCTACGACAATCAGGTGGACGTGAGCCTGGCCTGAACCGTCGACGCGAGGGAAGGTCTCCTCCCCGCTGTCGTCCCGACGCGCGTTTCTCCCCGGCTGTCATCCCGACGAGCGTGGCGAGGAGGGATCTGCTCACCCTGCCCCGTGGCCGGCCACCCGCACACCGGGCTGGATTCCTCGTCGCCTGCGGCTCCTCGGAATGACACAGGGCGGTCGCCGCAGCACTGAAACATCTTGCTCCCGACCCCGTATATATCCATTATTGATATATTCGGCGTTGCGCGCGTCGCGGGCATCCCTCCAGAACCGTGGTATCATACCGTGCCCCGTCTTCCACTGGCAGCCGAGATCACTCGCCCCGCGTTCCACATCCTCCTCGCGCTCGCGGAGCGTGACCTCCACGGCCTCGGCATCGCGGACTCGGTCGCGCGCACCACGGAGGGCGCGGTGGACCTCGGGCCGGGAACACTGTATCGCACCATCGGGCTGCTGATCGACAGCGGGCTGATCCGAGAGGCGCGCGCGCCCGAGAGAGATACGGACCCACGGCGCAGATACTACACGATCACCGCCGAAGGGCGTCGGCGCGCCGCGACCGAAGCGGCGCAACTCTCCCGCATCGCCAAGGTGGCGCGCGAGCGGAAGCTCCTCCCGGAGCAGGGATGAGCGACGACCGCGAACTCCCGCCGCGGGATCTTCACACGCGGTGCTTCGCCGCTCTCCTGCGCCTCTTCCCGCGCGACTTCCGGGACGCGCACGGCGATGACATGGCCGCGTTCTTCGCCCAGCGTCTGACGCGCGCCCGCGCGTTGGGCGCCGTCGCGACGCTTCATTTCTGGCTCGTCATGCTGCGCGACGTTTTCACGACAGCTGCCGCCGAGCATCTCCGTCCATCCGTTCGTCCGGTCGTCGTCTCCCGGGGGGAGCCCATGTCGTCTCTCGTCTACGATCTGCGCCACGCCGCCAGGCGGCTCCGCAAGTCGCCCTTCTTCACGATCTCGGCAGTCCTCCTGCTGGCGGTCGGCATCGGGCTGAATGCGACGGTCTTCAATCTGGTGGACACGCTGGTGTATCGGCCGGTGCCGTTCGCGAATCCGGAGCGACTGGTCCACATCTACCAGGATTCGGACGACGGCGATCCCGGTTCGACCGCGTTCCCCGCGTACCGTGACATCGCGGCGCACACCGACATCTTCGCGGGCGTGGCGGCGGTGTCGCCGGACGGAGCGATCTGGGAAACGGTGGACGGAGCGCGGCCCGTAGCGGTGACCTACGCGACCGCGAGCTATCTCCCGATGCTTGGCCTCAGGCCGTTCGCCGGCCGATGGTTCGATCCGGAACACGACCGGGTCGGCAGCGACATGGTGGGCGTGATCAGTCACCGGACGTGGAAGGGACAGCTTGGCGCAGATCCCGGCGTGGTTGGCTCGACCATTCGGCTGAACAATCAGCTCGTCACGATCATCGGCATCGGTCCGGAGCCGTTCAACGGTGAAGCCGGGGCGCTCGTGACGGACTTGTGGCTCTCGATCTCGAGTACTCCCGTTGGTGGCCCGGGCCGTGTCGCGAATCTCGACCGCCGCGAGGACCACTGGTATCAGATCAAGGCGCGTCTGGCTCCGGGCGTCACGGTCGAGCAGGCCCGCGCGGCCATGCGCGCGGCGGCACTTCGGATGGGTGAGCTGTACCCTGCGATCGATCGGGGCCGCGGGATCACGGTGTTCGCCCACGATGAGGTACGCTTTCATCCGGACGCGGATCGTTCCCTGAGGGGCGTGAACGTCGGGCTGTCCTTCGTCGCGGGGCTCGTGTTGCTGCTCACGTGCAGCAACCTGGCGAACCTTCTGCTGGCCCGTGGCATCTCGCGCTCGTCGGAGATCGCGGTGCGCGAGGCCCTCGGCGCGAGCCGGACACGGGTGATGCGGCTGCTCATGCTCGAGGCGCTGCTGCTCGCGTCGTTAGGCGGAGCCGGCGGGCTCACGCTGGGAGCCTGGGCGATGCGCGCGCTGCCCAGCCTGCCGATCCCGACGCCCGGCGGCGCGCTCGACACCGGATTCGACGGGCGCGTCCTGGCGTTCGGCGTGCTGCTCACGCTGCTGACCGGCATCATCTTCGGGCTCCTGCCCGCGGTACGTGCGACCCGTACCGGCATCGCGTCCACACTGCGCGACGAGGCGCGCGGGCACTCGGCCGGGCGCCAGACCTCCCTCGTGCGTGGGGCGCTGGTCGTCGTTCAGGTGGCGGTGTCGATGGTCCTCGTCATCGGAGCGGGTCTGCTGGTGCGCAGCCTGGCCAACGCGGAGCGTGTGGACCTGGGCGTCGAGGCGGAACGCATCGCCGTGATGGGGACGAACCTGCGACAGGGCGGGGTCGCCCCGGCGGAGACCGGCGTCGTCCTCGCGCAACTGCTCGAGCGGGTCGAGGCGCTGCCCGGAGTGGAGGCCGCGGCCGTGACGACACGTCTTCCGGTGTCGCGCGGCGGAAGCACGACGCAGGTGATCGAGAACTATCGGACCGCCAGCGGGACCGACGCGGTCGAACTGCCGTTCGCGTACGTGAGCCGGAACTACTTCGAGACGATGGGCATCCGCACGATTGCCGGGCGCACCTTCTCATCCGAGGATCGTCGCGGAGCGCCGCCCGTGGTCGTGGTGAACGCGGCCGCCGCGAGGCAATACTGGAACGGAGACGCCGTGGGCGGCCGCATCCGCGCGCAGGGCGCCGGCGACAGCGCGTGGGTCGACGTGATCGGCGTCGTCGGCGACGTGAAGGTGAATACCCTTCAGGAGTCGCCCACGCCCATGATCTACTACACGGTCGACCAGGCCAACGTCGTCGTGGTGTCGGTCGTGGTGCGATCCGCGGGCGATCCGGGGCTGATCACCGGCGCGCTGCGGCAGGCGCTGCGCGACGTGCGATCGACGCTTCCCGTGACGCGGCTCCTGACGATGGAGGCCCACCTTGGCAATGCGCTGGCGCAGCCGCGCGTGGCGGCGATGCTGCTCGGTGCCTTCTCGCTGCTCGGCCTGCTGCTCGCGAGTCTCGGCGTGTACGCCGTCGTGTCGTTCACCGTGGGGCGTCGCACACAGGAGCTGGGCATCCGTGCTGCCCTCGGCGCATCGGCCGGGCGGATCATGCGCATGGTCGTGGGCGAGTCGCTGGTGACCGTCGGCCTCGGAGTGTGCGCCGGGGCGCTGCTCGCCTTCGTCGCCGCGCGGGGCCTTCGAGGCATGCTGTTCGGCGTGGGCGCGGGCGACGCGACCACATTCGTCACCGCGACGACGCTGCTGCTCGTCACGGCGGGGATTGCCGCGTACCTGCCCGCCCGGCGGGCGGCGCGCGCCGATCCGGTGGACTCGCTCAGGAGTCCGTGACGGTCCCGGTGATCCGGGGGCGGTCTTCCCGGCTTTCGCCGGGGGCCGCTACCTTGCTTCACCGCACATGCGTGTCCTGCTCTTTGGCGCCACCGGGATGATCGGCCAGGGCGTGCTCCGCGAATGCCTGGCGGATCGCGGTGTGTCCGAGGTCGTGGCCGTGGGCCGGCGCCCGATCGGCCAGCAACATGAGAAGCTGCGCGAGTTGATCGTCGCCGACCTCGCCGATCTCGCGGCGGTGGAACCATCGCTGACCGGGTTCGGGGCGTGCTTCCTCTGCCTGGGAGTCACCGCGGTCGGACGCAGCGAGGCGGAGTACACGGCCGTGACGTACGACCTCACTCTGGCGATCGCGAGCCCCGTGGTTCGGCTGAATCCCGGCATCACCCTGGTCTACGTGTCGGGGCAGGGGGCGGACTCGTCGGAGCGCGGCCGGTCGATGTGGGCACGCGTCAAGGGGCGCACGGAGAACGCACTGCTCGCGCTGCCGGTGCGTGCCTGCCTGTTCCGGCCCGGACTCATCATTCCGCTCGATGGTATCCGTTCGCGCACGGGGTGGTACAACGTGGTGTACGCGCTCACGCGTCCCCTGAATCCACTGCTCCTGCGGTTCTTTCCCGGCTCGGTGACCACGACGCAACGTCTCGGACGCGCGATGATCGCCGCTGCGCGCGATGGACCACGGCGAGGCGTGATCGAAGCGGCCGAGATCAACGCCCTGGCGCGAGAGGGGGTGACCACGTGAACACACAGGACATGTCCAGCTCGCTCACGCGGCTCTTCTCGGAGCTCGTGGACGGCGCGCAGGCCAGCTTCAACTACATCCTCAACCGTGGCGATGCGGGCCTGCTCGGATCGCTCGATCGCCTGTCCGCGGCCGACGCATCGAGGTCGAGCGAGGGAGGGGCCACGATCGCCGGGCACGTCGAGCACCTGCGCTACGGCCTGTCGCTCATGAACCGCTGGGCGGCCGGCGAGGCGGATCCCTGGTCCGACGCCGACTGGCGGGTGGCGTGGCAGACGACATCGGTCAGCGACGACGCATGGAAGCGGCTACGGGATGCCCTCGCCGCGGAATGCCGTCAGTGGCTCGATGCGCTGGGCCGGCCGCGCGACGTGACGAAGCCGGAACTGCGGGGGGTCATCGGCAGCATCGCGCACCTCGCGTACCACCTCGGCGCGATCCGGCAGATCGATCGCGCCGCGCGAGGGCCCACGGCGAACGACTGAGCCTGCTGGGACTCGTCAGGCGGGCGCCGCCACCGGCGGCGCCGCAACCGCGCGCTGCAGCGCCGGACGCTTCCAGTACGTGAACCAGCGCCAGATCCACTCCAGCGGCCCCGCCGTGAACCGCGTGAGCCACCATCGGCTCACGAGTACCTGCGCCACGAACAGGAGCAGCGCACCGCCAAACACCATGAGGGCCGGGACCTGCAACCCCAGGCCGTGCGGCGTGAAGAGCACATCGAGCAGGATCACCTGCATCATGTAGTTCGTGAGGGCCATGCGTCCGGCCCAGCCCAGCGGCGACAGCCGCCGGCGCCATGCCGCGGAACTCCTCCCCGACACCAGAAGCAGCACGGCGCCGATGTACGTGAAGGCGAGCCACTGATCGCGAATCAGCATGAACGCGTTCAACCGGGCGATGCTCGCCGCTGCATGAAGCACGGCTCCCTGCGCGGGTGGCGCCGCCGCCGTCGGGCCCCCGATAGGGAGCCCCCATATCGCGAAAGCCCACGACGCCGCGCCGCCGATCATCAGCGCCACGATAAGCCGGCGATGCCGCTCCGGCCGATCGAACAGGCCGAGCCGGAACGCAATCATCCCCAGCAGAAAGAGCGTGAAGCTGCCGTTCGGCAGCACGCTCCATTGCCGGTGGAACTTCGGCATGAACGCGACGCGCGCGGCCACCACGGTCTTCCAGTCCGCGGCCTGCTCGGCCGACTCCGTCGCCTCACGCGCCGCGGTGAAGTGTGCGATGCGCGCCTGGTTCGCCGCCGCGAACTGGGCCATGCCATCGGGCCTCGTGCTGTAGAGCGCGATCCGCCCGAGGTTGTACAGCGGGCGCGACGCGGCGCACAGCAGCACGAGGGCGACGAGCGCCGGCGTGGACCAGCGCCGCACGAACAGGAGCGGGATCCCCCACATTGCATACCCGAACAGCACGTTGTAGCCGAAGATGCCCTCGGCGATGAAACCGAAGACGGCGAGCGCGAGGAGCCGCCGGAGGAACCGCAGCACGAACCGCTCGCCGCGGGCGTCGGCGCGCGCGAGCTGCACGGCGAAGCCCACGCCGAAGAGCATTCCGAAGATCGCATAGAAGCGGCCCTCGACCAGGAGTCCGATGAAGCGCTCCACGAAGGCGGCGGCGGGTCCGGGCTCCACCCCGCGCGGGGTGCTCTCGTAATAGTTGAAGTGCACCACGAACATGCCGACCAGGGCGACCCCGCGCAGCACGTCCAGCACTTCGATGCGCTCAGCGGTGCGCGCCGGCACGTCAGTGGCCGGTGCGTCAGGGCCCGCAGGGAGTGATGCCACGGAGGTGGCCATGGGGGGAGCCGCGCAGGCTCGATCGGCAGGTGGCCGGTACACTACGGGCAACCGCGGCCGCTCGGAAGAGCCCATCGGGCGTCCGAGATTCCGGTGGGGCTTCCTCGCGCGGCGGCCTGGCGCTGAACACCCGGGGCGACGGTTGCGCGGAGCGCGGGATGGCTCGCGCCGAGGAGGCGTGCAGGAGGTCCAGGCATCGGCAGAGCAGGGTGGTCGTCGCGGCCCGGACATGTTCTATTCCGCCGGGTGGTGGCGCGGGTCGCGCGATCCGGCGCTCGACCTCCCACAGCGCAACGGAGTCCACGCACGGAGGTGGATCATGAAGCGTTGGCTGAAACTCGTCGCGATCGGTCTGAGCGGGATCGTGGCGCTTCTCCTCCTGGCCGGCGCGGGACTCTACGTGGCCGGAGGGTCCCGGATCCACCGCCGCTACGATGTACAGCCGCCCGCCCTCTCGATCCCGATCGGCGACACCGCAGCCATCGCTCGTGGCAGGCACCTCGCGGAGGCGGTGACCGGCTGTCACGGCTGTCACGGGGACCAGCTCCAGGGCGGAGTGCTCATCGACGAGCCGATGATGGCCACGCTGTACGCGTCCAACCTCACTCCCGGACGGGGCGGAATCGGTCCGGCGTACACCGACGCGGACCTGGTCCGCGCGATTCGCCACGGCGTCAACTCCCAGGGACGCGGCCTTATGATCATGCACGCGGATGCGTACAATCGGCTGGGCCCGGAGGATCTCGGCGCCCTCGTCGCATACGTGCGATCCGTGCCAGCCGTGGACAGCGCATTGCCGCCGATGCGCACCGGGCCGTTAGGCAGGATCCTCGTGGCGCTGGGCATGCTCGATCGGGACGCGATGCCCCTCATCCCCGCGGAGCACATCGACCACCGCGCACCGCTCGCGCCGACGCCGCCCCCGGGCGTGACTGCGGCGTACGGTGAGTACCTGGTCTCGATCGCGATGTGCCGGATGTGCCACGGGGCCAACCTCGGCGGCGGGCCCCCGCTCGACGAAGGCGCGCGCCCGGCGCCCAACATCGCCGGCTACGCGGCGCCTGGCGTGTGGACGGAGGCGCAGTTCATCGGCACGATCCGGAACGGCGTGACCCCCGCCGGCAGGACGCTCGACGCCGAGTACATGCCGTGGGACGTATACGCGCGCATGACGGACGAGGAGCTCCTGGCCATCTGGCGCTACCTGGAGTCGCTCGCCCGCCGTTGACGGGGGCCGATCCGGCCGACTTCCGGTCCGTCCCGCGATCCCTATCGCAATGGGAGCACGCAGAGTACACCTTAGGTCGCCAGCCTCCCCGGACTCCGACGCTACACACGATTCCCATGCGACTCCAGCTCACGCTCCGTACGCTCGCCGCCCTGGCGGCCGTCGGCTCATCGTCGCTCGGCGCCCAGAACGGCCACATCGATCCCGAGGTCCTCAAGGGCATCGAGTTCCGCTCCATCGGCCCGGGCTTCGTGACCGGCCGCATCGCGGACATCGAGATCGATCCCCGGGACCGCAACGTCTGGTACGTGGCCACGGCGTTCGGTGGCCTGTGGAAGACGGTGAACCGCGGCATCACCTTCGAGCCCATCTTCGACCAGGGGCCTTCGTTCACGCTCTGCTGCGTGGTCGTGGACCCGCGCAACTCCAGCATCGTCTGGCTCGGCACGGGCGAGAACCACAGCCAGCGCAGCGCGCACTTCGGTGACGGCGTCTACAAGTCGACCGACGCCGGGAAGACCTGGCAACGCGTCGGGCTCGAGACGTCGGAGCACATCGGGAAGATCTTGATCGACCCGCGCAACTCCAACGTGGTGTACGTAGCATCGCAGGGGCCGCTCTTCTCGCCAGGCGGCGAGCGCGGGCTGTACAAGACGACCAACGGCGGCGCGACGTGGAGCGCCGTGCTCGAGATCAGCGAGAACACGGGGATCAGCGATCTGGTGCTCGATCCCCGCAACCCCGACGTACTGTACGCCTCGGCGTATCAGCGGCGGCGGCACGTGGGGCAGGCGATCGGCGGCGGGCGCGAGGCGGGGATCCACAAGTCCACGAACGGCGGCCGCAGCTGGACGAAGCTCACGAACGGGCTGCCGCGGTGCGACATCGGCCGCATCGGGCTCGCCGTCGCTGCGCGCGGCGGAACCACGGAGGTCTACGCGCTGGTCGAGGCGCAGGGCGGGAATGGCTTCTTCAAGTCGACCAACGGCGGGGCGAGCTGGACGCGCTACGCCAGGCAGGTCATTCCGCCGGGACGCGCCGGCCGCGGGGGCGGTGGCGGTGGACGCGGCGGCGGCCGCGGCGGCGGGCGGGGAAGCGCGATCGCCGACAGCCTGAACGCCAACTGCGCCGGCACATCGGTGCCGATCGACACCACCACGCACACCTGGTTCAGCACGGGAACGGGGCAGTACTACTCCGAGATCATCGTCGATCCGTGGCGCCCCGGGACGATGTACTCCATGGCGGTCAACATCGCCCGGACCACCGACTGGGGAAATACGTGGAGCGCAGCGGGATGGGACCAGGGCCCGGGGCAGGACAACCCCGTGCACGTGGATCACCATGCGCTGGAGTTCGACCCGCAGAACCGGAATCATCTGCTGCTGGGCAACGACGGCGGTCTGTACGAGAGCTACGACAACGGCGCTACCTGGCGCTTCTTCGGCAATCTGCCGATCACGCAGTACTACCGCGGCTCGGTGGACAACGCGAAGCCGTTCTACCGCGTCTGCGGCGGCACGCAGGACAACTTCTCGATGTGCGGCCCCTCGCGCACCACGAATCCGTGGGGGATCCGGAACAGCGACTGGTTCATCGTGGCGGGCGGCGACGGCTTCCAGACGCGCGGCGACCCGGAGGACCAGAACATCATCTATGCGGAGTCGCAGAACGGCGGTCTTTCTCGTTATGACGTGCGGGCCGGCCGGGGGCAGGGGATCCGTCCGAACCTGAACCAGGGTCGCGGCGGCCGAGGTGGCGGAGGGGGCGGAGGGGGCGGAGGGGGCGACGACGAGGGGGGTGAAGCCGCCGGGCGCGGGGGCGCACCACAGGGACGTGGCGGCGGAGCAGCCGCACCAGCCGATCGCTGGAACTGGGATGCGCCGCTTTCCATCAGCCCGCACCTCTCCACGCGGATCTACTTCGGAAGCCAGTTCCTGTACCGCAGCGACAATCGCGGCGACAGCTGGACCCGCATCAGCCCGGACCTCTCGCGGAACCTCGATCGCGACACGCTGCCGATCATGGGGAAGGTCTGGCCGCAGGGGTCCGTCGCGCTGAACGGCTCCACCACGGCGCTCAGCAACATCGTGACGATCGACGAATCGCCGCTGCTCGAGGGGCTCATCTGGATCGGCACGGACGACGGTCTGGTGCAGGTGACGGAGGACGGCGGCCGGACCTGGCGCCGCGTCGAGGACTTCCCCGGCGTGCCGAAGTTCACCTACGTCACCGACGTGTGGGCCTCGGGGCGCGACGTGAACACGGTCTTCGTCTCCCTGAACAACTGGAATCGCGGCGACTACAAGCCATACGTCGTGCGCAGCACGGACCGCGGGCGCACGTGGACCAACGTCTCAGGAAACCTCCCGGCGAAGCACAATGTCTGGTCGGTCGTGCAGGACCACGTGAACGGCGATCTCCTCTTCGCCGGCACCGAGTTCGGCGTCTTCGTCACGGTGGACGGCGGCGCGAACTGGACGAAGCTCGCCGGCGGCATGCCGTCGATCCAGGTGCGCGACATGCACGTGCAGAAGCGCGAGACGGATCTCATGCTCGCCACCTTCGGACGTGGTTTCTACATCCTCGACGACTACAGCGCGCTGCGCGAGATCACGCCGGGCTCACTCGGCGAAGAGGCGCGGCTCTTCCCGCTGCGGCACGCGTACTCGTTCAACCAGACAGGCCTCATGCCCGCCGGGAGCGTGGGCATCGGCGCGCTGTCGGGCAACTACCAGCGCCCGAACCCGCCCTTCGGTGCGGTGTTCACGTACCACGTCAGGCAGGCGCTCCCCGCCGATCAGAAGCTCGTGCTCACGATCGAGAATCAGGCGGGGACACGCGTGCGCCGCTGCGAGCTGGAAAAGACGCCTGGTCTCCGGCGCGTGGCCTGGCCGCTCACGGGTGACACGCCGGTGGGCGGTGGCGCAGGTCGCGGTGGCGCGGGGGGTGCCGGTGCTGCCGGGGGTCGCGGTGGTGGCGGCGCCGCCCCGACGCCGCCGGACTCCACGGCGGCGAACGAGGAACCGGAGCTGCAGTCGTGCACCGGCGAGAGCGGGGGCGGAGGACGCGGTGGTCGTGGTGGTGGTGGCGGCGGCCGCGTGCCCGACGGCGTCTACACGGCGTCGATCGGCCGGATGGCCGGCACCACCGTCACCCCCATCGGTCCTTCGCAGACGTTCCAGGTTCTGCCTCTGCTCGAGGCCCGGTAGATCGCGACGTTGCGCGGGGTATGGCGGGTTCTCCGCCTACTCCTCGCGCAACGCGAGCGCCGGATCCACGCGGGTCGCGCGCCACGCCGGCACCACGCTCGCGAGCAACGCGGTGCCGAGCAGCGTCGTGGCCACGAGCGCCAGTACCATCGGATCGCGCGGCCCCACGCCCACGAGCAAGGGCTCGAGCCAACGCCCCACGGCCAGAACGACGAGCAGGCCAATGCCGACCCCGATGCCTGTGGCGCACAGCCCCTGTGACAGCACCATCCGCATGACCCGGATGCGTTGCGCGCCGAGCGCTGAGCGTACGCCGATCTCCCGCCGGCGCTGGCCGACGGAGTACGCCAGCACGCTGTACAGTCCGACCGCCGCGATCACGAGCCCGAGAAGGCCGAAGAGGCCGAACATCGCCGCGCCCAGGCGCCACGGGCGCAGCACGCGATCCACCGATTCACGCAGCGTACGCACCGTCAGAAATGCCGAGCCCGGAACGTGCGGCTCGAGCGCCCGCCGGACCGCGGGGAGCATCGCGGCCGGATCGCCTTGCACCCGCGCGAGGACACCGAACGCCCCGCTGTTGTTTCCCTGATTCTGCGACTCGGGAAACCAGTACTGCAGCGAGGGCTCCGCGCGGATGTCGTACTGGTGAATGTTCGCGGCAACACCGACGACCTCGGAGCACGGGGCGTGCGGCCCACCGACCTGCACACACTTGCCGAGCGCGCTTTCGCCGGGCCAGAGAACACGCGCCATGGAATCGCTCACCACGAGCACCAGGGGTGAACCGGCGCGGTCATTGCGGTTCAGGGCGCGACCCTGCAGGATCCGCGTCCCCGTGGTTTCGAAGTAGTCCTCACCCACGCCGTTGAGCCGGAACTGGCCGAAGCGTTCCACGGAATCGATGCCCGGCACGGCGAGCGACGTGGAGCCCGACGTGGAGAACGGGATCTGCAGCGTCGTGGTTGCGGCGGTCACGCCAGGGACGCCGCGCAGCGGTTCCAGGAACTCCCGGTACACGGGGCTGCTCCCGCCCGGCAGCCCTGTAGCCGAGCGCACCTGAATGCGGGCGACCACCAGGCGGTCGGCGTCGAAGCCGAGATCCGTCGAACGCGCCTCGCGGAGGCTGCGGACGAAGAGCCCCGCGCCGACCAGCAGGATCGTCGAGAGCGCCGCCTGGGCCACCAGCAATCCGGTCCGCAGCGCGGAGCGGTGGCCGTGTGAGCGGCTCGCCGTGCCCATCATGCTGCGCAGGTCGGCGCGCGAGGCGTACAGCGCGGGTCCGAGGCCGCTCAGGAGGCAGGCCGCGAGCCCCATGAGCGCGGCGAACAGCAGGATGCGACGGTCGAACGCGGAGGCCGCGATCTCCAGGCCGGGAAACAGCGTGGCGTAGAGAAACCCGCTCGACTGCCAGGCCAGGACCATGCCGGCCGCGGCGCCCAGCGCCGCGAGCAGGAGGCTCTCGACCAGAAGCTGCCTGACGAGTCGCGCCCGACTCACACCCAGGGCGAGGCGTACCGCGATCTCGTTGCGGCGCCGCAGTCCGCGCGCGAGGAGCAGATTGGCGACGTTCGCGCAGGCCAGCAGGAGGACGAGGAGCGCCACGGCCCCGACCCACATCGCCACGCGCGTCCCGTCGGTGCGCTCCGGACCGCGTTCGAGCAGGAGTGGCCAGAGGCTGGCCCGCGGCGCGCGTTCCGCGCCGGGTGTGGGTCCGCGTACGGCATCGAGGCTGTGGCGGTACGCCGCACCCAGGAGGGCTTCGGCCTGGGGCGGGCTCATGCCCGGCTGGAGCCGACCGATCAGGCTCAGCCACGAGAAGTTGTGCCGGCCGATCCACTCGGCGTCCAGGTGCGTGAAGACGGCGCGTGCCGTGGCCGCGGGCAGCCAGAGGTCGACCCGAGTGACGCCGTCGCCGGTGAAGCCGGGCGGTGCGACGCCGATGATCGTGAAACGCCCCGCGCCGACGTCCAGCGTCGTCCCCAGCACGCTGGAGTCCGCGCCGTATGCGTCGCGCCAGAATCCGTGTCCCAGAACGGCGAGCGGCGTCCCGTCCGGGGGCGTCTCGTCGGCGAGCGTGAAGAAGCGTCCGAGCGCCGGGCGCGCACCGAGCACGGACCAGAAGTTGCCCGAAACCAGCGCGCCGCGCACCTGTCGCGCGTTCTCGCTGTTCCCCGTGACGACGGGTCCGTAATACGCTGCCGCCACGTCGATCGCGGCCGCGGCGCCGCGGCGCAGCTCGTCGAACCGGTGGTACGACACCTCGGTGATCGTGATCTCCTGTCCCTCGTCGAGGCGATGCAGATAGAGGCGGCCCAGCCGCTCCGGCTCGCGCACATCGGACGGCGGACGCAGCAGCAGGCGGTCGAGGACACCGAACATCGCCGACGTGGCGCCGATGCCCAGCGCCAGCGTGATGACGACGGCGCTCGCGAAGCCGGGCGAGCGGCGGAGCTGGCGCACCGTGTGGCGCAGATCCATGAGCGTGTTCTCCATCTGGTCACGCCGCCGCGCGCGCCCCCGCTGGCGCATCGCGCTCGTGACCATCGAGCGGCGGGTTGCAGAGACATCGCCGAAGCGGCGCAGGGCTTCGGCGCGCGCGGCGTCCGGCGACAGGCCTTCTTGCACGAGCGCGCGGGCCCGTGCGTCGATGTGCAGGGCGATCTCCTCGTCGACGTCGTTGGAGACCGCGCCACGCCCGCGCAGCAGCAGGTCGCTCAGAGACAGGACCTTCGGCATCGCGGCTCAGGTCGTGCGCAGCACGCGAGTGAGGGCGGCGCTGTAGCGTTCCCACGACGCGGTCTCGGCGCGGAGCTGCTGTCGTCCGACGGGCGTGAGACGGTAGTACCGGGCACGCCGGTTGTTGTCGGAGACGCCCCACTCACCGGTGATCCACCCACGCTCCTCCATGCGGCGCAGCGACTGGTAGAGGGCGCCCTCCTCCAGGATCAGCTCACCGCCGAACTTCTGCTCGATCCACGCCGCGATCGCGAAGCCGTGCCGGGGCCCCCAGGAGAGCGTCTTGAGGACGATGAGATCCAGCGTTCCCTTGATGACCTGCATGCGCCGCGCGCCCCCTGAAGAAGCTTCACTGAAGAATCTTCAGTGAAGAGCGGAAAACGTCAAGGGCACCCGGGCGGGCGACAGCGGCGGAGGTGCGGTCATGCGAAAGGCCTGTCCGGGCACGTGGTGTGTGTCCTGACAGGCCCCGGGGTGGATCCGGGAGGATATCCACCCGCTCCTCTCATGCCCCCGTGCTGCAACGAGGCGCTCCGTCTCCGGTCGTGCGTCGGGAGCGCCGCTCGCATCGGGAGGCGCTCACTGACCCCCCGTCACTTCGCCATGACGCGCAATGCGATGCGCCGATTCTGGGCGCGTCCCGCCTCCGTGGTGTTGTCGGCGACGGGATGCGCCGCACCGTACCCCTCCGCGGTCAGGCGGGATGCCGCGACACCCCGGCCGATCAGCGCCTGCCTGACGGCCTCGGCGCGCTGCTGCGAGAGCCGGATGTTGGTGGTCACGTCGCCGCTGCTGTCGGTGTAGCCGCCGATCCTCACGCGCACGTTCGTGTAGGCTTTGAGAATCGCGGCGATGTTGTCCAGCTGCTCCCTGGAATCCGGCAGAATCGTTGCGGATCCGGTGGCGAACGTGAGCCGATCGAAGTTGAACCAGGTCGTGTCGTTCACGGGACGCCTCTCGTCTGCGATGAATCCGATGAGCCTCGATTCGATCCCACGCTCCGGGACGTCGAGGGCGACGCCGCCCGGGAGCATGTGCCTGGTGCTGGCGCCGAGGTCGCGCGCGACACCGGCGACGGTACCGGCCGCCGTATCCACCGTGCGTCGCGCGGCGCCGGCCGCGGTCCCCGCGACGGTGTCGGCAGCCCGGGCGGTGGTCTGAGGAGTCCGATCCCGCCCCAGGACGGCCCAGAGCAGGGCCAGGACGGCGGCGCCCCCCAGCAGGGGCCAGAGCCATCCACCACCGCTCTTCTCGCGTTGCTGCGCCGTACGGGGTGGCGGCACGTGCGTCTCTTCCCGCCTGTAGGCGGGACCCCCCACACGTGCCGCCGACTCCGTGTCCAGCAGGTTCCCCAGGCCCATCGGGGCCGCGTCGAGGATGCTGTCGCGCTGGGATGCGATCAGGCTGGTGAACTGTGACACACCCAGCGAACGATCCCGGACCGTCCGGCCCAGGAATCCCAGGACCATCGGCGCCGCCGCGGACAGGATCATCGAACCCGACGACGACTTCTGGAATCCGGCCGTCCGCGCCACGAGGTGGCCGACCTCGCTCGAGCGTCCGCCGAACAGCGTCGACAGGAGTGCATCCGCGACTCCCCCCGTTCGGACCGCGCCGGTCATCGATCGCGTGATGTTGCTCGCCACGTCACCCAGGGCGTCCAGATCGTTCTCGCGATGCGTCGCCATCTCGTAGACACGGGACATCGCACCCGAGTCGCCGGTCCTGTTCACGAGACCGGCGAGCACGGAAGAGATTCCTGCGCGGAGTCCGCGGGTGACTGCTGTGTCCGACTCGCCGAGCGTGGTGGCGACGCGACTCGCCATATCGGGCGTGACGAGCTCGGTGATGGAATTGACGAGAGAGGCCATGCGCGATCCTCCAGCAATCCGCGCCACGGCCACCCGCCGCGGCGTCGCGCGCTTCCCGGCGTCACTCCTCGGGCCACGGGAAATGAGCGTGCGCCGACTGCCCGCGCAGTCTTGATCGCGGGCGCGGACCGGGCAACTAGACCAAAGCCCTAGTAGGCAGCGCTCGTCACGCGACCGACACCCCCGGCAGTCCCACCCGTTAGGGTCGCGCGGCTACTTCCACCCGCCGGTCTTCGTCATCGCGATGACGCTCTGATACGACGTGACCCGTCCGGCATAAACGGAGTCGAGCGTCTCGCGGATCGACGCGAGCCCCGACGTGAGCAGGCCGCCCATGATCACGCGAGGCGGCGACGTCAGGGCTCTCGGGCTCACCGCGGAGTACGAGAGCGGGACCGTGTCGCGGCGCACGATCGTGTCGCGGGCAGCGCCGAGCATCCGCACGGCGAACGTCACCATGCTGTCCAGGCGGACGGCCGCGGCCCGCGCCGTGTCCGCCGGCGTCGCGACGACCCGCCCCGCGCTGTCGCGCGTCGTGATCAGGAACGGCACCCCGCCGCTGTCGCGCGTGGTGGTGGACACGGGTACCCCCGCGCTGTCCCGGACGATCGTCATGACACGGGTCCCGGCGCTGTCACGAATCGTTATGCTCACGCTCGACCCGCCACCGAATCCGCCGATCGGCAGTCCGGGGCCCCGGAAGAAGGTCGCCCCGCCGAAGCCGGTCCGCGGGACCGAACGGATGAACATGCTGCTGTTGTCGAGCGGGAGCGACGCCACGCTCTGATAGAACCGCTCCGGGGCACCCGGATCACGGAAGAGATACTGCTCCACGTTCGAGAGGTAGAACGCCGTGACCGTCATTCCCTGCTTCCGGAGGTACTCTCCGACCGCGCGAATCGCCTTGGGCCCCCCGAAGTCGCCGACGACGGGGATGATCAGGTTGCGGAGGTGCAGGTCGCGCACGAAACGGTAGTTCTCCTCCGTGGCCATGAAGGCCATCTGCACGCTGTCCGCGTTCGTCGCCGCCTGCAGCATGCCGAACGTCGGATACGTCGTGCCGAAGGCCGGACGGTTCGGCCGGTAGCCGTAATTGATGTCCGGCCCCGCCTCATGGAACGTGCGGTACACGTGCTCGATGGTCTCGAGATCCTCGGCCGTGAGCGCGAATCCGCGCTGCTCCGTGAGGACGCGGACGATCGCGCCGTGATTGGCCGTGAAGGCCGAATCGCTCGGAGCCGCCGCCGCCGCGCTGTCGAAGAGCTCCGCCACGGGCGTGTTCGCCGCCAGCCGCGCCACCGCGGGACGTGAGAAAAGCCGCGCCACGAACTCCGGCCGCGTGGGCGACAGATCGAAGAGCGCCTTGTACATGAGGTGCTGCATCGCATTCTGGCGCCGGATGTCGAAGATCACCGCCATCCGCGGCCTGAGATTGGCGATGTACGTGTAGTTCTGCTCCGGGCCGACGCCGAGGTAGACCCCGTTAGGCGTGAGCGACTGCTGGAGCGTCGGGATCACCTCCTGAAACGACGTCTCGTTCGAGACGAAGTTCTCGGAAACGAAGATCCCCCCCGCCTCCGACATCGTGGTGAAGAAGTCCCAGAATTCGGCGTCGCTGAGCGCGGCCCCCTGCTCGGAGCGGACCTGCGCCGTGATCGAGAGCACCAGGACGACAGAGGCCGCCACGGCGCCCAGCGGGCGCCGGCGGGCGCGGGACTCCGGAAGCCGCATGGCGCGTGGCCGCTGGCGGGGAGAACGCGTGAACATCGGGGTCCGTCCGGAGCGAAGGTACGAGACGATTACGGCTGTAGGGCTCTCGTTGGACCCGTGATACTCGCGAAAGGGTTCACCAGGTCCCTGCATGCGGGCTTCGCGGTCGAAGTCCGGGACGCCGGACCGGCAGCGCCACCCGGGCGGAGCAGCCGCGTCGCTTCACCCCGCGGCGCTATCGCTCCGGCGTCGACGACGCGTCGCCGCTTCGAGCGGCAGCCGCCGAGTCTCCGGCGATCGCGAAGAGGGACAGCGGATCCACCGTCACGCTCCCGTAGCGCACGATGAGGTGCAGGTGCGGGCCGGTCACGCGCCCCGTGGCCCCCACGCGGCCGATGACCTCCCCGCGCGAAACCGTGTCGCCCTGCGTCACGAGTTGCTCCGAGAGATGCAGATATGCGCTCGTCAGGCCGGCCCCGTGATCGAGGTAGACCACGTTGCCGCCGTAAAAGAAGGCGTCGACGATTCGTACGATTCCGCGGTTCGCGGCGAGGACGGGCGCCCCGGTCGCGCCGGCGAAATCCGTCCCCATGTGCCGCGAAGTGATCGTGCCGTTGTACTCCCGCCCCCGGCCGAAGCCGCTGGTGACGCGTGCCTCTCTGGGAAAGACGAACGGCTCCGACCAGACGCGCGGCGTGCTGTGCGAGCGCACTGCCACTTCGGTCGCGCGAGCCGATTCGCGGCGGATGCGCTCCGCGAGGGCCGAATCGGGAGGACGACCGAAGCTCGGCGCCACGCGCAGGCGCTCCACGGGATAGTCGGCACGCGCCGCCGCCAGCTGCGCCGACAACGTGTCCCGCCTCTCTCCCGACGCGCATCGCACCTGGATGGACAGCGTGGTGTCGCCGTCGATCGGCACTGCCGCGAAGGCGACGACTGCCGAGTCAGTTCCTTCTACCGCTGTGAAATGAAGCGGCTCGCCAGCCGCCCTCCCCGACAGCTGCGCCCCGGGGGGCACGCGCGAGACCCGCACGCGGAACAGCGCCCCCTGCCGGGGCGCCTCCGGCTCCCAGGCGATTACCGCCGAGTCGCCACATGCGTCGGCCAGCGGCGCGAGCCCGCCAAATCCTTCGCCAGGCCAGAATCGCCAGGCCGCCACCGCGAGCAGGACGAAGACAAGGAACAACCGTACGAGCATGCGAACAATCTATTTCGGAACCCTCGGCTTCCTGAACCCGCATCGCTCCCGGAATCGCCTCGACCCCGTAGATTCGCCCGAGGCCACTTCGCCGTGCGAGGAACGATGTACCGACGCCACATGGTCGTAGCCGCGATTGGCGCACCCATCCTGGTGGGCTGCGCCGCCCTCGTCACTCGTCACTCGGCGCCCGCCACTCCCCCATGGCCCCCGGTCGCGACCTTCTCGATCCTCGCCATGGATCCGGAGAGCGGCGAAATCGGTGCGGCAGTGCAGTCGCGCGTGTTCTCGGTCGGGAACGGCGTGCTCTGGGCCGAGGCCGGCGTTGGCGCCGTGGCCACGCAGGCCATCGTAGACGTGAGCTACGGACCGCAGGCGCTCGCGCTCCTGAAGCAGGGGCTCTCCGCCGAGGAGGTCGTCAAGCGGGTCTGGGAGTCCGATCCCGATCCCCGGCCGCAGAACTGGTCCAAGCAGGGGCGCCAGTTCGCGGTGGTCGATGCGCGCGGCGGCGTCTTCGCCTTCACGGGGCCACGGGCGACCGAGTGGGCCGGCCACAAATCGTGCGCCGCGCCGGGTGCACACTGTACCGCGCAAGGCAACATCCTGGCTGGCGCGGCCGTGGTGGATTCGATGGTCGCGGCCTATGAGCGCGCGGCCGGAGACCGTCTGTCGCTGCGGTTGCAGGCGGCACTCGAGGCCGGACAAGCGGCCGGCGGCGACCGCCGAGGGATGCAGTCGGCCGCGATGCTGATCGTGAAGAAGGGTGGCGGTGTGTGGCTGAACAACGACGTAGTGCTGCGTCTTCAGGTCGATGATAACCCGGAGCCAATAAAGGAGTTACGGAGACTGGTCGAGCGCGCCGCCGCCCAGCGGCGCCGCTAGACTGTCGCTAAACTGTCGCGTTGACGTTCGATCGCTGCGCGAACCGGAGCCGCGACAGGCGAACGGATCCGACACCTCGTCTGCCCGCCCGTGTCGCGGGGGGCCCGCCGCTACTCGGTTCGCAGCGCCGTGGCCGGATCGATGCGTGCCGCGCGCCACGCCGGGACGGCGCACGCCACCAGAGCCACCATGAGGAGCAGGGCCATCACGCCCAGATACGTCGCGGCATCGACTCGTGAAACGCCGTACAGCAGCGTTGCGATCAGCCCCGTCGCCGCCCACGCCAGCGCCGCGCCGGCGGCGACCCCGAGGCTGGCGAGCGCGAGGCCCTGCCGCACCACCATGGCGAGGATGTCCGCGCGCGTCGCGCCGAGTGCCGCGCGCACGCCGATCTCCCGCATGCGCTCGGCCACGCTGCCGGAGATCACCCCATAGATCCCGGCCGCGGCGAGGAGCAGGGCGGCCAGCGCGAAGACCTGGAAGACGATCCGGGCGAAGCGCCGCTCCGACGCCGAGGCGGCGACCAGGTCGCTCATCGTTGCCACGCGGACGATCGGTTGGTCCTTGTCGACCGACCAGATCGCGGGGCGCAGGGCCCCGATGAGGGCCGCCGCATCGCCGCGCCCGCGGACCACGAGCGACATCGCGGCGTCGGTGGAGCTCCACTGGGCGGGCGTGACGTACACGGCTTCGGATTCGCTGAGCTCGAGCGAGAGCTGCCGCACGTCGCCGACGACGCCGACCACGGTGTACAGCGCCCCGGCGCCGATGCGAAGGCGGACGCCCAACGGGTCGCGACCCGGGAGCCGTCGTCGCGCGAGCGCTTCACTGATCAGCGCCACGGGCGGGGAATTCGCGTCGTCGCGTTCGGTGAGCAGGCGCCCGCTACGGAGCGGGATCCGCATCGCCTCGAGATAGCCGGGGCTCACGGCGTATCGGAACGTCCCGCGCAACTCGCCGGGATCGTCGGGCAGTGGCGGATCGAAGCGCACGCCGTACAGCTCGTCGTCGCCGCTGAGCGGGAGCTGGCTCGTGAATCCCGCCGCCGACACCCCCGGCACCTGGCGCACCGCCTCGAGCACCCGCTCGAAGAACCGGTCCGTGGCGCTGTCGGAGTCGAAGCGCGATCCCGCGGTCTGCACCTGCATCGTGACCAGGTTCTCTGGATCGAATCCAGTCTCCACCGCGAAGAGCCGCTCCAGGCTTCGGAGCAGGAGTCCCGCGCACACGAGGAGGACGAGCGCGAGCGCCACCTCGGCCACCACCAGCGCGCTGCGCGCGGTGTGGTGGCCGTGCGCGGTGCGACGGGAGCCGCGCTGCAGGGCGGCGTGTGGATCGCTGCGGGCCGCGTGCAGCGCCGGAATCGCCGCGATCGCGAGCCCGACGAGCGTCGCGATGCCCAGCGCGAACAGGAAGACCGTGCCATCCACGGCGATCTCCTCGACGCGTGGGAGGCCGGCCGGGCTGAGCGCCACCACGGCGCGCACGCCGAGCGCGGCGACCGCCATCCCCGCGAGGCCACCCAACGCCGCGAGCAGCAGGCTCTCCACGACGAGCTGCCTGACGAGCCGCCCGCGGCCCGCGCCGAGCGCGGCGCGCAGCGCGAACTCTCCCGCGCGGCGGGCGTCGCGGGCCAGGAGCAGGTTCGTCACGTTCACGCAGGCGATCACGAGCACGAGGCCCACCGCGGCGAGGATCGCGAGCAGCGCCGCTCGCACGCCGCGCGTGAGGTCGTCCGCGAGGGGAATCGCCCGGAAGGTCACTTCGGGCCCGTAGGTCGCCGGGCGCTGTTCGATCAGCACCAGGGCACCGAGCGCGTTGAGCTCACGCGTGGCCTGCGTGAGGCTCGCGCCCGGTCCGAGGCGCCCGATCGTGCGCAAATGGTGCCCCCACGCCCGTCCCTGCGACATGTCGTACTGGAGCGGGGTCCAGATCTGGGCTCCGGGGGCCAGCACGCTGGAGAAATCGCCGGGCATCACGCCGATCACGAGCGTGCTCCGGTCTTCGAGCGTGATGGTGCGTCCGATGATCGCGGGATCGGCACCGAAGCGGCTCCGCCAGAGACCATCGGCCAGGATCACCACGTCGGGCGCCCCGGCGCGGTCATCCTCGGGGCGGAACGCCCGCCCGAACGCCGGCGCCACACCGAGCACGTCGAAGAACGAGGCGCTCACGCGCTGTCCCTCGAAGCGCTGCGGCTCCGCCGGGCCTGTCATCGTGGGCTGCCACGAACGATACACGGCGATCGACTCGAACGTCTGCGCGCGGCTGGCGAGCTCGCGGTACATGCCGAACGTCCCGTCGATGAAGGCGCCGTCTGCTCCCACCTCGCGGATCATCGTGATGCGGCGCGACTCGGGATATGGCAACGGCTCGAAGAGCACGGGGTTCACCGCGCTGAAGATCGTCGTGGCGCCGCCAAGGCCCAGAGCGAGCGTGAGGCCGGTGATCGCCGTGAAGCCGGGCGCAACGCGCAGTCCGCGAGCAGCATAGCGGATGTCGGCCAACAGCGTCTCGGCCGCATGCTCCCAGCCTGACGAGCGAACCTGCTCGCGCACGCTCGCGCGGCTCCCGACCTCGACGCGTGCGGCGCGGCGCGCGTCCTCCGGGGAGAGGCCGCGGGCGACGTGCATCGCCATGGCTTCGGCGAGGTAGTGCCGGACCTCCTCGTCGATCTCCCCGTCCGCGCGCGCGGGATGAATCAGCGCGCGGAGGCCGCGCACGAGCGCCCGCCAGGGCGACATGCCGGTCAGGCCTCGGCCCTGAGCAGTCGGGCGACGGCCGCGGTGCGCCGCGTCCAGTCCGCGGTTTCGGCGTCGAGCTGCTTCCGGCCGGCGCGGGTGAGCGAGTAGACGCGGGCGCGCCGCCCGCTTTCGGTGGTGCGCCACTCCGCGTCGAGCCAGCCGGCGCGCTCGAGGCGTTGCAGCGCCGTGAGCAGCGAGCCCGGATTGACCTTGAAGACGCCGCGCGAGACCTGCTCGATGCGGCGCGCGATGCCGAAGCCGTGCATCGGCTGAAGGCTCAGCGTCTTCAGGATCAGCATGTCCAGCGTGCCCTGAATGACGTCGGTGTTGGGGTAGTCCACGGCGGTTCCCGCGCGGCGAGGTTGCTCCGAAGCGTATCCTCTCTCATCTTGTTTATCAACATGTGATCATCAAGAGCAGGCGACGGCGCCCCCGCCCCGGTGCACCGGACCTGCCACGCGTCCCCTGCAGGTCATCGGCGGTGCGCCTGGCGCCGGAACCACGGGCTCGACCACCTCCCGGATCCGCCGCCGGGGGCTCGGGGAGGCGTTGTTGGTACCGCTGCGCCCGCCCGCGGCACCGATACAACCCCTGCCAGTGCCGCGCCCGCACGCCGGTTGACCCCCTCCCGCCATGCGAGGGATATTCTGGGATCATGGCATGGACCGGGGAAGTCACGCTGATCGGCACGACCATCTCCCACTACCGCATTCTCGAGAAGCTGGGCGAGGGCGGCATGGGGATCGTGTACAAGGCCCAGGACACCAGGCTCGAGCGCCTGGTCGCGCTCAAGTTCCTGCCGGCGGATCTGGCCGAGTTCCCCGAAGCGAAGCAACGCTTCATCAACGAAGCCAGGGCGGCGTCGGCGCTGAATCATCCCAACGTCGCGACGGTCTACGACATCGGCGAGGTGGAGCTCCGCTCCTTCATCGCGATGGAGTTCGTGGAAGGCAACTCCCTCAAGTCGAAGCTCCGGGCCGAGAGACTGTCCATCGACCAGGTGAAGGTCATGGGGCTCCAGATCGCCGAGGGACTGCACGCCGCCCACAGCAAGGGCATCGTGCATCGCGACATCAAGCCGGACAATCTCCTGCTCACGCGCGAAGGCCACATCAAGATCATGGACTTCGGCATCGCCAAGCTGGGGGACGGGATCGGCGTGACGCGGACGGGGACGACGCTCGGCACGCTGTCGTACATGTCGCCGGAGCAGCTCGTGGCCGAGGACGTGGACCATCGGAGCGATCTCTGGTCGTTCGGGGTGGTGCTCTACGAGATGGTGGCGGGCGAGCTGCCGTTCCAGCGTGGACACGATGCCGCCGTCCTCTATGAGATCCTGAATCGCGACCCCACGCCCCTCGAGGTGCATCGGCCCGACGTGTCGCCGACGCTGCGGTCGGTCGTCTCGCAGCTTCTGCAGAAGGACCCGGCGATGCGTCCCGCCTCTGCCGCCGAGGTCATCGCGCGGCTCCGCGGGACCGGCGTTTCTACCGTCGCGTCCGCGCCCGCGAGGACGATCGCCGTTCTGTATTTCGACAACCTGAGCCCGGAGAAGGAGAGCGACTATTTCTGCGCCGGCATCACCGAGGACATCATCACGGATCTGTCGAAGATACGCGACCTCAGAGTGGTGCCTCGGGCCGACGTGCTGCCGTTCCGGAACCGGGAGATCAACTCACGCCAGATCGGTGAGACGCTTCGGGTCAACTACATCCTGGAAGGGAGCGTTCGCAAGGCCGGGAACCGGATCCGGATCACGGCGCAACTGATCGGCGCGCGGGATGGATACCAGGTTTGGGCCGACCGGTTCGATGGCCTCGTGGAGGACATCTTCGATCTGCAGAATGAAGCCTCGCGTCGCATCGTCGAGGCCTTGAGAGTCTCCCTGACCGAGGCGGAAAAGGAGTCACTGGCGAAGAAACCCACGGACGACCTGCGGGCCTATGACTTCTACATGCGGGGACGGGAGTATCTGAACCGGCGCGGGCGGAAGAACACCGAGGCGGCGATCCGGATGTTCGAGAACGCCCTGGCGATCGACGCGGATTTTGCCGGAGGTTTCGCCGGTCTCGGCGAGGCCTGTGCCTCCATGTACGAGTGGTACGACGGCCGGCCGCACTGGCTGGCCCGGGCGATCGAGATGAATCAGGAGGCGCTGCAGCGGGACCCGGGATCCGTCGAGGTGCAGTTCGGCCTCGCCATGGTCTACAGTCATCAGGGGCGGGTGACCGAGGCGAAGCGCACCCTGCTGGCCGTGCTCGAGACCGACCCGCAGTACTTTCCGGCGTGCCTGCGCCTTGGCGTCATCGCGGAGCGCACGGGGAACGGTGACCTCGAGTCCGCCCTGAGCTGGTTTCGCCGGGCGGCGGACCTCCGGCCGCACGACGACGAGGTGTGGCGCTGTCTCGCCGGACTGCACCGGAAGCTCGGCCAGGTCGAGGCCGCGCACGGGGCGGCGCTGAAGGTCATCGAGATCACCAGCCGGAAGCTCGAGGCGGGTCTCGAAGACGTCGTGCTGCTCAGCCGGCTGGCGGAGGCCTACGCCCGCTACGGCGGCAAGGAGGAAACCCACGCCATCATCCGGCGGGTCCTCGAGCTCGACTCCGCGGATGGCCAGGCGCTTTACAACTGTGCCTGCGCCCACGCGCTCCTGGGCGAACGGACCTCCACCCTCGTCTCCCTCCGACGGGCCTTCGACAATGGCTTCCGGGCGGTCCTTCATTCGGTGAAGGCCGACAGCGCCTTCGACGCCTTGCGCAGCGACCCCGAGTTTCAGGCGTTCATTGCCGAACTGCAATGACACGGATATCCTGAAGCCTGGCCGTACGCCCACCCAGAGAGGGGAGAGGCAATGCCGAAGTATGTGATCGAGCGTCTGATTCCCGGGGCCGGCAAGCTGTCCGCCGAGGAGCTCAAGGCGATCTCGATGCGCTCGTGCGAGGTCCTCAACCAGCTCGGTCCCAAGATCACCTGGATCCAGAGCTACGTGACGGACAACAAGCTGTACTGCGTCTACATCGCGCCCAATGAGGAGATGGTCCGGGAGCACGCCCGCATCGGAGGATTCCCGGCGAACCACATCAGCCCCGTGAAGACGCTGATCGACCCGACCACGTCGGAGGGGAACGTCGTGGCGCAGGGCCCCGGCTGAGGCGCACGCCGCGCACCACGGGCCGCCGGCTGGCGGATCCCGCGCAGGCCCGTGCAAGGGCGGGCGCCTGAAGGCCCGCCGGGCCGCCTAACGCGCCGGTGCCGTGGCCGGCGTCCAGAACCCCGGGGTCCCCCGCGCCTCAGCGCTCAGCTCGCGTGCGTAGAAGAGCGAGTTGAACACCGTCCGGAACGTCCCCAGCGGCTGGCCGCGCCACTGCGGCTGGAAGGCGAACAGGACGATGTGTCCCGCACCGCGCTTCACGTCCACCGCCGCGACGTTCCCACGCAGGTACGACTCGCCGTGCAGGAACCCCGACCGCAGCGGCGAGCGGTCCGGCGGGTACTTCGCGAGCACGGCCCCCTCGAACCCTTCCGCCGGCGCGAAGACCGGGCTGTTGTAGACCATCACGTCGGCCGTGTCGGGCATGCCCGCCATGACTGGATGCACGGGATCGGTCACCACCCGCAGGATCGACCCGCCGGTGAAGAAGTCGCGCCGCGCCACGCCGGCCACGACGTTCCGCACCGGAAGCTGCAGCGCGCTGATCAGGGAGGTGGACCCCTGGTTCCACGCGACCAGGGTGCCGCCGCCGCGTACGAACTCGTCCACGGCGCGCACGCGCGCGCTGTCCTGGTTCGCCGCCGCCGCGGCTGCGCCCGCCCCGCCGCCGCGTCCGCCCACGGCGGGCGGACCTCCGCCGCCGCGGCCGCCGCGTCCTCCGCCGGGCAGCAGGTTCTGCGAGGCCATCACGATCACGTCGAAGCGCGCGCCGAGGTTGCCCGCCTGCAGATCGGCCGGCCCGATGAGCGTGTACGCGAAGCCCCAGGTGTCGAGCAGCCACTCGGTCCACCCCTGGTCCATGTTCCCGGGGCCGCCCTTGTAGAGCGCGATGCGCGTGGGCGCGAGCGACGAGGCGGGCATGCGTCCCACGCGCTCGCCGCGCACGGCGAGCGCGGATGCCCACCCCTGGAACGATCCGGCGGGCGAGCCCGCGACCGCATAACGAGCGCGCTGCCCCGGGGCCGCCGGCACGAAGCGCAGCGTGCCGCCGTCCGCGATCGCGCGATTGATGAACCGGAACGCGTTCGTCTGCGCGGGATCGAGCAGCACGACGTTCCCGCGCCCCGTCAGGCTCCCCGGCAGCGGCACGATCGCCGCCGCGGTCGCGTGGGTCGTGAGCGGGTACTCCGGCGACGCCCCCCAGCGCTCCGGCTCGCCGCCGCGCACGGGGCCGAGCGCCGCGCGGAATTCCGGCGCAAGCGGCGCGCGCGCCTCCACCACCTGCACGTTCATCTGATACGGAAGCGTCCACCCCGCGGCGTCGTACGGCAGGTCGTCGCCCAGGTCGGGGTACACCTGCGGCTCGAACAGCGACCGCGCGAGCTGCGCGAAGCCCTGGTCCATCGGGATCACCCACGTGCCGCGCGGATACGTCACTCCCTCGTGCCCGGCGGCGGTGTCGAGCTGCCGTACGTGCACGCCCAGGAACGCCATGCGACGCAGGAGCTCCACCGGCGCGAGGGGATCGTGCTGGGTCTGCGGCACGATGTAGGCATACGGCGCCGAGGTGCGGTACTGCGTGATCGTATTCCGCCCCGCCTGATAGCGGTTGTAAAGCAGCTCCTCACGGAACTTCGCGGCGTAGCGCAGCGTCGCGATCGACGCCGTGACCATGTAGTCCACCTGGTCGCGCAGCCCCCAGCGCCCCTCGGCCCAGGGGCTCTCGTACAGGGCGCGCGGGCGCAGGTCCCGGTAGTCGGGCGGGAGGCTGTCGACGGTCGTCACGCGGGGAACGCCGCAGTTTCCGCCCTGTGTCTCGGTCCACCACGCGGCGATGTTCTGGTACATCGGCATGTAGTCGATATAGCCCGGGTACCACGCGTCGAACGTCGCGAGCATGTGCACCGCGCCGCGTTTCCCCTCCTGATCGAGCTCCGAAGCGATGCGCATGCCGATCGCGTTCACCGTGCGTGCCAGGATCGGCGGCGCGTGCCGGCCCACGGGATCCGCGAAGGGGGGCACCCAGATCCGCGTGGGAAACGGCGACGACTGATGGTGCACGTAGATGATCTGCGGTTCCCACTCGCGCCACGTGCGGGCGATCACGCGCGACTCCACGACGTTCAGCATGTAGCTGTCGCGGTTGTTGTCGTGGCCGATGTACTTCTGGTACAGCTCCATCGGCGGCGGATTGCGGCCCGCGAGCCGGTCCCGGCACCAGTTCACGACGATGTCCTGCCCATCGGGGTTGATGCTCGGCCAGAGAAAGAGGATCGTGTTGTCGAGGATCTCGCGCGTCGCTGGCTCACCGGCCTTCGACACGAGCTCGTACGCGAGCTGCGGCGTGTGCTGTGAGCCCGCGATCTCGGAGGCGTGGAGCCCGCCGCTGATATCGACCAGGGCGCGCCCTTCGCGGGCGAGCGCGCGCGCCTCGTCGTCGGTGAGCGTCTCGGGGCGCGCGAGGCGCTGGTTGATCTCGCGGTAGCGATCGAGGCGAGCGAGGTTGGCCGGTGAGGAGATCAGCACCGCCGTCCACGGCTTGCCGAACGACGTGTGGCCGACCTCGATCAGCCGGACGTGGTTCGAGACCTCGGCGAGCCGCCGGAAGTACGCGATGGACTGGTCGTAGCCGAAGAGCGTGCTGTCCCGGCCGACCGGGAAGCCGAAGACCGACTCGGGGGTGGGCACGCTCTGCCCGGCGGCGACGGACGGGACGGCGAGCAACAGGGCGGCGCCGAGGATGCGGCGCACGGGGCGTGGCATGCGTTCTCCGGGTGAACGAGCTGTCGCTGAAACTGCGCCGGGTGTCGCGTGCGGTAAAGGCGTTGCCGCCGTCGCGCCTACCGCCCCGCCAGCCGTGGCCCCAACTCCGTGAACAGGTTCCGCACCATCACCAGACGGCCGTACTGACCGGGATTCGTCGCGTACGGGACGAAGACAAACCGCTTGTTGTCCGGCGTGACCGCGTAGTTCACATGGCTCAGACCAGCCTGGTAGAGACTCGCATCGAACAGGACGCGCGTCCCGGTCACGCGGAACGACGGCGTCAGCGAGATCGACGCGGAGACCAGGTTGCCGTTCGGCGCCCGGAAGTACAGCTCGCGACCATCAGGGCTCCAGACCGGCTCGATCCCGCCGCTTCGCGAGATCTGCCAGCGCCCCGCTGTGACATCGGGGAACGGACGCACCCACACCTCGTATCGGCCGGTCTCGTCGGAGACGTACGCGATCCAGCGACTGTCGGACGAGATCGCGGGCGCGCTTTCCTCGGAGGGACCGGTGAGGAGCCCGCGAGTCGCGGTGTCGCTCCTCAATCCACGCGCCAGGATGTCCCCTCGGCCGTCGCTGTTGAAGTCCGTCCGATACACGACCCACGCGCCGTCGGGGGAGACGGCGGTCTCGTAGATCTGCCGCGAATCCTCCGCGACCACCGACTCGGTGCCGGTGCCGTCCGCTCGTCTTCGCAGGACCACGTTCTTTCCGTTGCGCTCCGCGATGTAGAACAGGTCGCGCCCATCGGACGACCACACGGGACGAGCGCTCGTTCCTTCGAACGTGATCGGCGAGACCGGGCCATCGGGCAATTGCTTCACCGCGATCTGCGAGCCACGCTCGCCGAGCAGGACCAGCGCCAGGCGGCTCCCATCAGGCGAAACGTCGAGTCCCTGCTCGACGCTGCCTGCCACGAGGAGACTGTCGATCAGCGTCTGGCGTCCATCGCGTTCCACCCAGACCAGCGTACGCGCCGCACCAAGGATGTCCGCCGCACCCGTGGTATAGAGCAGCGTGCCCGACGGAGAGAACTCGACGGTCGGAATGCCGCCAATGACCGAGGTCGGACCCAGCACGGGAATCCGTTCCCCGGTCAACGCCATGCCATCGATGTCGAGGCGCTGCGCCGTGAGGTTTCCGTCCGGTCGGCCGAGGAGCACGTGACCGGTCGGCATCCACCATGCGGCACTGGTGCCCTCGGCGAGCTTCGCGACCGAGTCGCGCTGCAGATCGAACATCCAGATCTCGCCGTTCACGCAGGGTGCGGAAGGGCAGACGGTCAACAACACTCCCCGGGCGCGCGGCAACGCGGAAATGCCGACGATCCCGCCCTGGGCCACGCGGCCGGGAGCAAGCACCCTGCGCTCGGTCCCGTCCGTGCCATCGACCCGGTAGAGGGCGGCATTGTTCCGCGCCGGGACGATGATCGTGTTGTCGTCGAGCCAGACGCCGCTCGCGAACACGTTATTGGGGAGGTTTGCGGTCGAGTCGGAGAGGTGCACCACCGCGCCACCGGCGCGAGGGACTTTGTGCAATCCCCGACTCGTGGTGTAGCCGATCCACTGGTCATCGGGCGAGAAGAAAGGATTCGCCCCTCCCTCCGTGCCCGCCAGTGCGACCGCCTCTACCCGATCCTGCTCCTTCACGTACAGCGGCAGCGCGCCGAGACCGACTTCGCTCGAGTCGGTGAACACGATCGCCGAGCCGTCATGGGCGATCGCAAGGAGGAAGGGCCAGGCGGAGGGCAGGGCCCCGCTGTCGTGATTCGGGCTCAACCCGACGCGCACCCGCTCCGTCGAGGGCGGGATGGTTCGGGGGCGGAGCCAGCCCCAGGCCGCGATGACCAGCAGCCCAGCGGCGAGTGCGGCGAACGCCAGCGTCAGGCGCCGGTGCGCCGGGGCCTGGGCGACCCGGGGCGTCGAACCCGCCGCGGCCCGGAAGGACGGGTTGTGCAGTGCGTCGGCGAACTCCCTCGCGGTCGCGAACCGGTCGGCCGGCAGCTTCTCCAGCGCCACGCCTAACGCCGCGGCGACGTTCGCCGGCACCGCCTTGCGATATGCCGTCACCGGCGGCGCTGCCTCGGCGATGATCTTCATGATGATCTGCTGCGCCGACGATCCGGTGTGCGGCGGGTTGCCAGCCAGCATCTCGTACAACACCGCCCCCAGGCTGTAGACGTCGGAGCGCCCGGTGAGCGTCTTCTCCGCCGTTGCCTGCTCGGGGCTCATGTAGTGCGGCGTCCCCAGCGAGAGCCCCGTCTCGGTCATCCGCCCGCCCGCTGCCGCGCTCACCGCCAGCGCGATCCCGAAGTCGGCCACGATCGGCCGGCCGTTCGCGAGGAGGATGTTCTCCGGCTTGATGTCCCGGTGGATCACGCCCTGCCCGTGCGCGTACTGCAGCGCCTCGGCCACGTCGGTCGTGATGCGGAGCGCCTCGTCGACCCCCAGGTGCGTGTCGCGGTTGAGGCGGTCCCGCAGCGTCTCGCCGTCGATGAAGGGCATGACGTAGAAGAGGAACCCGTCCGCGGTACCCGAATCGAAGAGCGGCAGGATGTGCGGGTGCTGGAGCGAGGCCGTGGTCTTGATCTCGTGCACGAACCGCTCGGCGCCGAGGACCGCCGCGAGCTCGGGCTTCAGGACCTTGAGCGCGACCCGGCGATCGTGCCTGACGTCGGAGGCGAGGTAGACCGTCGCCATGCCGCCTTGTCCGAGCTGCCGTTCGATGCGATAGCGGTCGGCAAGCGCGCGGGACAGCCGTTCGTTCGCGTCAGCGTTCAACCTGGCTCCTCGTGACGGTCCCTTCGTGCCAATGGACGGACGTCTCAATGCCGCGCTGAAACTGCGCCGGGGCTCGCAACCGGTAAAGGTCGCTGCGGGGGAGACGGGACCCAGACGGGGTGGGGGATCTCCTCGCGGGTCTCACCCGGGTGCGGACGCGGTCTTGTTTCCCGCGCCTACGGAGTGTAGCCCTTCGTCCGACACGCGCTCCTTTCCCCTTCGGCCATCCCGTCCGTGATCCCACGACAACTGGGGCGCCGGCTCCTGCTGCCGCTGGCCATGCCGCTCAGCGCGAGCGCCGCCCAGATCACGAGCGCGCGGGACACGGTGACGCGGCAGGACGTCGTCCGTGGCATCGAGATCATCCGCGCTCCCGTGTTCGACTCCGTCGAGGCGCAATTCCTCGGGTACCGGCTGCTGAACGCGATCCACGCGGAGACCCGGCCGTACGTGATCCGGCGGGAGCTGCTGCTCAGCCCGGGTGAGCCGTACGACACCGCACGCGCCCACGAATCGGAGCGGAACCTCCGGGCCCTCGGCATCTTCCGCGAGGTGCGCATCGACAGTGTGCGGACCGATTCGGGACTGGTGGCGCGGGTGCAGACCGTGGACGCGTGGACGACGAGTGTGGGCGTGGGCCTCAGCACCAGCGGCTCGCAGTACGTGCTCGACGTGTCGCTGCAGGAGCTGAACCTGCTGGGGACGCGCACGGCGGCGGTACTGGCCTACCGGAATGATCCGGACCGGAGCGCCGTCGGGCTGGGCTTCGACACGCCCCGCGTGCTGAGTGGCCGGGTGGGGGTCGGCGCGTCGTACGTGGACCGGTCGGACGGGCGGGCGGCGGCGGTGTCGCTGCGCGCGCCATTCTACAATCTGTCGTCGCGCCGCGGGTCGACGCTGCAGGCGCAGTATCTCGACGGGCGCGTGCTGCGGTACGAAGCGGGCAGCCCATTCCCGACGGATTCGATGCGGCGCCGATTCGAGCTGTTCCGGGCCGACGCGGCGGTGGCGCTGACGGCGAGCCCGCGCGGCTTCGTGCGCGTGGGACTGGCCGGACAGCTCCGGCGCGAGGACTTCGTGCCCGAGGGGACGACGGCCCCGATTCCGCGCACCCTGACCGGGGCGGCCGGGCCCACGCTCTCGCTCCGGGTTCCGCGCTTCATCCGGATGCGCAACGTGGAGTCCACGGATCGCGTGGAGGACTTCGATCTGGGGCTCTCGGTGCAGGCGGGGTTGCTGCTCGCCCCCCGCGCGTGGGGCTACGAGCGCTCGGGCATCGGTGGCTCGTTAGGCCTGTCGCAGGGACGCCGCCTGCCGGGGGGCTTCCTCCGCGGCTGGGCGAACGCGGGGGCGCTCGAGACCCGCGACGGCACGGACTCGTCGTCGGTGAACGGCGCCCTCACCACGGTCCTGCAGGCAGGCCCGGAGCATCTCGTCGTGGCTCACGTGGGCGGCGGCCTGCAGTACAATCCGGCCTTCGGGACCGAGTTCGACATGGGCCTCGGCTACGGCCTGCGGGCCTATCCGGTGCACGCGTTCACCGGGGACCGTCACTACCTGATGACCGCCGAGTATCGCTGGCTGCTGTGGCCGCGGCTCCTCGACCTCGTGACCGGGGGCCTGGCCGCCTTCGTCGACCACGGCGGCGCGTGGTTCGACGGATCGCCGCGCCGCACCGGTACCAACGCCGGCCTGGGACTGCGGCTCAGCTCCATCCGGGAGACGGGCGGCCTCTGGCGCCTGGATCTCTCCTGGCGGGCCCGGAGCGCGCCGCTCGACGCAGGCTGGGTCTTCTCGATCGGCCGCGGCTTCGTCTTCGGACGGCTGTAGCATGGTGCGGTCCGAAGACGGCCGATGACGCCGGCCCTCCTCGCGATCCTCGCGTACCTCCTGCTCCAGCTCGGCATCGGCGTCGTGGTGTCGCGGCGCATAACGAGCGAATCCGACTATCTCGTCGCCGGCCGGCGCCTCGGATACGGACTCGCGACGTTTTCCATCTTCGCCACGTGGTTCGGCTCGGAGACCGTCGTCGGCTCCGGCGGCAACGCCTACCGGGACGGCGTATCGCTCGCGTCGGCGGAACCGTTCGGCTACGGGCTCTGCCTCATCCTCATGGGGCTCATCTTCGCCGGCCCGCTCTGGCGCCGGAAGCTCACCACGCTGGCCGACCTGTTCCGGCAGCGCTACTCGGTCACCGTGGAGCGCGTGGCCGCGGTCATGCTCATTCCCGGCTCGGTGCTGTGGGCCGCGGCGCAGGTGCGCGGGTTCGGGCAGGTCCTCGCGACGGCCTCGCCGGGGCTCTCCGTGGAGTGGGCGATCGCCGCCGCCGCGGGCTTCACGATGCTGTACACCATGTTCGGCGGCCTGCTCGCCGACGCGATCACGGACCTCGTGCAGGGCGTGGTGCTCGTGGTGGGTCTCGTGGCCGTCCTGATCGTCGTGCTCGTGTCCACGTCGTGGGATGCCGCCACGGGCCCGGAGGCCGCCCTCGCGACCTCGGGCGCGATCCATCTCCTCCCGACCGGGACGTCGTGGCTGGAAGTGCTCGAGGAGTGGTCGATTCCCGTCGCGGGGTCCGTCGTCGCCACGGAGCTCGTGAGCCGCGTGATCGCGACTCGCACCGCGCGGGTCGCGCGCCACGCGGCCCTCATGGCGGGCGGACTGTACCTCGCGATGGGCGTGATCCCGCTCGTGATCGGTCTCGTGGGTCGTCAGCTCGTGCCCGGACTGGAGCACGCCGAGCAGGTCGTGCCGCAGGTGGCGCAGCAGGTACTGCCGCTCGCGCTGTACGCCGTCTTCGTCGGAGGGCTCATCTCGGCGATCCTCTCGACCGTGGACAGCACCCTGCTCGTCGCCTCGGGCCTGCTCTCGCACAATCTCATCGTTCCGGGATTCCGGGTGACGTCGGAGCGGGTGAAGCTCGCGCTCGCCCGCGCCGGCGTGTTCACGTTCGGCGTCGCCGCGTATCTGCTCGCGCTCCGCGCCGAGGGAGTCTTCGAGCTCGTGGAGCAGGCGTCGGCGTTCGGAACCGGGGGCACGCTCGTGACCGTGAGCTTCGGACTCTTCACGCCCATTGGCGGCCCGCGTACGGCGCTCGCCACGCTTGTCGCCGGGCTCGCCGTGTATCTGCTGGCCACATACGGTGGCGCGCCCTATCCCTACCTGATGTCGCTCGGGGCGGCGCTCGCGACCTACCTGGCCGGAGCCGCGCTCGAACGACTCGTCAGGCGGTGAGCCCGCCCGCCGCCCGCGCCCCTGCCGGCGCCCGTCTCATTCCTCGTTCCGCCGGCTCGCCGGAAGCGACACGATGAACTCGGCTCCCTGGCCCGGACCGCCGCTCAGGCACTCGATCGTTCCCTTGTGCAGCACGACGAGCTCCTTGACCAGTGCGAGGCCGATCCCGAGCCCGTCGGGCGAGGTTTCCCGGGCGTCGGCGGCACGGGTGTACATATCGAACACACGGTGGATCATGTCCGCCGGGATCCCGATGCCGTTGTCTCGAACGCTCAGCTCCACCCGGTCGTCGCGCCGCGAGGCCTGGATCGACACGTCGCCGCCCGGGGGCGTGTACTTCGCCGCGTTGTTGAGCAGGTTCACCACGACCTGCACGAGGCGATCGGCGTCGCCCTGCACGCTGAGCGGTTCATCCGCCACGCGGGTGGTCAGCCGGTGGCGCCGCTCGGTCAGCAGCGGCTCGCAGGTCTGTACCGCCTGGTGAACGACGTCGGCGACGTCCACGACGGCATGGCGCAACTCCAGGCGCCCCTGGGCAATGCGCGTGAGATCGGAGAGGTCGTCGAGGATCCGCGCGAGCTGGCGCGATTGGCGCCTGATGAGGCGCACGGCCTCGGCAACCGGCGGGTCTGCCGGCTGCAGCAGGATCGCGAGTGTCTCGGTCGCGTTCATGATGGGCGCCACCGGATTGCGCAGCTCGTGGACGACGAGCGCCAGGAACGCGTCCTTGCGAGTCTGTACATCGCGCAGGGCCTCGACCCCGGTGCGTTCCATCTCGCGAAGGTAGTCGTCGCGGTTCACGACGTACGCGGCGATACTCGCGGCGATGGCGTCGTCGATGAAGACGCCAACGGCCATTGCTTCGCGATACCCGAGCGGCCGTTCGAGCGTCTGCGCGAGGTGCTCGAGCACGACGACCTGCAGAATCTGGTAGTCCCGGACCAGCTCGGTGAGCGACCAGCCGGTCTCCCAGCGCTGTTCGCCGTGCTCCATGGCGCTCTCGCGGTGATCCTGCGGATCGCCCTCACCGGCCTGAAGCAGCGCCTGTCCCATGCTGCCGAGAAACCCGCTCAACCGGTTGCGCAACACGTCCCGGTGCAGCCGCGCCGCGGTGGGTTGTTCCTCGCGCGCACGCACACACCAGCGCTCCACCAGCTCGGGCGTGTCGCGCAATATGATCGATCCGATCTCGACATGCGGCTCCGAACGGATCCGCTCGGTCTCGATGGCCATTCTTCCCCCGACAAGGTCCTGCCTGTGTCGATAGTCTAGCGGGTTGTCGTCACCCGAGGCCACCCGAGTTCGGTTCCGCACGAGCCCGGTGCGTGCCTACGGGCGCCGCCTGCGTCCGTCGGCCGAGTGAGCGCCGCGATCGTCGCGGAGACGCCGGTGGCAGGCGCCGGCGAACCTCCGCTGACGCCGCGATCGGGTCGCCCGCCAATGGCGGCGGACGCGGATCGGATGCAGCATTGAGTCGCTCCCCGTTCCCTGGAGGCAGGTCCGATGCGGCGTGCGATTCGCGTGCTCGCGCCTTCGCTGTTGATCGCCATCACCGTGGCCGGAACGCTGGCGGCTACCCGCGCCGTCCAGCAGCCCTCGCGACTTCGATTCGCCATCACGTTCCCCGCCGAGCGGAGCTCCGCTGCAATAGACGGGCGGCTGCTGCTGCTCATCGCGGCGGACACGGCGGGGGAGCCGCGCTTCCAGGTCAACGATACGCATCGCACCGCGCAGGTCTTCGGGGTGGACGTGGAGGGGTGGCGGCCGGGCGAGACTCGTTATGTGGACGCGTCGGCGTTCGGCTACCCGGTCCGGTCCCTGACCGACCTGCCGCGGGGAACGTATCGCGTGCAGGCGCTGGTGAACCGCTATGAGACGTTCCGCCGGAGCGACGGGCACACCGTGAAGCTCCCGCCCGACCAGTGGGAGGGGCAGCAGTGGGCGCGCAAGCCGGGAAACCTGTACTCGCGTCCGGTGGCGATGTCCGTCGATCCGTCGCGCGCGAACGTCGTGCGCGTCGCGCTGGATCAGGTGATCCCGCCCGTCGAGGACTTCGCGAAGCAGGAGACGAAGTACGTGAAGTACGTGCGGATCAGGAGCGAGCTCCTCTCGAAGTTCTGGGGTCGCGACATGTTCCTCGGCGCGTGGGTCCTGTTGCCGTGGGGATTCGACGAGCATCCCGAGGCGCGGTACCCGCTGGCCATCAACCACGGTCACTTCCCCTCGAGTCTGGGCGGCTGGCGCGAGACGCCGCCCGATCCGAACCTGGCACCCGATTACAGCGAGCGCTTCTCGCTCGCAGGGTACAACCGCATCCAGCAGGAGCATGCGTGGCAGCTCTACCAGGACTGGACCGGGAAGGGCTTCCCGCGGATGCTGATGATCGAGATCCAGCACGCCACCCCGTTCTACGACGACTCCTACGCGGTGAACTCGGCGAACAACGGCCCGTACGGCGACGCGATCATGCGGGAGCTGGTGCCGGAGATCGAGCGGCGCTTCCGCGGGATCGGGGCCGGCTGGGCGCGCTTTACGTTCGGCGGCTCGACGGGCGGCTGGGAGGCGATGGCGGTGCAGATGTTCTACCCCGACGCCTTCAACGGGGCATGGGTCGCCTGTCCCGATCCGATCGATTTCCGCGCGTACACGGTGGTGAACATCTACGAGGACGAGAACGCGTACTATCGCGAGGGTCCGTTCCGCCGGGTGCCGCGCCCCGGGCTGCGCAACTGGCTGGGGCACATCACGACCACGCTGGACCAGATGAACCACCGGGAATTGGCGTTAGGCACGAAGACACGCTCGGGAGACCAGTGGGACGTGTGGGAATCGGTCTACTCTCCCGTTGGGACGGACGGCTACCCGAAGCCGATCTGGGACAAGCTCACCGGGAAGATCGACCCGGAGGTCGCGGCGTACTGGCGCGACCACTACGATCTCTCGCACATCCTGCGCCGCGACTGGAAGACGCTGGGCCCGAAACTGCGCGGGAAGATGCGGATCTACGTGGGCGACATGGACAACTATTACCTGAACAACGCGGTGTACCTGGTGGAGGAGTTCCTGAAGCAGGCCGATCCTCCGGCCGATGCCGTGGTGGACTACGGGGATCGCGATGAGCACTGCTGGAACGGCGACCACACACGGGCCAACGCGTACTCACGCCTCCGGTACGTTCAGATGACGTTTCCGTGGTTTGTCGAGCGCGCACTCGCCGCGGCGCCGCCCGGCGCGGATGTGAGGAGCTGGCGGTACTAGCCACGGTTGCCATCTCGTCAGCTCGCGGCGCGCGGCCGCTCGCCCTCCAGTCCGGGGGCGTGGCGTTCCGGGAGCGCGACGTTCCGCGGCCTCAGCCCATCCGCTCCACTCGACCACTTCCTGGCACGGCCTGACACAGCCGAATGGTCCTCGGCCCGCCGCGCGCGCAGCGTGCGCGGCTCAGGGCTTCGCGCGCGAGAAGGGTGGCGGGCCCCGGCTGGTCTCCACACCGATCGGTTGGGAGTGACGACGTGACGAGGACATCGTTCGGGGCTGCGGCCATGGCGGGAGTGCTCCTGGGACTGGGCGCGAGCGAGGCCGCGACACGGCAGGGAGGGGTGCCACGCGGGGGCGTTGAGGTGCTGGAGCGGATGCGGGCGATGTACGAGGGAAAGTGGTATCGCACCCTCACGTTCCTGCAGCGCACGGTCTTTCATCGTCCCGATGGGAGCACCAGCGAGCGCCTCTGGCTCGAGGCCATCTCCGGGGCGAGCCTGCTCCGCATCGACTTCGACAGCGTGGGATCGGGGGAAGGGCTCTTCTTCACGGCCGACTCGAGCTACACGATCCGGCAGGGCACGGTCGCTCGGGTGCGTGCGCCGGGGAACCCGTTCCTCCCGCTCATCATGGGGGTCTACCTGCAGCCGGTGGCGCAGACGATGCGGGAGCTCGCGCCGCACGGCGTCGACCTGCGCCGGGTCCACGCGAACACCTGGAAGGGACGCCCGGTCTGGGTGGTCGGCGCCGGATCGCCGGCCGATACGGCAGCATCGCAATTCTGGATCGACGCGGAGCGGCTCTATCTCGTGCGGATGCTGGTCCGATCGGCGCCCACGGCCCCCATGCTCGACGTGGACGTCGACGGCTACGTGCGCGCGGGCGGTGGATGGCTCGGCACCCGCATAACGATGAGCAGCGGCGGACGGCCGGTACAGACGGAGGAGTACACCGCGTGGAACGTGGACGTCGCGCTCGATCCGGCGCTGTTCGACGTCCGATCATGGAACGCGGGACGGCACTGGTACCAGCCCGTGCCGCCGCCGAGCTCGGCGTGGCTGGGGCTTCTGCCGGAGGGCGAAACCAAGCGGAAGTTCATTCTCGATTGCACCGGCTGTCACCAGTTCGACGCACCGCGCGCCTGGGCAGGAGAGCGCGCGCGGCCCCCGGCCGAGTGGGAGGCTTCGGTCAGCAAGATGCTCGGCTGGGCGGGAGCCACGACCGGCTTCCCGGTCATCGCCCATGATCGCGACGCGAAGGCCACCGCGCACTGGCTCGCGGAGCATGTGACGCGCGTCCCGCCTGCGACGACACCTGCCGCGAGCGAACGGGTCACGGAGTTCCCCTTTCCCGTGCCGCAGGACCTCCCGCACGACCTCGCGGTCGACCGGGACGGCCGCGTGATCGTCACGGGCATGTTCTCGCACCAGATGCAGGTGCTCGATCCGGCAACGGGGTCGTGGACTGCGGTCGCGATTCCCGTCCCGAACGGCAACCCGCGGGCGGTGGACATCGACGAGGCCGGGAACTGGTGGGTGGTACTGGGCGCCCCGAACAAGATCGCGCGCTATGCCCCGGCGCGCCGTGAGTGGCGCAGCTTCGACGTGGGCTTCTATCCGCACAGCCTCGCCGTCGGCCGCGACGGACAGGTCTGGGCGAACGGGCACTTCACGAAGGATCCGGAGCTCGTGGTGCGCGTGGACACCGCGACGGCCCGGGCGGACAGTTTCGCGATCACGCCGCATCCGGAGCTCGCCCGGCGGCCCGGCGGCCCCATTCCCTATGAGTTGCGCGTGGGGCCCGACGGTCGCGTCTGGGGCTCCGAGTTGCAGGGGAACCGGCTCTTCGCGCTGGACCCCGCGAGCCGCCGTGTGGACACGTTCGACATGCCCGAGGCGCACAGCGGCCCGCGCCGCTTCGACATCGACCGCGGCGGCGTGCTGTGGATCCCGGCCTACGCCACGAACGAGCTCGTGCGCTTCGATCCGGCGGCGGCGCGGTTCACGCGCTTCGCCCTGCCGATCGCCGACGCGGTGCCGTACGTGGTTCGCATCGACGACGTCCGCCAGCGGGTCTGGATCGGCACTGCGGCCGCGGACGTCGTCTTCGAGTTCGATCCCGCGACCTCGCGCTTCACGACATACCAGCTTCCGAGCCGCGGTGCACTCGTGCGGCACCTGGCGATCGATCCGCGCACGCGGGATCTCTGGGTGGCGTATGGAGCGTCGCCGGGGCTGATTCCCGCCAGGATCGCGAGAATCCGCGTAGCCCAGTGACTCGGGGGCGCCAGGTCCGGTCCGGCCGGCAGGAGGGCTCTGGGTGAACGAGCGTTAGACGACCTCCCCTGGCCCCGCGGTGCGCTCAGCAGCCAGCTCCAGCAATCGGCAACCAGCACCCAGCCGGAGTCCTCTGGCGCACCTCCCCCACGCCCCCGATTTTCTCCGCATCGTTCTCCTTCGAGCCCTCCATGTTCGCTCGCCTCCGCGTCGTTCCGGTCGTTTCGATCGCTCTTGCGCTGCTCACGGCAGCACCGCTCCCGGCGGCACCGCTCCCGGTCCGTGTTCTGCAGGGGTCGCAGACCGCCGCGACCGACTCGCTCACGGTTCGCGATCTGCTCGACGTCTCCAGCACTTCCGTGGCCGATCTTTCGGCTGACGGACGCTGGCTCGCACTCACGGTCACCGTCCGTCGCGACGGGTTGGGGATCGACTTCTCGCGCGACGGCGATCCGACCTACCTGCGTGGGACGCCGGCCCAGCTCCTCGTCGTCGATACGCGCACCCTCGCGCAGCGCCCGGTCCTCCGCGCGAAGGCGATCGTGCGAGGCGTCACCTGGTCGCCCGATGCGGCACGGCTCGCGATGCTCGTGGTCGAGAACGGCGGGCTGCAGGTGCAGCTCTGGGAGCGGGCCACGGGCCGCGTCACCACACCGAGGCTGCCCGCGGGGCAGTACGTCGCCGAGAACAGCGAGCTGCGCTGGACGCAGGATGGCCGGTCGCTCGCGTTCGCCGCGCGCAGCGAAGCGTGGAAGGCGCGGGCGCGGGCGCGTTTCGAGGAGCTGACGAACGGCCCCATCACGGTGCTCGACGGTACCGAGGATTTCCTCGAGTGGGACGCGATGAATCGGATGAACGCCGAGCGTGCCGTCGTCGCGTGGGACCTCGCGACGGGCGCGGTGCGAACGCTGCACCCGGAGGGGCGCATCGGTCAGTGGACGCTGGCGAGCGACGGGTCGGCGATCACGACGCAGCAGGACATCACGAAGAAGACCGACTACGACGTGATCGGCGGGCGCGAGTTCAAGCTCGTCACGCAGTCGACCAACGGTGGTGAGGCGCGCACGCTCTTCGCGACGCTCCGCGGGACGCCGCTGCTCTGGGCGGAGGACGGCCGGCGTTACGTCTTCACGCGGGAGGGACGGGTCTACCTGGGCTCGATCGCGGACACGGTGCGGCGGCAGCTCCTCGGTCCGACGGGACCGGCGGCGCCGGCGCGCGCGGCCCCCGGAGAGCTGGCGGTCGCCGCCGACACGGGCGCCGCGGCACGCGCGCAGCGCGCCCGCGAGCGATTCAGCGCCATGCGATGGAGCCCGGCGGGTGACGCGATCCTCGCCTCGAACAGCGAAGGGATCTGGCTCGTCGATGTGTCGAGCGGCGAGCGGCAGATGATCGCCGCCCTTCCCGATTCCACGTCGCGGGCCCCGCGCCCTCAGGTGGCCGCGTGGAGCCACGACGGGCGGTACGTCTACTTCAGCGAGAACTCGCGCACGGAGTGGGACCGCGCGATCACGCGCTACGACCGTCAGTCGGGACAGAAGACCGAGCTCGTCCGCGGCGCGCGGTTCTTCAACGGCCTCCGGCTTTCCGACGACGGCTCGACCGCCGTGCTGAGCGTGGCCGACGGCAACCGCACGCCCGACGTCTACGTGGCCGACGGTTCGTTAGGTAGCATGCGGCGCGTCCTCGAGGCGAATCCGCAGCTCGCGCGCAAGCCGCTGGCCCGCACGGAGCTCATCTCGTACCTCGATGCCGACGGCGACACGCGCCATGGCGTGCTCCACTATCCCGTGAACTACCAGCGTGGCACGCGCTATCCCACCGTCTTCCTGATCTACGAGACGTACTTCGACGACACGTTCGACGCGGTGGCGAACCTCCTCGCGGCGCGCGGCTACGCCGTGGTGAAGCCGAGCGTCGGTTTCGAGATCGGATATCCCGGCGAGGCCTGGCTCAAAGGCGTGACCGCGGCGGCGAACGCGGTCATCCAGATGGGCGTGGCCGACAGCGCCCGGCTCGGCGTGCACGGCACGAGCTACGGCGGCTACGCCACCAACCTCCTCATCACGCAGACCGACCGCTTCAAGGCCGCGATCAACATCAGCGGCAAGGTCGACATCATCTCGTTCTATACGGACAGCCCGCGACTCGGCGTGCGGAACATCCACGCGGCCGAGAAGAGCCAGGACCGCATCGGTGCCACCCTCTGGCAGCAGCCGCAGAAGTACGTGCAGCACTCCGCCGTGATGTTCGCCGATCGGATCAAGACGCCGCTGCTGCTGCTCACCGGTGGCCTCGACCACAACGTGCCCGCGCTCAACACGCGCGAGATGTATTACGCGCTGCGCCGGTTGGGCAAACCCGTCGTCTGGGCGAACTACGTGAAGGGCGGGCACGGCGTGCCGATGACGACGGAGGCGGAATTCATCGACTTCCATCAGCGAATCATCGACTGGTACGGGAAGTATCTCTCGGGGAAGAAGGGGACGAGTGTGACGAGCGAGCAGGGGAGGGAGGAGTGAGGCTGGGTGCTGGTTGCTGATTGCTGGAGCTGGTTGCTGAGTG
>DATIGO010000186.1:0-9580 GCA_035454665.1 Gemmatimonadaceae bacterium | reverse complement strand
CTCCTGGCCATAGCCGGTCATCGCCGCGAGCACCATTGAGCGTCCATCCGCGCTCGCACGCAGTTGCTCGGCCACCTCGTACCCCGTCAGACCCGGAAGTCCGATGTCCAGCAGCACGAGCTGCGGACGGAACGTGCGGGCCACGTCGAGGGCCGCGGGCCCGTCGTGTGCGGTCTGCACCTCGTGACCCCACATCGTCAGCAGCATCGCGGTGGTGTCGGCGGAATCGCGATTGTCATCCACGACCAGCACGCGTCGCGGTGGATGCAGCAGGTCCGGCGGCGCCTCCGGTACCGGCGCGCCCGCCGCCGACTCCTGCGCCCCGCGCAGCAGCGGCAGTCGTACTTCGAACTCGCTCCCCCGGCCGACGCCGGCGCTGCGCGCCACGACCGTCCCGCCGTGCATGCGCACGAGGCGGCGCACGAGCGTGAGCCCGATACCCAGGCCGCCGAGTGCCCGATCCGGCGACTGCGACACCTGCGCGAACGTATCGAAGATCATCGGCAGATCCGATGCCCTGATGCCCATCCCCGTGTCACGTACGGATAGAACGGCCTCGCGCCCGTCGCGCGCCAGCGAGAGGCTGATGGTGCCCCGCTCGGGGGTGAACTTGGCGGCATTCAGCAGGAGGTTGGAGACGACCTGGGTCAATCGGACCACGTCCCCCTGCACGATCAGGCGCTCGTCGGACTGGGTGAGCGTGAGCCGGTGCTGCCGTGCCTCGATGACCGGGCCGCTGGCCTCCACGGCCCGATCGACTACGACCGCCAGTTCGATCGGCTCGCGCGTAATCTGGATCTTGCCGCTCGTCAGGCGGCTGATGTCGAGGAGGTCGTCCACCAGGCGGCTGAGGTGCGAGACCTGCCGCCCGATGACGTCGCGCGACCAGCGCACGGCGGGATCCTCGATGTCGCGGAGCCGCATGGCATGCAGGGCGTTCTGAATCGGCGCCAGAGGATTCCGCAGCTCGTGCGACAGCATGGCTAGGAATTCGGAAACCCGCCGCCCGGCCGCTTCCAGGGACTCCATGCGACGCCGCTCGGTGAGATCGCGCGTGATCTTCGCGAAGCCGGTCAGGTGGCCTTCGCGGTCGCGCAGCGCCGCCAGCGTGGTGCCCGCCCAGAAACGGGATCCGTCCTTGCGGCGGCGCCACCCCTCGTCGTCGATCGATCCCTCTGCCAGGGCCCGCGCCAGGTCCTGCGCTGGCCGGTCCTGGTCTTCCGGCAGGTAGAAGCGCGAGAAGTGCGCGCCGAGGATCTCGTCGGCGGAGTATCCCTTGATGCGTTCGGCGCCGACGTTCCAGCTGGCCACCCGTCCGTCCGGATCGAGCAGGAAGAGCGCGTGATCCGCGACGCCCTCTACGAGGAGACGGAATCGCTCCTCGCTCTGCCGCAGTGCCTCCTCGGTCCGGCGACGCTCCGTGAGGTCGCGCGTGATCTTCGAGAACCCTTCGAGGGTCCCGTCGGCGGACCGCATCGCTGTGATGAGCACGTTCGCCCAGAACCGCGAGCCATCCTTGCGCAGCCGCCACCCTTCGTCTTCGAATCGGCCGGTCCGGCGAGCCACTTCGAGCTCGTGGTCGGGCCATCCGCGCGCGATGGCGTCGGGCGGGTAGAAGATCTTGAAGGAGCGGCCGATGATCTCGTCGGCGCGGTAGCCCTTGATCCGCTCAGCGCCGGCGTTCCAGGTCGCGATGTGGCCCTGGGGGTCCAGGATGAACATCGCGTAGTCGCGGACCCCGTCGACGAACAGCCGGAAGCGCTCTTCGCTGACCCGCAGCGCAAAGCGGGAATTCGCGAGCTCGTACGGGCTCACTCGGGATCCTCCACCCCTCGGTTCCGGGGATGTGCTACGCTGTTCGGCCGGCGAGGCGTTCGGGTGCAGAGGCATCGCGAGACGAAAACGCGGCAAGGTATTCGTTCGTGCTGACACCGCCCGCAGTAAGGGCGTTCCGGCAGCCAACGATCCGCCGCGTGGCACGCCGAATCAAGCTGAACCATTACTGGCGTTGGTGAGCGGCTCATCAGCAGCCGCGCGGGCCGCAGCGCTGCACCTTTCGGGCCGACCCCACGCGGCGATGGAGGCTCTGCCTGGAACGCGATCGCGCCTGGCCCGGAGGCCAGGCGCGATCGCCCTGCGAGTGGAGGCGCGGGGAGTTGAACCCCGGTCCGAGATTGGATCGACCGCAGCATCTACGTGCGTAGCTCGCCGTTCAGAGTCTCCGGGGACTGGCCGGCGAGCCGCCGATCCCCAAACGAGCCCTCTTCTCCTTCGCCCGACGCCCGAGGGCGCAACGCCGGACTAGCCCGATATTGCGATACTCATGAAGCCGCCTCGGGCGGGCTTCCGCATGAGCAGGTGCGTGAACGCCTAAGCGTTACGCAGCCAGTGCCAGGTTGTTGTTGGCAGTTGTGAATTTTCCCGAGGGTTTCACCAGGACTCAGGACCTGAGCACGCAGCCACAGCTTCACCGACCCCGTCGAAGCCGGGTCGCCCCCTGTGACACGGGTTATCGTGTGATGAAACCTATCGGGACCCCCCCCCGTCGTCAACGCGAGCGTATCGCCGCGCCTCCCTCGAACACACTTCATGTCCCTCGTTCAAGACGCTGCCAAGCTGCAGCTTGCGATCAACTCTCTGAAGTCGTCCCTCGGCGTGGCAAGGGTGTGGGGACGACCCGTCCTCGCCACACTGCTTGCGGCCGCGTGCACGACTCGCGACGGCAGTATGGGGAATGCCGAGCAGAGCGCGGCGGACTCGCTGGTGAACGCGGCGCGGGCCGTCAGGATGATCCCGGTGCTCGCGCGGGCCGAGCTCCGTGAGAACTCGGCGGCCGTGATGAGCGCGACCCAAGCGGGAGTCATATTCACGATCAATGACTCCGGTCACGAGGCGGTGCTCTTCGCGCTCGACACCGCGGGCGCGGATCGCGGCGCCTGGATGGTGCGCGGGGCCACGAACCATGACTGGGAGGCGGCTGCGCTCGGGCCGTGCGACAAGTCGCCCGGCCAGCGCCCGCCACGCCCCGGTCCGGTCACTGCCTGCATCTACATCGGCGACGTGGGGGACAACAATGCATCCCGCCCCACCCGGGTCCTCTATCGGGTCCGGGAGCCGCGGGCCGGAGCCCCCGGATCGACCGACACCGTGACCGCGGAACGGCTCGAGTTTCGCTACTCGGACGGACCGCACGATGTGGAAGCGCTCTGGGTCGGGCGGGACGGCACGACCTGGCTCGCCACGAAGCGCCGCCTGCGCGGGAGCGACGGGAGAACGCGCCCCGCGCTCGTCTTCGCGATCCATGCGAGCGCATGGCGGGAGCGGGACTCCGTGGTCACTGCGGTGCTGACGGACAGCCTGCCCGTGGTCCCCGGCTCTGCGCCCGGCCGTCTGATCACCGACGCCGCGCTCTCGTCCGATGGCAGGCGGCTGGCCGTTCGCACCTACACCGAGGTGTTCGTGTTTGCCACCGACTCGACGTCGGGTCGCGTTCTCCACGGCTCTCCGCTCGCCAGCTGCGATGTCACGGGCCTCCGCGAGCGGCAGGGTGAGGGTATCACCTGGCTCGGAACCGCGGGGTTGCTCCTGCTCACGAGCGAAGGAAACCGCTCGCCCATGCACGTGATCGATTGCCGCCCGGGGGCCGCAGCCGAACTGATCGGCCGCGCGCCGTTCACGGGAGACCGCCGCTGAGTCCGGAGCCCGCCAGCGGGCCGTACCGGCGTTAGGCAGTCTCGGGCACAGTGCCGCGCGGACACCGCCGCGGTTGCCCATGCCGCGTCCCCGCCCTAGTCATACCATTGTCCTACAGATCGACCTCTGACCGCGCGGCGAGATTGCGGTGTCGGCGGATGTCGCGCGCCCGGCGGAGCCGCCGACGACGCGAGACGCCGGCACTCCGCCAGCAACCCGCGCCCGTGCGTTCCCGCCGGCCTTCGCCATCCGGGTGGTCATGTGGCGCTTCATGGCTCGACGGACCGACGAGGTCGCCCCTAACGCGTTCCTGCCGAGGCGCCGCGCCCAGGAGCTGATCAGGAGGTCCCCATGCCGTTCATCGTTGTTCGGTCGCACCAATTCGCGGGCACGCGCCGATGGCTGTTCGCCGCCTTCGCGCTGCTCCTGTGGCCCGGGCGCGTGGTCCCCGCGCAAACCCTGAGCTTCTCACTCATCCCCTCCGTCGAGCGGGTGGCGTGGGACAACTCGCTGGCCCTCGAGGATGACTGGCTGGCCGGGGCGCGACTGGCCCTGCGATTCGGTCCGCAGATCGAGCTCCAGCCGTTCTTCTACACCGTGAACGGGCTGGACCTGGATCCCGACCTCACCGATGATGTGTTCGGCGCGCCGATCACGGGCAGCATCAACGACGTCATGCATTACGGCGCGAACCTGCAGTGGAACATCGGGGGCGGACGGTTCCTGCCGTTCCTCCGGCTGGGCGGTGGCGTCATGCACTTCGAGTCCACGACCGGGGGCTCGCAATCGCAGATCGCGGTGAGCGCTGGCGGCGGACTACGCTTCGGGACCGAGTGGGTGCAAGGCGAGCTCTTCGCCGAGCAGCTCGCCTTCCGGATGTCACCGGTGCGGTTGCTGCTCCCCGACTCGCCGGTGGAAGGGAGGGCGCCCACGCATCGGAACTTCGTGTACGGCGCCGCGGTCATGTTACCCATCTCGCAGGTCCGTGACCCGACCGGCACGACCGGTGGATTGCGCGGCACCACGGCGCCGATCGAGCCCTTCGTGGGACAGCTGCGGTACGATGGCGATCGGCAGCTCGACGACCAGGACCTCTTCGGCCTTCGCGCCGGCATCGACTTCTCGAGCCTGTTCGGGATCCGCGGATTCTACTGGTGGGGCTCCGACGGCTTCAGCGGAACGGATCCGGTTTCCGGCTATGGCGGAGAGGCGCAGTTCAACCTGAACGCCGGGCCCGGGATTTCGCCGTTTCTGGTGGTGGGCGCGGGGCGCATCGACTACCAGAGCGACTTCGAGGGACCGCTGGGCCAGACGCCCGACGACGAGACGGCGCTCATCCTCGGCGGGGGGGCGACCGTCCGCCTGTTCGACCGCTTCGGGCTCAATGTCGCACTGCGCGATTACATCCTGGCAGCCGACAGGCCGCTGGGCGAGGTGAGCGCGACGGATGACCTCACACACAACACCGTGCTCAGCGCGGGCCTCACGATCAGCATCGGCGGGAGCGTTCCCGAGCCGGCGCAGCCAATCGCCCCGACCACCCGTCCACCGTCGTCCGCGGAACTGGACAGCCTGCGCGCGGAGAACGAGCGGTTGCGCCTGGCCGCGGCCGCGCGCGCGGAGTCGTTAGGCGTGGATACGGCGGCTCTCGCTCGCGCGGACACGACGGCGCGGGTCGGCGTTCCCGCGGACACCCTCGCCAGGGCCGGCGTCGCCGTCGACACCGCGGGGACCGACACCCTGCTGCGGCAGCTGGCGCAGGCCGAGCTCGCGGCCGGCCGCCGCATGGTCGTCGCCCCCGCGCCCCTGCAGGGCGAGGTGATCTTCCGATACGGCATGCGCCCGACGGACGAGGCGCGCGCTGGCGACGCACGGACGGCGGAGGCTCCCCTCACGCTGGATCAGATCCGCGAAGTGGTGCGCGCGGAGCTCGGTCGCGACACGACCCCTCCGGCTCGCGACACCACGCCTCCCGCTGGACAGCGGGCGCAGCCCGCACTGCCTGGACAGCCGACCCCTCAGCCGACCCCTCAGCCGGTCCCGCCAGTGCAGCCGGTGCCGCAACCTGCCCCGCTGCCGACACCGCAGCCGGCGCCCCAGCCGGTCCCGCTGCCGCAACAGCAGCCGGTTCCGCAGCCGCAGCCGGTCCCCCAGCAGGTGGCACCCCCACGGGTGGACACGGTGGTCATGCGCCTGCCACCGGGCGCGCTCGACACGCAGACGTTCGAGCAGCGCATGGCGCAGATGGAGCTGCGCCTCGCAGCTCGCTTCGAGAGCATGCTGAATGATCGGTTGCGTACCCTCGAGGCCACGGCGGCCGCGCAGCGGACCGCTCCCGCGCCCCAACCAACGCCCGCTCCGGTGACGCAGCGGGAGTCCCCAGGAGAAGTCGAGCGTCCGCAACAGCAGCGCCCGACCTTCTGGTCGCGGCTGGGAGACGTCGGCACGAACAACATTCACCCGTTCGTGGGCGCGGACATCACCGACGGCACCTCACTCGTCATCAGCGCACGCGCCAACCTCGGTCCCCTGCGCCCCGGCAACCCGTTCGATCTGGTGCCGGAGGTCGCGCTCCAGTTCGGCGATGGCGACCGCTCGCTTCTGGCGCTGGTGAACCTGCAGTACGCGCCGTTCGGATTCGGCCCCGCGAACTCGATTCGGCCGTACCTCATCGGCGGCGTAGGGCTCTTCAGCGAGACGCTCGTCGCGGCAAACACCGGCATCGGGGTGAGCTACGACGTGCAGCGTGGAAGAGGCGTACCGTTCCTCGTGTTCGGGGAGTATCAGGGACTCAACCTCTTTCAGTACGAGCGCCTGCTTTTTGGTTTCAGCCTGACGCGCTGAGGTCGATTCGGGCAGTCGTTCCTTGAGCGCCGGACCAACCCGTTGGTCCGGCGCTCATACCGTCGTGGCAGCAGGCTCCACCGGAGTCTGCGCCTCCACGGGAAGCTGATGCTCTCGCAGCCCGCGGACGCGCGCCACGAGCCACCACGTGAGCAACCCGGTGAGCGCGAGAGATACCACACCGGCCCCGCGCTCGATCAACGTCGGCGCGTGGCGCACGAGGCGCAGCGCGTCGAGCGCGTGCACGACCAGCGCCGCAACAACCCACGACGCGACGCTCACCCCACCCCAGCGTCGCAACGCGAAGAAGAGGGCGACCGGCGCGCCAAGCGCGACGCCCAGTCCTGCCGCGCCCGACTCCCGGAGACGGTCGCCGGCTGGGCTGGCGACGAACGCCAGCAGGGCGAGCGCGACGAGCGCGAGCAGCAGCGTCCGGCTGCGCCGCGAAAGTCCGCCGAGTACCGCCAGCAGGGGTATGGCGAGCACGGGCACGCTGATCGCGCTGCCCGCGCCAAGCGAGACGCCATGCGCGAATACCGGAGCGATCTGATCGAGCAGCGTCGAGGGCGCCGCGGGGATCGCGGGCTCGACGCCCCAGGCCCCGACCTGCTGGATCAGCACGAGCGCCGACCCGAGACCGAGTCCAGTCAACACCGTCTCGTTGCCCGCCGTTGCGTCCGGGTTTCGCGCGACGAGCGGGATTCCCACGCGCCGGCGCAAGGCGTTCAGCAGAAGCCAGAGCGCGACGACGAGGAAGACGCCCACGAGCGACAGCCCGATCCCCAACGACGTCCGCCCGAGGAACCGATCCCACGGCACCGAGGTGTCGTAGCCCAGCAGGACGCGCGGCAGATCCTGAATGGACTCCGCGATCAGGAACACGCCCAGAAGGACCGCGAGCGAGACCGCGGTACCGCGCGCGAGCCCATCGTGCAGCAGGACGGGTCGGCGGCGCACCGTCGCGACGGCGGCGAACCCCACCAGGGTGAGCGCGATCAACCCACCGCCCCCCAGGAACGCGGCCACGCCCTGCTCACGACGGCGCTGTTGACGGAGCACCTCCTCGGGCAGCTCTACTCCCCGACGCAGCGAGACGACCTCCCGGCCCGCCAGCGAGACCCAGACCCGCGCGCGGGCACCCTGTGGGAGATGGACGCTCGTATCCGTGTACGTGACCGTGACGTCACGCCGGGCCGGGCGCGCGGTCTCGTCGTACCTCGTCTCGACGAGCGGCGTGGTGTTCACGCGCTCGGCGCGCAGCGTCTCCAGGGCGATCCGCCGCGCTTCGTCGGGGCCTGGGGTCTCGCCGGGTGCGCTCTCGGGAACCAGGTGACGCACGTCGAGCAGGCGACCGTCGGGCAGCACGCGAATCCGCCATTCTTCGGCGCGCTGCGCGAGCGAATCCGCGGTGCGCACGTAGCGCAGGATCCACCACGTCGGAATCATGTAGCTGTCGGCCAGCCGGCGCGCGAGATGCGCGGAATCGTTCTGCCGGAGGAACTGGCGCCACGTACCGAGCGTGTCGGTGGCCGTGGTAGCGATGACGGTCCACGCGCCCGGGTCCGCGCCCCGGGCACGGAGCGCGGAGTCCGCGGTCTGACGCGCCCGATCGCGGGTCGCCGTGTAGTTCGGGCCCAGCACGGGAGATTCCGGCCGGATCACGACGGCGAGCAGCGCGGCGACGGCGACGGCGATGGTGGCCCGACCCGCGGGCAGCGCGCGCGCGGCCTGGACCGGCTCGAGCACGACCGGAGTGCTGCGCGGCGCGGGGGCCCACGCACCGAATCGCGCATCGGCCGGAAGGGGAGGCAGGCGGCGCTGGCGGATCCACCGCCACGCCACCGCGAGCGCCGGCGCCAGCAGGACGAGCAGGGTGACCGCCGCCGTCACCCGGTATGGCATCGCGCTCCCGGCCGCCGCGAAGAGTCCGAACAGGACCATGTCGTAGACGAAGTGGGCGATCACGGTCACGAGCAGGCCGAAGCGCAGAAAGAGTACGCCCCACAGGGCGGCGTCGAGAAAGATCTCCACGCCCCGGGAGTAGGGCGGCCACGACGGGTAGTTCGCATGCGCGAAGCCGAAGATCAGTGCCGTCGCGATCACCCCCGCCGACATCCACCAGACGCGTCCGGGGCGATGCCGGACCCATAACGACAGTGCGGAGAGCGGGATGGCCCGGAAGAGCGCCTCCTCCCAGACCGCGGCCTGCAGCGAGAGGGCGATGCCCGCGATCCACGGCATCGGCGTCGCGATCTGGTTGGGATTGTCGAGGAGCGCGCTGGGGACCCACCACCCGAACAGCTCGCGCGTGATCACGTAGAAGAGTGCGACGTATGCGAAGGCGAATGCCGCCGTGGCGTATCCCCCGGCCACGTGATACGCGACATCGCGCGTGCCGCGATGGCGCCAGAGCTTCCACCAGTCCGGATGGTCGGGGAAGGCGAGGCGGGTCAGGCTCTCCGCAATGCCGAGCGTGAGCGCAACGAGCACGGCAGTCGCCAGCCCCGCCAGCATCGCCGTGGCCACGAGGGTCCCCTGGAAGACCGCCGGGGAGGTGGCCGTGTCGTAACCGTACCAGCTCGCCGGCAGCTCGTTCAGGAAGGCTGCGGTGACCAGCGCGCCGATGACGCCGCCGGCCACCATGGCCGGAGGCCAGCGGCGTGGTGCCTGACGAGTAGTGGCCCTGGCGGTGCCGGCGCCGGCCAGCACGATCACGAGGATCCCGGCAGAGGCGAGCAGCGCGAGCTGATCGTTCGCCGAGCGCATCTCGTCGTAGCGACGACGGAACGACTCCGGCACGACCAGGTGCATCCGCGCCTCGGCGGGCATGTCGCCCGCGATCACGACGTCCAGGCGGATCGGCGCGTCTCCCACGCGGCGGTCGGTGCGCTCGAACGTGACCGTGCGGTCGATGCGGCCGCTCGTCTTCCGGGTCTCGTACGAGCTCGTGATCGTGCGCCATCGGTCCGGGGGCTCCCCCAGCCACGACGCGAGCACGTGCGCGGCGAGCGCCCGCGCGGAATCCTCCGGGATCGCGGGTCGC
>DATIGO010000185.1:0-30699 GCA_035454665.1 Gemmatimonadaceae bacterium | reverse complement strand
AGATGGCGACACCGTGGCGTATGTCTTCGTGAGCCGGACCGCGTGGAACCCGACGGCGCAGGAGCTCGCGGCGTTCGAGGGTCGGTACCGGTCCGGCGAGACGAACGCCACCTGGGTCGCGCGCGTGGAGGAGGGACGTCTGGTCCTCCGCCTGCGGAGCGCCGTCCGGCGAGAGCTCACCCCCGTCTACCGCGACGCGTTCTCCGCGCCGGGCGGGCTCGGTACGGTGTGGTTCACTCGCGACTCCGGCGGGCGCGTGACAGCCATGCACATGGGCTCGGCGCGCCTGTGGGATCTGGAACTCCCGCGCGAGGCGCCGGCGCGCTGAGGTCCGGCGGTAGCCGGCCCGGACCGCGTTGCCGCCCGCGGCGCGGTGCTTCGGGCGCTCAGTCGGTCGTCTTCGCCCCCGCGCGCGACGCCGACGTCGTGCGTACGCGGATCTCCCCGCCGCGCACCTCGACGTCGTAGGTGCTGATCGCCGCCTTCGCCGGGCCGGCGCGCACCTGACCGGATCCCGCGTCGAACTGTGAGCCGTGCCAGGGGCACTGGACCGTGCCGCAGATCATCGTGCCTCCGGCGAGCGATCCGCCACGATGCGGGCAGCGATCGTCGAACGCCACGTACCCCTCGCCCGTGCGGGCGAGGACGATGCGCTTCCCGTTCACGTGCACGAGCTTCATCTGATCGATCCCGAGCTCGCCGGAGGCCGCAGCGACGGCCTCTCCCTTTCCGGCGTCGACGCGCGCCTCGCGCCACTTCCCCGCCTCCGCATAACGATGATCCACGCCGATCTGGTTGCGGTACGCGAGGGTCCCGCCCATCCAGCCGCCGATCGCGAGGAGCCCCGCGCCAGCGGCCTCCAGCAGGAGGAGGAGCCAGGACGGCTCGCTTGACGCGTCCCCCCGGACGAGCCAGCCGGCGGCGAAGAGGGCGACCGCGGAGAGGTTCGCGGCCAGATGCTTCGTCGCGCGCCGCTTGCCGGTGCTCCGGGGCGGGACCGTGTAGCGGTAGTCGATGAAGCCCGGGACCGCCGCCACGAGCGCGGTCACGACCCCGGCGGCCGAGAGATGCGCCCCCGTCTCCCACCACGCCGGCCGGGCGAAGAGACGCCCGGCGAGATCGAAGAGCAGCGCGCCCGTGAGGAACGCGAAGGGAAAGGGGATGAGCGCCGGGTGCATCGGGTGGCCCTTGAGGCTCGCGCGGCTTCGCATGGACAACGTCCTCGTGCATGGGTCGTGCGTGGGTCGCGTGGAATGCGTCGTCCCGTCTGGTACCCGGGCCGGCCGCCCGGTTTGCGGCCTCGGCCACGCCCCCGGGCGGGCTCGGCCTGCGCCGGTCCGTCGGACGTGCCTAACGACTTCCCACCGCCGAGCTTGCGTCGCGCTGGGCGCCAGGGTAAGGGGCGTCCGCGCTGATCGGCGCGGTGGAGCCTCAGGCGTGCGCTTGACACGTTCACCCCGTCGCGACCATGCTCCCCTGACACGCCGGCCGGGCAACACGGGCACGCTGCAGGAGGTGGACCGTCATGAGTGAGAACGCCGGACACGCTGACGGCGCGGGGCCGCCAGGGCCGGATCTCGCCGCGGGCGTCGCGTCCGAGCGGATCCCCGAGGGCGGACTGCTGGCGGGACACCTCGGCGACGCGGCCGTACTGGTCAGCCGCCTCGGGGGCCGGTGCCATGCCATCGGCGCGGCGTGCTCGCATTACGGCGGCCCGCTCGCCGAAGGCATCGTCGCCGGCGATACGGTGCGGTGTCCATGGCATCACGCCTCCTTCAGCCTCAAGACGGGCCGCGCCGATCGCCCGCCCGCACTGAATGATCTCCCCTGTTTCGACGTCGAGGAGCGCGATGGCCGCGTGCGCGTGACAGGGCCCGCGACCGTGAGCGCTATGCCCGTGCGCCGTGGTCCGTCGCCGGAGGTCGTCGTGATCATCGGCACCGGCGCGGCCGGCACCGTGGCGGCGGAAACGCTCCGCCGCAGCGGATTCGATGGCCGCCTCGTGATGGTCGACGCCGATCCCGACGCCCCCGTCGACCGGCCGAATCTCTCGAAGGACTTTCTCGCGGGGAACGCGCCGGAGGAATGGATCCCGCTGCGTCCGGCCGAGTGGTTCGCGGAGCGCGACATCGACCATCGAGCGCGGCGTCGGGCGGTGGTACTCGACGCGCGGGCGAAGCGCGTGCAGCTCGACGATGGCGAGACCATCGACGGCGACGCGCTCCTGCTCGCGACCGGCGCGTCCCCCGTACGGCTCCCGATTCCCGCGGCCGACGCCCTCCCCGTGCGCTACCTGCGCTCCCTCGCCGACAGCCGTGCGATCATCGCGGCCGCGGAACGCGCGGGATCGGGCGCGCCCGCCGTCGTGATCGGCGCGAGCTTCATCGGGCTCGAGGTCGCCGCCTCGCTGCGCGCGCGGGGGCTCCGCGTGCACGTCGTGGCTCCCGAATCGCGGCCGCTCGAGCGTGTAATGGGACCCGAGCTGGGCGACTTCATCCGCCGCCTCCACGAGGAGCACGGCGTCACATTCCATCTGGAGCAGAAGCCTCGCGAGGTGCAGGACGATGCGGTGGTGCTGGAGAGCGGCGCCCGGCTGCCCGCCGCACTGGTGGTTGCCGGCGTAGGCGTGCGTCCCAATGTGCAACTCGCCGAATCCGCGGACCTCGCCCTGGATCGCGGCATCGTGGTGGACGAGCGGCTCGCGACGAGCGCGCCCGGCGTCTACGCCGCGGGCGACGTCGCGCGCTGGCCCGATGCGCACACGGGAGATCGGATCCGCGTCGAACACTGGGTGGTGGCCGAGCGCATGGGCCAGGCAGCAGCCAGGAACATCCTGGGGGCCGGCGAGGCGTTCACCGCCGTTCCGTTCTTCTGGAGCGCGCACTACGACGTGATGATCCGCTACGTCGGCCACGCCGAGCGGTGGGACGCCATCGAGCTCGACGGCAGCCTGGACGCCCGCGATTGCGCGGTGCGCTTTCGCGCGAACGGCCGCACGCTCGCGATGGCGGCGATCGGCCGCGACCGCGAGGCGCTCGAGGCGGAGCTGGCGATGGAGCGGGAGCCCCTGGCGGCCGCGTCGCGCGGCGGCCAGGGGCGTTAGGCCCCGCGGGTCACTCGGCGCGGAGCGTCTCGGCGGGATCCACGCGCGACGCGCGACGCGCCGGAATCCAGCTCGCGAGCGCCGCCACACCCACCAGGAGCAGCGACGCCGCCACCAGCGTGGCCGGATCCGTCGGTGCCACGCCGAAGAGAAAGGCGCGCAGGAATCGCGCGACCAGCGCGAAGAGCACGAGCCCGCCGGCGATGCCAAGGACCGTGAGGGCGAGGCCCTGCCGGGTCATCATCGCCGCCACCGCACGCGGCTGGGCGCCGAGCGCGAGGCGCACGCCCAACTCGCGTGTGCGCAGCGTGACCAGGTAGGCCATCACCCCGTACAACCCGACCGCGCCCAGCAGAAGCGTCACGACCGCCGCGGCCCCCAGGATCACGATCGTGAAGGAAAGCCGGGCCATGGAGGCGCGCGTTACCGCCGACATCGGCCGGACCTCGAAGGTGGGGAGCGTGGGATCGAGCTCGCGCACCACGCTCTGCACCGGACGGACGATGGCGGTCGGTTCACCCGTGGTCTGGACGACGAGCGCGAGGGTCCGCTGCCCCTGCCCGAAGAGCGTGTCCCGGTCGGCCGAGAGCGGGAAGTAGACCGTCTGCGCCGGCGTCGCGGCCAGCGACGTGTCGCGCGCGTCGCCCACCACGCCGACGACGGTGTGCCATGGACTGTTCGGCAGCGTGCGGAAGCGCTTGCCGATGGCGGCCTGGCCGGTGGGGTCCTTCCAGAACTGCTCGGCCGTGCGCTGGCTGACGATCGCCTCGCCCGCGCGCTGGACGCCGATCCGGTCGAAGAGCCGCCCGGCGACGAGGGGGATCCCCATCGTGCGGAAGTACCCGCCGTCCGCGGCGGTGTAGAGCTGCAGCGGCGGGATCTTCGTGTCCGTGGTGGGATCATCCTCGGCGTAGAACGGATTCTGGTTCATGCCGTACGGCAGGAGGGGGAGTCGCGACGACAGCCCCACCGAGCGCACACCGGGGAGCGCGGTCACGCGCTCCGTGAGCGTGGACCAGAATCGCACGAGCGCGGAGTCGTTCGCATAGCGGGCGCGTGGGAGCGAGAGCCAGAAGGTCGCCACCTGGGTGCCGTCGAATCCCGGACGCACGGCGCTGAGCCGCTGGAAGGTGCGGACGAGGAGGCCGGAACCCGCGAGCACGACGAGCGCGAGCGCGATCTGCAGCGCGACCATTGCGCCGCGCAGCCGGTGCTGCGCCTTCCCGGCGGTGCCGCCGCGCCCGCCTTCCCGCAGCGCGTGGAAGAGCGGCACGCGGCCGATGCGCAGCGCGGGAATCACGCTCGTGATCCCGGCGGCGACGGTGGCGACGACGAGCGCGAAGAGCACCGTCGTGGCGTCGAGACTCAACTCCTCCAGGCGGGGAATCCCCGCCGGGCCGGCGAGGACGAGGGCTCGCACGGCAATCCACGCCACGATGAGGCCGAGCGCGGCGGCGACGACCGCCAGGAGCGCCGACTCACCCAGGAAGTGTGCGAGCACGCGCGCGCGTCCAGCGCCTAACGCCTCGCGCACGGCCAGCTCCCGCTGCCGGCTGTCGGCCCGGACCAGGACCAGATTGGCCACGTTCGCGCACGCCACCAGCAGCACGAGCCCCGCCGCCGCCGCCACCATCCAGAGCGTGCGGGCGATGTCCGCGGTCTGGTCCTGCCGTAGCGGCACCAGCAGGGGGCTGGGCCGGGCCTGATCGAGGAGAACCTGGCTCGAGACACCCGGCACCAGGAGCGGGAAGAGCTCGACCAGCCGCGGAAGGACGGCCGTGAAATCCCGCTGCGCGGCCTCCGGGCTCACTCCCGGCTTGAGGCGCGCAATACCATGGTAGTTGAAACCGCCGGAGAAGGACGCGTTGGGGTCGAGCCGCATCGGAAACCAGAGCTGCGTCTCGGCGGTGGGATACCGGAAGCGCGCGGGCATCACTGCGACGATCTGGCGCGAGACGCCGTTCACGTCCATGGTGCGGCCGACGACGTCCGGGTCCGCGGCGAACCGGTTGCGCCAGAGTCGCTCGCTGATGATCACGACCTCCGGCCCGTCAGGCCGGTCCTCCGCGTCCGTGAAGTTGCGGCCCAGGAGCGGCGACACCTGCAGCGTGGGGATGAGCGTGGCCGTGATCGTGCTCGAGCTCAGGCGCTGTGGCTCCCCCACCCCCCCGGGCTCCGACACGTTGACCGCCCCCTCCTGGGCGAGCCCGAGGTTCTCGATCGTCTGCGCGAAGCGCTGGTACGTGAAGTATGTCCCCGACGTCTGATTCGCCTTGGCGAGGTTGACCCCCGGCAGCGCGTGCCACGTGCCGACCAGTCGCTCCGGGTCGCCGTAGGGGAGCGGTCTCAGGAGCACCCCGTTCACCACGGCGAAGATCGCGACCGCGGCGCCGATGCCGATGACGAGCGTGAGGACCGCGGTGATCGTAAAGGCCGGCGTGCGGCGGAGCGATCGCCACGCGTGGCGGAGGGGCTGGGCGACGGACATGGGTGCGCGGGTGAGGTCGTTCGGACCTACGCGACTCCATTCACGCCGGTTTCGCGGGGCCGCCAGGGTCCGGCGCGCCCGGCTCGCCCGGCCGCGGGCCGTCGCGCACGGCACCCTCGTGCGGGGGGCGGAATTCGCGAAGCGGGCCGCTCGACTTCCACATCAGGAGCTCCGAGTGCCCCCGCACCACGAAGTCCTTCAGCGGGCCGACGAGCTCGTATCCCAGGCGCTCGTAGAGTGCGCGGGCGCGCGGATTGAACGACGAGACGCACAGGAACACGTTCGGCGACTCTTCGTGAATCCGCGCCTCCGCGTGCTCGAGCAGCCGGGACCCGATCCCCATGCCCCGTGCTTCGTGCGCGACGGCGATGCTCCGGATGTAGCCGACGAACGCGCCGGTCATGACGACGATGATGAAGCCCAGCACCCGGCCGTCGTCGATCGCGACGTAGACCTCCCATGCGGGGCTGGTCATCAGCTCGAGGGCTTCGTCGTACGTGCGCCCCAGCGTGATCCACGGCTCGGACCCGGCCATGAGCGCAGCGCATGCGTCCGCCTCCTGCCGGGACGCGAGGCGCCTGATTTCCGGGACGATCTGGGGCTCGGGCATGCTCCCCGGAAAGCTGCGCGAGCGATGGTACTATGGAAGCGCCCCGAGCGGATCGCCGGACTCGCCGGCGAGGTCGGTCATCGGGACGTCGCGGACTCGGGATCGGACCCCGGCGTGGCGAACTGCGCGCGCCTCACCTCCGCGGCGAGCGCTGCCTCGAGCTGCTCCCGTGTGAGGAGGAGACTCGAACCGTAACGGACGCTGCAGACGTAGCGTCCGGCCAGACTCACCAGCCAGGTCACGTCGCCCGCTACCCGTGGGGGGGCGAGCTGCTCAACACGATATGTCCGATTGTCCACGACCAGGTCAAAAAACGGCCGCGTGGGCATAGGAAGTCGAATCGATTTGATGAGGATCGCATGTCTCGGTAGTCGACGCCTCAGGTCGCCATGCGCCCTTCGGCGCGTAGTGCTCGATGACAATTAGCCACCAGTCCGAGTCATTTCGCTGTGACGGTGCTCAGGAGCGCGGCGTGTGCTTCAATCCCTGAGCTTTGCGCACGGCTGCGACCGGTGCCGCCACACATCGGCGGCCGCATCAATTGGCGCACCGCTCCGAAGGTGGGCGGTTCGGTCCGGCATCACGCCGCGCCAGATGACCTCGCGGTCACCGCCAGGGTTCTACCGCCTCCGACGACGGCATGGCCCAGTCCATCCGCGCCGAGTCCGCTGCGAACGGATAGAGCTCGAGCGGCGCGCCCACGTGACTCGAACTCGCTCGAAGGATGAACACCTCGCGATCGGGATACAGTTGCAGCAGCAGAGTGTCGCGCGCGTGCAGGTCGCGCGCGTACACGTTGCCCCCCGGATCTCTCGCAAGGATCGGCGGAAGGAACGTGTATCCCGCCAGATCCTCGGCGATCCGTTTCTGGCAGACGGCTCCATATGGCAAGCCCGGGAGCATCCGCTCGCTCGTGTCCGGCGAGCGATCGGTCACCACCACCCTCGCCGAGTCCCGTAGCAAGGGAGTCAACGCACCGAGCGCCGCCTCGCCGGTGAGTCCCGTGCGCTCCAGGCTCGACACGGCACGTTCGAGCAGACATGTGTCGACACGGCGGTACAGCGACTCCGCTGCGCTCCGGGGAACCCCCAGAGCCCACATCCGGACCATGACCTGCGAGCCCCAGCTCTCGCGCACCAGAATCAGCGCGTCGCGCACTCCCCGCTGCCCGGCGGGCGCCATGTAGTCGAGTCGCATCGCCGTCAGGCCGCTCGAATACTGGCCCGCGCGAATCGGCACCGTTGCCATCAGCGCCACGATCACGCTCGTCGCATACGCCAGCACGACGAATCGATCGGCACCTTCCAGACGCGGGAATCGATCGCGGACGAGGTGCGGAAGCCGGGCGGTCCAGAGCGCCAGCGCCGGCATCAACGCGTAGGCAAAACGTGGCCCCAGGAAGAAGCCGTCGTGCCAGTACGCGAAGTAGCCACCCACCAGCAGCGCCGATGACCACAGGAGGTACCGGTCGAAACCGCGCACCGCGGGAGCGAGCAGCAGCGCGGCGATCACCGGGAGGAGCGATGGGACCGGTGACTCGAAGAGATACGTCTGCAGGCGCAGGAACATCAGGTTCACGATCTCGAGGCCGCGGACGGGCGTGTGCGCAACGCCCCACGGCGCCTCGTGAAATCCGAGGCGATGTCCACTCCCCCACAGCAGCTCGTATCCGAAAAGGAGAGGATCTCCCGTTGTCAGCGCGTTGAACGCGAGCATGGCGGCTGCCGGTACCGCGACGCCCGCACCGGCGGCCACGACGTCCCCGAGCAGCGCGGGGCGCCGCACGCCGCGCACGAGCAGCCATACCGCGGCGGGAAGCGCAAAGGCGGCCCCCTCGACCGGCCGGATCGACGCCGCCATGCCGAGCGCGAATCCGCAGCAGACGGCGGCGGCCGGCGCGCGTAGCTCACTGCCCGTCACCCGCTGCAGACACCACATCGCGGCCAGCAGCCAGGTCAGCGCAGCAACGTGATTCATGTGCGATCCGGCCATGAACGCCGTGAACGGGGCGGCGGCAAACACCACCGCGGCGCCGAGTGCCGTGGAGGGGCGAGGCTCCACGGCTCGCATCAGGAGCCAGAACAGCACGATGGAACCCGCCGCGAAGAGCGGCCCGGTCAGCCAGGGCGCGCCGAGCAGGACCCCCGGCAGCAGCATGAGTGGTCCGCCGATCGGGAACTGCCCGAAGACGCGGCCGTTGGCCTCGACCACGTGCTGCGCGCTGAAGAACCCCGGATAGGGCGCGGCCGGTCGCGTGATCTGGCCTTCCGCGAAAATCCTGGCCTGAATGACCTGCGCGATTTCGTCGATATGGAGCGGGCGGCCGCTGAAGATCGTCAGGGCGATGGCGGTGTAGCCGGTGAATCCAATCAACGCGGCGATGAGCGCCGTGCGCACCGGGTGTGCCGCGGCAGCCGCGCCGAGGCGATGCGCGAGTCCGGCGCGCCAGAGTCCCGTGCGGCGGGCGATGATGAAGGCCACCAGCGGCACACCGAGGCCGATGAGCGAACCCGCCACCCACTGGCTGGACACGATGCCAAACCACTCCGCGCCATGGCCGCCGGGAATCCATTCGACCAGAGGCAGGAATCCGAGGACCGCCATGACCGTCGCACATGCCCACGGCAGGAGCGGGAGGCGTTGTCTGGCCTGGGGCATGGGTGGCGGATCTCGGGGGGGCGAGTCGGCTGCCGCGCCGCGGCCGGCACACGGCTGCGAGCGCGCGACTGTTGACGCCCCGTCCACCTCGTGTGCAACGTCAGCGACCGGTGCGGATATACTCCAGCGCTCGCTCGAGCACTTCGTCCCGGCCCGCGCGCAGGCCTTCCATGGTTGGGCGAATCTCGATATCGGGCACGATCCCGATGCGCTGTGTCGCCGCTCCGTCGGGGTAGTAAACGCCGAGCCCCGTGAAGACCGTGCGCACACCGCCCGGCAGCAGGAGCGCGGTCACGTTGCCATCCGCGCCCGCTGTCTGGCTGCCGATCACCTTGTTATCCGGCGCCGTGCGCAGCGCCATCACGCTGAACTCCGCATGGCTCTGCGTGCGTTCGTCGACCAGGATCGCGACGCGGCCGCGGTAATGGCCGGCGTTGCCGCCGGCCCGTCCGGCCATGAAGTGTGACGTCCACACGACCTGACCGGGATGCGTCGAATCGACCACAGTGAACTTCACGAAGGGACGCGCGTCCGGATTGAAGAACTCCGCAAACCGATACATCGTGCTGCGCGGATAGTTGCGGACATCCATCACGATGCCCGAGGTGTTCCGCACGATCGCAAGCGCCGAGTCCACCTGCGGCAGGTTGATGTCTCCCATGTTGATGTAGCCGATGTCGGTGCCCGGCAGCACCTTCGCGAGCTCGGCTACCGGATACCCGGGCCGCGCTGGGGCGCTGGCACCGGTGATCGCTGGCGCCATCGCGACTCGTCGGTTGAGGGACCTTCCATCGCGGACGATCGTGTAGGTCGCGCTGTCCGCGCGCCCCCGCAGCACGGTGGCGACGAGCTTGCGCTCGAACACTGCCGGATTCCCCGCCGCCACGTACTTCGCCAGCGCGGTGCGACGTTGCGCCACAGCCTCGCCGTCGATGTGTGTGATCACGTCTCCGACCCGGAGGCCACCGCGGTCAGACTGCGCGCCGCGAAGGCTCCAGACCACGATCTGCCCTTCGATCGAACGTGCCTCGAACGCAGGAGGGCGTGCGCCGAGTGCGCTCGCGATCGGCTCGCTGATGGCCGCGACGTGCGCATCGTGCAGCCGCGTCGTCATCTCGAGGAGCGTGAGGTGATACTCCTCCGCGTTCCCGGCCGCGATCAGGCGGGGAATGAACTCCGGCAGCACCGCGTTCCAGTCGCCGCCGTTCACATACATGTAGGGGAAGTAGTAGCGAGCGGCGTTCCAGAAGCGGAACAACGCCAGGAGACGCACGCCTTCGCTGGGGTACTCCGGCATGTTGAACGCCGTGTCGGCCTGGAACATCGCGGTGTTGCCGAAGGTCACGTAACGCCCGGAGCCCTGATGCCGGCTGTCGCGAACCTGTGCGAGCCGTCGCGTAATGTCGGCACTGAGCGTCTTCGAATCGCTGAGCCAGCGGAGATCGAGGTTCTTTCGCAGGCTGTCGTGCGCGATGCTCCCGCATCGGCCGGCCGCCGTGGCGTTCCCGGCGTCGTCCACGCACGGGCGGACGGCGCCGGCGGCATCGAGCAGGGACTGCACCGTTGCGTTGAATTCGGCGTCCGTGCGCGCCGCCCTCACTTTCGGCGCTGCCGCCACGAGCACGCTGTCCCAGTGGATCGTCCCGGCTGCGACACCGGGATGGAAGTACTTGAGGAACCCCCACACCTGACCCAGTGCCGTCAGGCGTTCGACCTGCTCTTGCGACTGGGGCGCGGCCGGAGCGCGGGCGACGAGGAGTAACGCAGCGCCGGCGAGCGCGGGAAAGCGACGCATGATCGTGCCTCGGAGCGGATGGCGGTCACGTCCAGCGGAGGAATACCATGGATGATCCTGCCGTCGGGTGACCGTGGGAAGGGGCCTGGCGGTTGCCGCTGAGGGACGTGACTGTCGCTGACCTTTGGCTGGCGGCTCCACCCTCAGGGGTTCAGCAGGCGCTGCGCCTTGAAGCAGGCCGCCCCCGCGAGCGGGGCGAAGTCACGTCGCGGCCATTCGGGTAAACCCTCTCGCGTGTCCCGGTGTCAGACTGGCCGTTACTGTCGGTTTCCGAGAGAAGAGGCGCGCGAGACGAGGGGCACGAATGGGAAAGGACCCGACCGACGTCATCCGGGGCACGCTCGACATGCTGATCCTGAAGGTGCTCGCGCTCGAGCCCATGCACGGGTGGGGCATCAGCGAACGGATCCAGGCGCTCTCGCGCGATGCCCTGCGCGTTCAGCAGGGCTCCCTGTACGCCTCGCTCCACCGCCTCACGCGCGAGGGCTGGATCCGGTCCTACTGGAGCGTGACCGCCCACAATCGACGCGCCCGATACTACGCGCTCACTCGCGCCGGCGCCGCGCAGCTCCAGACCGAGACCGAAGTATGGAAGCGCCTCTCGACCGGTGTGCAGCACGTCCTGGCCACGACGCGCCCCTGATGCGGAGGTCCGATGCGATGGATGGCTGACCTGAGTTTCCGGCTTCGCGCGCTGTTCGCACGGCGCGGACTCGAGCGGCAGCTCGACGAGGAGTTCGCCTTTCATCTCGAGATGGAGGCGGCGAAGCTGCGCGCCCAGGGGCTGTCGCCCGCGGACGCGATGCGCGAAGCACAACGCCGGTTCGGCAGCGCGACCCGGGCCGGTGAGGCGGCCCGAGACCGGTGGGGCGTCTCGCTCGCGTGGCAGCTCGCGGCCGACGTGCGCCATGCCTGGCGGCAGTACCGGCGCCGGCCGGGATTCACGGCCATCGCCGTGTTCACGCTCGGTGTTGGCATCGGCGCCACGGTCGCCATCGGGAGCGCCGCCCACAGCCTTCTCGTGGCGCCGCTCCCGGTCGATGACGAGTCGCGCATCGACGTGTTCTGGTTTCCGCAGAGCTGGCGCGGCGCCGAGTTCGACCACGTGCGGACGCAGGCGCACGGCTTCGACGCGGTGGCGGCGTTCGGGCTCGAAGGGGTCCGCCTGGAGAGTCCTGACGCCACGCAGCTCCTCCTGAATGTGCTGGGGTCGGCCGAGTTGTTCGATGTACTCGGCGCCCGTCCCCTGCTCGGGCGCGGCTTCCGCGCCGGAGAGGATCGCCCCGGCGCCGATCCGGTCGTCGTCATCAGCCACGGCCTCTGGCAGCAGGAGCTCGGCGGCGATCCCGCGGTCATCGGCCGCCGCCTGCTGCTGGACGGTGTCCCGACCACGGTCATCGGCGTGATGCCGCACGAGTTCTTCTTTCCCAGCCGGCAGTTCCGCGCGTGGCGACCGCTCGTCCTCGATCCAGCCACGCGGCCGTATCATGGCAGCGGATGGCTCACCCTCGTGGGCCGCTCGGGTCCCGACCGCACGGCCACGCAACGGCAGCATGGGGTCGAGGCGATCGCGCGCTCGCTCGGCGAGCGATTCACGTATACGACCGAGTGGGACAAGAGCCGGAATCCGAACCTCACGCCGCTCCGGCAACACATCACCGGCAACGCGGGCGCGCCCCTGGTCCTGCTGCTTTCGGCGGCGGGGTCGTTGCTCCTCATGGCAATCGCAAACGCCGCGGCGCTCCTGCTCGCCCGCACCAGCGATCGCCGCGATGAGATGGCGTTACGCACCGCGCTCGGCGCCGGCCGCGGACGGTTGGCGCGCCAGATCGTGGCCGAGTCACTGACGCTGGCGCTCATCGCGGCGGTCACAGGTGCGCTCGCCGCGGCGGTGACGTTCCGCACGCTCGTGGCCGCGCTGCCCGTGGCCGAGGAGCTGCGCGATCTGCCGCGCCTGAGCTGGTGGAGCCTCGGGACCGCGTGCGCGCTGGCGCTCGTGGTGGGACTGTCGGTGGCGGTGATTCCGGTGCGCCATCTCCTCCGCGGACGACTGGACGGCCTGCTGGGTCGCGCGCGCACCCACGTCGCGCGTGCCGGGACCAGGCGCGCACACGCTGCTCTGGTCGCGAGCGAAGTCGCGCTCGCCATGCTCCTGGTGGTCGGTGCGACGCTCATGATCCGCTCGGTCGATCGCCTGCGGGCCATCGATCCCGGATTCGATCCGGCAGGGGTCTTCAGCGTGGATGTCGTGACCGGTACGAGTACCAGCGATGCCGACCGCCGGCGCGCCTTTTTCAGCGAGGTGCTGGAGCGAGCGCGCGCGCTGCCGGGCGTCACGCGGGCCGGTCTCACCAACCGGCTTCCGATTCGCGACGGCGGCTGGCAGGGGCCGGTCCGCGCAGCCGATCGCCCCGACCTCACGGGGCCCAGCCGGCCTAACGCCTACTATCGGGTGATCACCCCCGACTTTTTCCGGACGATCGGAGCCGAGCTGGCCGAGGGCCGCGATCTGAGCGTGTCGGACGGCGGCGGCGGGCTTCCGGTGGCCGTGGTCAACGAGACGTTCGCGCGGCGGCTCTGGCCGGGGGAAGGAGCTCTTGGCCGGCGCATCACCACAGGCATGGATGGCATCGAGCGCACCGTGGTCGGCGTAGTGCGCGACATCCGGCTGGTGAGCATGGTGGGCGAGAACCCGGCGGCCGTGTACGTGCCGCACGAGCAATCGGGGGTCAATCCCGACGGCCTCGTGCTGACGGTGCGGTACTCGGGCCCGCAGGCGGGCCTGGTGGATGCCGTGCGCGGGCTGGTGCGCGAGGTCGATCCGGGCGCCATCGTCATCAGGTCGGGGTCGCTGGAGAGCGCGATCTCGGGCGCCATTGCGGATCGCCTGCGGCTGCGGTTCTTCCTGTCGCTGTTTGGCGTCCTCGCGCTGCTCCTGGGCGCGGTAGGAGTGTACGGTGTGGTCGCCTACTCGGTGAGTCGCCGCCTCGCGGAGTTCGGGATCCGGATGGCGTTAGGTGCGGCGCCGGCGCGCGTGCGCTGGGAGGTGCTGCGCGACGGACTGATGCCGGCGGGCGTCGGACTGGCGCTGGGCCTGGCCGGTGCCCTCGCGCTGTCGCGGTTGCTCGCTGGTTTTCTGTACGGCGTGACGGGCACGGACGTGCCCAGTCTCCTGACGGCCGGAGTGACCTTGCTCGCGGCCGGCGTCACGGCAGCGCTTTGGCCCGCGTGGCGCGCGGGTCGGGTGAGCCCACGGACCGCGCTCGGTGCCGAGTAGCCGGGTCGCCGCGGGACATTGAGCCTCGGGAACAGCAAGCCCCGCCGAGGCACGGAGCCAAGGCGGGGCGAGCAGTTGCGGCCGAATGGGCCTGGGTAGAGTTGAACTACTGACCGCACGCTTATCCGGCTCCCGAACAGGGGCTCGTGGGGCGGCACCATAGCTGTAAGTGGTTGACGGACCGCGCGATGTGCCGGGTACCCCGGGTCCCCATGCCGGAAGCCGTCCGCAGGAACGGACCCCGGAACGGACAACAAGGCGCAGCTCCGCGCGGGACTCGTGTCCGACGACCGTTTCGATCCCGCCGAGCGCGGGCTCCAGCGAGGCGGCGCTGCTGAGCCAGGAGGTCAAGGGATCGCGCGCTGGCGTGGTGCCCGCTCGTGGCGGCGGCCCTCACTGACGGACGCGCGGCGTAGGCGGTGAGCCGATTCGGGATCCACGTGGTTCACGCCGGCGCAGGACGAACAGGCGGATCTCTGGTGCCGAAAGACGTCATCGTCCTGCTCGCGAGGCGCCGGAGGAGCGGGCCGCCTCCCGATAACAAACGTCGAAGTTCGGTTGGAGCCGCGTTCGTCACCGCCAGCCAGTCCTGCTACATTGAATCATGCGCGCCGAGCGCTCATGTCGCCTGCGCACCGGGAGGCATTATGGGTTCCGATCCGTCTGGCATTCAGCTCGGGACGCTTGAGGCTGCACTTGGGGCCAGGTATTCGGTGCTGCGTGAACCTGGACGCGGCGGGATGGCCACGTGACGGCGATGCATCCGGGCTCGTCGCGGATGTGGGATCTCGTGTTCCGCCGCGAGGCCGCCGCGCCGTGAGAAAGCGGGCTTCTGCCGGCTGCCGTGACTGACGAAGTACGTTCCCCGGGAGGGGATCGCGCTGACAATCGGCCCCCCAAGCGTCATGTTTCATGATTGCGGGACGACCCTCGGGCCGGTCGTCCGGCGGTTGGCATCTGGCCCCTGCCGGAGCAGCATCATGACAGGCAAGCGAGCAAGGCGCCCCCTGGGCGCGACGGATGCCGGACGCCAGGACGCTGGCGGCAAGTCCCCCGCACGTAAGGCCAAAGGCGCGTCGCGCCGCGGGGCCAGGCAGCGTGTGGCTCCCGCCGCGGGATCGCCCTATTCCGATACGCCCAATCTCGTCGGCGCAGCCGGCGGACAGGAGCGCCTGCGCACCTTCGCACAAGCCCTCCGCGTCGCCGGCCTCGAGGAGATGCTCTCGGAACGCGGCCCCTACACGATCTTCGCGCCCACCAACCGCGCGTTCAGCAAGCTGTCACAAGAAGAGTACGACGGTCTGCTCGCGGACTCCGACCGGCTGGCGCGCGTGCTCTGTCATCACGTCGTCCCCGGCCGCGTCCGCGCGCCTCGTCCCGATAAGACGCGCCTCGCCATGCCCATCGACGGCGCGGAGCTCACGCTCTCGGCGCGCGCCGACCGCTACCAGGTCGACGACGCCCGCATCGTCAGAACGAACATCAGAGCATCGAACGGCGTCATTCACGCCATCGACACGGTGCTCCTGGCCGGTTGACGCACGCCACGCTGGACCGGCCGCAGAGCCGGAGCAACCACTGGACGCGAAAGGTCGCGGCCTACCGAAAGAGCAGCGCGCACCGCGCCGTCAAGCAGCTCGTGACCACGCTGCCGCCTCTGGTCGCGCTCCTCGTCCTGACCTACCTGAGTCTCGGCGTCTCGCCCTGGCTCACGCTCGCGTTCGCCCCACTCACCGCGGGGTTCCTGGTCCGCACGTTCGTCATCATGCACGACTGCGCGCACGGATCGTTCACGCCGTCGCGCCGGGCCAACGAGATCATCGGCGTCATCACGGGCGTCATTACGCTCACCCCCTTCGCGCAGTGGCGTCGCAGTCATGCGATCCACCACGCAACCTCGGGTGACCTCGACCGTCGCGGCTACGGCGACATCGAAACGATCACCGTCGAGGAGTACCGCGCACGCGACCGGTGGGGGCGCTTTACCTACCGGGCGTATCGCAACACGTTCGTGCTCCTCGGACTCGGGCCGATCTACATGATGCTCAAGCAGCGCTGGCAGCTCGCGGGCGATGCCCCCGGCATCAAGCTCAGCGTGCACCTCACGAACGTGGCGCTGCTCATCCTGTTCGGCGGGCTCTCCTGGGCCTTCGGCCTCCGCGAGATCTTCCTCGTCTTCTTCCCGGCCATGTACCTCGCCACGGTCGCCGGGATCTGGCTGTTCTACGTACAGCACCAGTTCGAGGACGCCTACTGGCAGCCCCACGGCGAGTGGAGCTACGAGACGGCCGCCTTGCACGGCAGCTCGTACTACCGGCTCCCCCGCGTCCTCGAGTGGTTCACGGCGAGCATCGGCCGCCACCACGTGCATCATCTCGATCCGCGCATCCCGAACTACCACCTGCGCGAGGCGCACGAGTCGGTCGAGCTGTTCCACGAGGTACCGACGCTCACGCTCCGCACGAGCATCCGCACCGCGGGCCTCAAGCTGTGGGACGAAAAGCAGCAGCGGCTCGTGGGGTTCGATGCCGTGGACGCCGTGAAGTAGCATGAGCCGCGACGCGTTGACGTATGACGCGGCGCGGATCGCGTTGGCCGAGCACCTGGCCCGCGACGCGGACGCGCACGACCGCGAGCGCTACGACGAGATCGGCCGCCGCTTCGACGCGCTCGAGCGCGCATTCCCGCGCCAGGAGAGCGCCGACCTCACGAAGCTCTATGTCGCGCTGACGTTCTGGGACGCCTGGATCGAGGCGCGTAACCTCGGCTGGCAGACCACAGGTCACATCCGGCAGCACGAGTGGCCGCAGCTCGCCCGCGACATCGTCGCTGACCTCACCGCCGACCGGGAGATCACCAGCGCCCGCGTCCGCCAACGCTTCGACGCCGGTGCCCACGGGGGGCTCGGCGACCGCGTGCAGATCATCTCCGATCGCCTCAAGAATCGCGATCTGGGCTAGGCATCGTATTCGCGCGCTTCGGCTACGTCCTGGCGTCGTGCAACCGGGAGGCCGAGGCGCGGGCAGTGGCCGCTGACCTCGAGCGGGAGTACTCAGAGGTGCCGCTCGCACCTCTGTTATTGGCCGCCGTTTACGCGGGGCTCGGCGAGAAAGACGCGGCGTTCAAGTGGCTCGAGCGTGCGTACGAGGAGCGGAGCGGCCCATTGTACAAGCTGCGCAGTGAGCCGATGTTCACGAGCCCTCGCACGGATCCGCGATTTCAGGCGATCGTCACCCGGATGCGCTTTCCCTGACCCTCTGGTCTGCATCCCACCTGAGGCGGCATCGGGCGGAAGTTCCCATGCTCCGCTGCACCACACCTGCTGCCGAATGCGCTTCCGCTTCGAGTGATCCTCAGTGGATGATCCGAGTCATGTCGTCCTGAATGCCACGGAGCTCGCGAACCAACGTCCGACGCCACGAATGCCCAACGCAACGAACAACGCGGGCCGAAGATCTCAGCCATGAGAAAACCCCGCCGGGACGTAAGTCGAAGCGGGGTCTTGAGTCTCGAACTATGGGCCTGGGTAGAGTTGAACTACCGACCTCACGCTTATCAGGCGTGCGCTCTAACCACCTGAGCTACAGGCCCTTAACCAAGAGCCTCGGAACCTAAACACACCCCGCCGAAGGCGTCAATCGATGGCAGCGGGAATCCCCCGCCACTTGTGCCCCCATCCAATACGCAACACCGTAAGGGTCCGGGACTTGCCGTCTGTCGGATCTTCGAAGGCCGACCCTCATACAATCGAGTGGGCCTCAACGGGCGCGAGACCGTTCCCTCGGCCCGGTTGGACCAGTTCGTACCCTGCGCCCGCCACCTCCACGTCAGGACCACGTCGCAAATCATGGATGGCACGGATCTGCTGGTGATCGTTGGCCTCCCCGCAGCGGCTCTCGCCGCCGGCCTCGTCTTCGGCGTCGTTCTGCCGCGCCTTCGCCGGCACCGCCGGCGCAACGTCCCCTTCGTCATCGCCCCGTTCCGGCATGCGGTCGACGTCCCGCCGCGGCCGATCTTCGATCAGACGCTCGGGAGCCCGCTGGGCGCGCCGCGCGCACCGTCGGCCTCCCCCGCTCCTGTGCCACCGTTCGCCCCCCCGGTGCAGTCGCCCACGGCGAGCAGCGCTGCGCCGCCCGCCCCTCCCGCGCGTGACACGCGCGAGCCCTGGATGGCCCCTCCGGCCCGCCGTGAGGTCGCTACGGGCACCGACGGCGCGCTGCGGCCCGATCCCAGGGGCGCGGGTGGCAGCAGCACCGGCGAGCACCACAACCTCCGCCTCGAGCCCACCCCGGAGGCCCGCCCCGCCCTCAAAGTTCACCGCCCTCCCGCCGACGGCACCCTCCAGTTCCTTCCCGGCCGCATGGAGATCATCGAGGGGCGCGACATCGGTCAGGAGATCCGCTTCGTGCGGCAGCCGGGCGCGGCACAGACGGAGATCACCTTTGGCCGCGGCGACGGGGCACCGTACCGACACGTGCAGCTCCACGAGCCCACCGTGAGCCGGATGCACGCGAAGATCACGCTCGAAGACAAGCGCTGGCGCCTCACGAATCTCTCCAGAACGAACCCGGTGGTCGTCAACGGCCGGCCGCTCGAGGGCGACGGAGCCTCGCACCTGCTTGCCGAGGGCGACCGGGTCGAAATGGGTGAGGTCGCACTGCGATTCCGCGCCAGATGACGAGCCCGCGCGATGGTAGCGCCAGCCTTGGCGCGCCCTAACTTACCCGGGATCGACCGAGTCCGGGCGCCTCAGACATGCGGGTCAGTCTCGCCAACCTCCTCATCATCGGCGGCACGCTTGCGCTGGCACTGCTCGTGACGCTCCTCGGCGCACGGGTGGTTCGCTGGCGCCGCGACGTCGCGCTGCGCCGGCACGCCGCGCCCGTGCTCGTCGTGCCGCTCTCGCAGCCGCCGGCCGGCATGCGCCCGCCCCCGGCCCGCGAGATCTTTCACGAACAGGCGGTCCTTCCGCAGCGGCGCTCTCCCGCCACGGTGCGATCAGTCCCGCCCACGGGCGCATCTCCGAATCGGCCCGCGCCGCACGAGCCGGAGGCGGATCTGCTCTACGTGAGTGACACCGAGCTCACCGGCCGGCCGACGCAGGCGGTGCGGAGCCTGGACGACGCGGAGCACGACAGCGACGCCGGCACCGAGCCCACGCCGATCTTCGAGGGGCGGAAGATCCGATTCGTGCAGGCCGAAGAGGGAACGCTGGAATTCCTCCCCGGCCGCCTCGAGGTCGTCGCCGGCGAGGACGTGGGCCAGGAGATCCACTTTGCGCGACTCCTCGGCGAACTGGAGACCACGGTCACCTTTGGCCGAAGCGAGGGTCCGGCGCTGCGACACATTCAACTGCTCGATCCTACCGTGAGCCGCACGCACGCGCGCATGAGCTTCTCGGGCTCGCGGTGGCACCTCCACAACCTGTCGCGCACGAACGCGGTCATCCTGAACGGCGCGCCCCTCCCCGATCACGGCGACGGTATTACGCTCGAGGACGGCGATCGGATCGAAATGGGCGCGGTGGTGTTCGTGTTCCATGCTCGATGACCTCGGCGTTCCGTCACCTTCCGCCAGACCGCCAGCCCCCGAGGGCCGGCGGTGACTGAGCCGGCGCGCGGTATGGAGACCAGCGCTCCCGGATTCTGGCCGGCCGAGCTCGACGAGCATTACGAGAATCTCGGCGAGCTCGGGCGCGGCGGCATGGCGGTGGTCTTCCGCGCGCGCGATCGCGAGCTCGGCCGTCACGTCGCCATCAAGGTCGTGCGCCCGCGCTTTCCGGCCGACGAGGAAGCGGTCGTCCGCCTCGCGCGCGAGGCTCGCACGGTGGCGCAGCTCGAGCACCCGAACATCGTCGCGCTCTACGCGGTGCGGCACCTCTCGGACCGGAGTCTGGCGCTCGTCATGCAGCTCGTTCCGGGGCGCACGCTCAAGGCGACCCTCACGCATGAGGGACGCTTCGAACCCGCGCGCGCGGAGGCGGTGCTGCGTGACGTCGCCCGGGCGCTGGCATACGCGCATCGCGCCGGCGTCGTGCACCGCGACGTGAAGCCGGAGAACATCTTCATCGACGACGTCTCCGGTCGCGCGATGCTCGCCGATTTCGGCGTGGCACGGGCGATGGACGCCCCGTCGGAGCTCACGGCCACGGGGACGACGATCGGCACGCCCACCTATATGCCGCCGGAGCAGATCGACGGCGCGGCGGTGGACGGACGCGCCGATCTGTACAGCCTCGGCATGGTGGGCTGGGAGATGCTCTCCGGGGAACGTCCCTGGACCGGCGAGAGCCTGTACCAGGTGATCTACCGCCAGAAGCACGATCCGCTCCCCCCGATCTACACGATCCGCGGCGACGTCTCGCCGCGCCTGCAGTATCTGCTCGATGGCCTGGTTCAGAAGAATCCGGATCGGCGCTGGAGCAGCGCGACGCGCTTCCTCACGCTCCTGTCCTCCGACGAGCAGCCCCCCGGCATGCAGGAATGGGTGACGCAGCAGCGGCGCCGGATGAAGTTCGGCGCGATCGAGCGCTCGAAGAAGAAGGCCGCGGCCACGCTCGAGGCGGCGCTCGAAACCATGCGCTTCGCGCGCAAGGGTCCGGGCGATGGAGCCGCGGGCACGCCGGAAACGGTCGCGGGCGAAACGCCGCAGCCCCCCGGTCACGCGGCCGCACCGGCTGCCGCTGCGATGGCACCGGGCGCGGCTCCCACGCCCCCGGCGCCCTCACAGCAGGACCGCCCACCCTTCGACTGGTCCGCATTCGAACGTCCGCCGGCGGTGGGGGGGCAGCAGCAATTTCCGGAAGCGGAGGCGGATCCGGCGGTCCTCACGATCCCCAGGCAACGTCTCGATCGCGGCCGGCTCATCGCCGGCCTCGCCGCCGTGGGAGTCGTGGTCGCGGGACTGTGGCTGTGGCTGCGTCCGGGCGCCGCCGCTCCCGACTCGCTCGCGGGCGGCACGCCCCCCCTCGGCGACAAGGGCGGCATCGAGATCCCCGTCGTTCCGCCGGCGCGTCCGGCAATCGCCAGCAGCGATTCGGCCGCCGCGGCGGTGGTGGATACACCGATCATCGACACGGCGCGTGCTTTCCTCTCGCGTCTCGCCGCGGAGGGAGAGCGCGCGGCGCCGCGCGAGGGAGCGCGCGAGCCGCGCCAGAATCTCACGCCCCCACCCACGCCCGGCAGCCTGGCGGGCGCCGCGGCGCCGCGCGTCGGACCCGGCCGCACCTCCGGCGCTCCCGACCCGACAGTCCCACGCAGCACGCGCACGGGTCCGCCGCCCGGTGCGGGCGTCGTCACGTCTCCCCGGAGCACCACACCAGCGGCGGCGGCGGGCAGCATCGACACGTCCACGGGCGCGGGACGCGTCGTGCCGTCGGGGGTCGTGGAGATGCCCGCCGTGCCCCTCCCCGCCCCGGTGCCACCCCGGATCTCGTTCCCGATCGAGCGGCGGACCGTCTCGTCAGGCGGGCAGCACTCCTGTCTGCTGCGCGACGACGGACGTGCCGAGTGCTGGGGCAACAACGATGGCGGGCAGCTCGGCGACGGTGGATTCGATGGCCGCACCATGGCCGCGCCCGTGGCGGGTGATTTCCGCTTCGCGCAGATCGCCGCCGGGACCAGTCACACGTGCGGCATCACGATCGACGGCGGTGCCTTCTGCTGGGGCAGCAACCGCGCGGGGCAGCTCGGCGACGGCACCACGTCGATCCGCGCGGCGCCCGTTCGCGTGAACAGCGGCGAGACCTTCGCAGCCGTGCGCGCCGGACAGTCGCACACCTGCGCGCTCGCGCGCGCGGGCACGGTGTGGTGCTGGGGCGCCAACGCCGACGGGCAGCTCGGCAGCAGCGGCCGGCAGTCGCGCAGCTCGCCAGCCCTGGTGCCGCTCCACGAACGCGCGGAGGTGCTGGCCGTGGGATCGAACCACTCCTGCGCCATCACGCGAACCGGGTCGGCATTCTGCTGGGGACGCAACGATGACGGGCAGCTCGGGGACGGTTCCACGGCGGATCGCACGACCCCCGTTCCGGTGCGGCTCGATGGACCGGTCGTGAGCATCGCAGCAGGCGCGGGACACACCTGCGCCGTCTCCACGACGGGCACCGCGCACTGCTGGGGGCGCAACACCTATGGCCAGCTCGGGGCGGGGGTGGACCGGTCGAGCCAGGCCTCCCCGAGTCCGGTGTCGGGTGGGAGCCAGTTCATGAGCGTGGTGGCCGGGAGCGCGCACAGTTGTGCGCTCGGGCGTGACGGCTCGGTGTGGTGCTGGGGGCGGAACTCGAACGGTCAGGTGGGCGACGGGACGGGTGACGATCGCCTTCGTCCCGTGCCCGTGCGCGGGATCTCCCAAGTGCTCTCGCTGGATGCGGGCGCGGGCCACACGTGCGCGATGCAGGTCGGTGGTGATACGTTCTGCTGGGGCTTCAACACGGACGGCCAGATCGGCCGCGGAGATCGCGAAAACGCCCTGTCACCGGTGCGTGTCTTCCATCCGCAGCGGTAGGTCGTCGCGTTGGGCGACGCAGAATGATCAGGCACTGATAGTCTCGGTCGGTCTCACATGCTGTACCAGCCGTACCAGTCGAAACGCCGCCGGATCCTGGCGCGCGAGGGGCGCTGGGCGCTCCACGCCGCCTGCCTCGCGGTGCTCTCATGCAGCGCGCCGGTGGAATCGGACGGACCGGGCCTCGCGCGAATCGACCTGTCGGTCGAGGCGTTCGAGCTCGGCGTGGGTCAGACGCGGACCATCGTGGCGCGGATGTACGACGCGGGCGGGAGCGAGATCACGGCGGGCCGCATCTTCTGGTCGTCGGAGCGCCCCGAGGTAGCGACTGTGAACCAGCAGGGACTGGTCACCGCGGTCTCGCTCGGCTCGACACAGATCGCGGCATCCGTCGGCGGCGTCTCGAGCGTCGCGGCGGTGACGGTGAACGAGCGCCCGGTCTCCCGCATCCGCGTGACGCCGGCAGCCTCCGAGGTGGTAGCCGGGTCGACCGCGCGTCTCACCGCCGAAGCAGTCGACGCCAACGACGTGGTGGTCGAGGGGCGCACGTTCACCTGGCTCACGAGCAATCCCGCGGTTGCCACGGTCGACAACAGCGGCGTCGTGACCGGCGTCGCCCCCGGCACGGTGACGATCCACGCCGTCACCGCGGGGACGGAAGGCTCGGCGGCCGTCACGGTATTGCCCGCTCCGGTGGCCAGCATCGATCTGCAGCCGGCGAATGCCCAGGTCGACGTGGGAGCGACCACGCAGCTCGTCGCCACCCCGCGTGATGCCGCGGGCCGGCCGCTTTCCGGCCGGGATCTGACCTGGGTCTCCAGCGATCCCCAGGTGGCGACGGTCTCTCAGGCGGGGTTGGTGGCGGGCGTGACCGCGGGTTCAGCGACGATCTCCGTATCCGCACCCGGCGCGGGCCCGGGGGGGAGCACGCCCGTGCGCACCGCGAGCGTCACGGTCCTGCTCCCCGCCGTAGTCCGGGTCGCGGTGACGCCGGGCTCCGTGAGCATTCCGATCGGTGCATTCGCGGACTTCAGTGTGTCGCTCTTCGGCCAGAACGACGCGCCGCTCTCGGCCACGGGACGCACCATCACGTGGACGAGCGGGAATCCGACGGTGGCGACGGTCAACGCCGCGACGGGCCGGGCGACCGGCATATCGTTAGGTTCCGCGACGATCGTGGTCACGGTGGAGACGCCCGGGCGTTCCGGCAGCCAGAACGGCAGCGCGACGCTCACCGTGACGAACGTGCCCGTGGCGAGCGTGGTGGTCTCCCCGGGCGCCGCGACCGTTCACGTCGGGCCGGCGTATGCCCGCACCTTCACCGCGACGACCCTGAGCGGGCAGGGGGTGCCCCTCACCGGCCGCACGATCGCCTGGTCCTCGACCGATCCCGCCGTGGCCGCCATCGACCCGGCCAGCGGCCAGGTGACGGGCGTCGCGCCGGGCACCGCGCGCATCAACGCCACGAGCGAAGGGGTCACCGGAGGCGCCGACGTCACCGTCGATCTGGTCGCGGTCTCGACCGTCGTGGTGACGCCGGGGGCCCCGGCCCTCAGCACGCCGCCGCCGCAGACGGTGCAGCTCCAGGCGCAGCCGCGCGATTCGTCGGGGGCGGCCATCACCGGCTCCGCGTTAGGCGCGCGGACGGCGTCGTGGGCGAGCGGCGATCCATCCGTGGCCTCGGTCGGCACCGCGGGCCTCGTGACCGCCGTCGCCCCCGGTACCGCGCTCATCACGGCCACGGTGGACGGAACAGTCGGTTCGGCGAGCGTCACCGTCACCGGCAACACCGTCGTCGCCAGCGTCACGGTCACCGCCCCGGCCGACTCGATCATCGGTACCGGGCCGCTGCAACTCACGGCAACCCTCCGCGACGCGGCGAATACCGTGGTCACGGGTCCCGCCGTGTCGTGGTCCTCGAGCGACGCCGCGGTGGCGACCGTGGGTCCGGCCTCGGGTCTCGTCACGGGCGTGACGGCGGGGACGGCCACGATCACGGCGACGGCCGAGGGGGTGACCGGCGCGCTCGATGTGCGGGTTCTCGCGCCCGTCGCGACGGTGACCATCACGGCGCCGGGCGCCACGATCACCCACCCCGGCACGCTGCAGGCGTCCGCGACGCTGTCGGACGCGAACGGCGGCACGCTCACCGGACGACCGGTCTCGTGGACCTCGCTCGATCCCGGCGTCGCGACCGTCGACGGCTCCGGGCTCATCACGAGTGCCGGCGCCGGCGCCGCGCGTATCGTCGCCGAGAGCGAAGGACAGACCGATACGCTCACCGTCGACGTGGCGCTGGCGGTGCCGGTGGTCACCAGCGTGAACCTGAGCCCCGGGCACCGGAACATCGCGCCGTTCGCATCGGCCGGATACACCGCCACCGTGACCGATCAGACCGGCGCGGCATTGCCCGGCCACCCGTGCAGCGTCGACTCGAGCAACCCGCTGGTCGCCACGGTGACACCATCCGGCGCGGCGACGACGAACGCCAACGGCCAGATCGCGATCACCGTGACGGGGCTTGTGCTCGGGAACGCCACGATCTCCGCCACCTGTTCGGGCGTGACCGGAACGGCGACCGTGACGGTGAGGTAGCACTGGACCATGCGATCATTCCTTCACGCGGTGCGCGTGCTTCTGGGCGCGTCGATGCTCGCGGGGACCGCGGTGCCGGCCGCCGCGCAGCAGCTCGCGCCCAAGCGCACGCTCGCGGCCGGGGGTCCCACCGGGTGCGCGGCCTTCCCCTTCACGGCGTCACCGCCGTCATCTTCGGCGCCGGCGGACGACGCGGAGACGCTGCGACTCATCGACCAGGGTCAGGAGGCGGCGGTGCAGGGTGAGCACGCCGCCGCCCGCGACGCCTTCGCGCGCGCGGCGGAGCTGGCGCCGGCGAACGCGCGGGTGGCCTACTACCTGGGACGCGAGCACGAGGCTCTGCGGGACCGCGCCGCCGCCGTGCGCGAGTACTGCCGCTACCTCGCGCTCGCGCCTAACGCGCCGGACGCCGGTGACGTGCGCGGCCGGATCGCGCGGATCGTCCCCGCCGCCGAGTTGTCGCGCGTCGACGCCGCCCGCGCCGGCTTCCGCTCCGGGCTCACGCTGCTCGAGCGCCGGCAATTCCAGTCCGCGGACTCCGTCTTCGGGGCCGTGGCGGGGGAGCTCCCCTTTGCTCCGGAGGTCTTCTACAATCGCGGCCTCGCCCGCGCGGCGCGCGGCGAGCGGCGCGGGGCCCTGCAGGATCTGGAGCAGTATCTGACCCTCTCCCCCACGGCCACCGACCGCGCGGCCGTGGTCTCCGCCATGGCCCGCCTCCAGGAGCGCTCGTACAGTCCGGGGCAGGCCTTCGCCTCCGGACTGATCGTGCCCGGCATGGGACAGATGGCGACGGGACGTCCGGCGGTCGGCGTTGCGGTGCTCGCCGCCGTGGCCGGCGCCGTCGCGGCGGCGTTCATGTCCGAGGATGTGCGGGACAGTGTCCGCTTTGTGGACCCGAACGGCCAGCCGTACTACTCGCCGGTGACGCGGACGGAGTACCCGTACCGCGAGGTGGGGCTGGGGGTGGCGGCGGGCCTCTGGATCGCCGGGGCCTTCGAGGCGCGCAACTATGCCGGGCGCTCCCAGAACCGCGTGCAGGACATCCTGCTGCTGCCCGGTGCGGCCACCACCGGGAGTGCCGCACGCGGCGCGCCTGACGTGCGCCGGGCGCCACCGGTGGCGCGCCTGACGATGCGTGAGGCGACCGTCGCTCCCTTCGTCGCGCGCGGCGTCCGGCAGGGATTCGCGGTGGGGCTCTCGGTCGCGCTCGGCCGCCGCTGACGGGCGCGCCGCACCACCGCATCGCGTCCGCCTCGACGCGACGCTCACCCGCTGCTCGGCCATCCTCGTGACGCCCGGTCGCTGAGCAGCGCGCGGCCGCGTCCGCTGCCGGCCCATGCCCGGCCCGACCGTTAGGCAGCCGCGCTCTGCCGTGTGAGCGTGGCGTCGCTCACGGAAACGCACTCGGCGGGCACGTTACCGTCGACAGGGGTACGACGGTGCGGACGACAACGTCCCGCATCGCAGGGCGGGATCGGCGCGGAGGGAACGACATGCACGGTTGGGTTCGAGGAGATGCGGGGAGCCGACGCGGGCGCAGGGCCGCCGGGGGGCGTACAGCGGGCGCGGGCGTGGGCCTGACGGCCCTGGTCGCCATGCTGGCGTGCAGCGACCCGGCCTCTTCCACAACGGCCTTCGCGACGATCGACGTCGAGCCAACGAGCCTGACGATCACCGCGGGCGAGAGCGGCGTCCTCACCGCGCAGCTCCTCGATGACGCCGGGAACGCGCTCGATCCCCAGCCCGTCTTCTGGTCGTCGCAGGACACGCTGATCGCCACGGTGAGCCAGAGCGGCGTCGTCACGGCCATCACACCCGGCACCGTGCAGATCGCCGCATCAAGAGAAGGGAAGTCGGGCGTGGCCGCGATCACCGTCGTGCGCGACGAGATCGTGCTCGTGCGCGTGGAGCCCATCTCGGGCAACGTGAGCGTGGGCCGCACGCTCCAGCTTTCCGCCGAAGCGCGCACGAGCGGCGGCGACGTCATCGACGACCCCGCCGTCGCGTGGTCGAGCTCCGCGCCCAGCGTGGCGTCGGTGAGCCCCACGGGACTCGTGACCGCGCTGTCCGCCGGCAGCGCGAGCATCCGCGCGTCCGTGAACGGCATCGACGGCGCCGCCGTGATCACCGTCGTGCCGGTCGCAGTCGCCGCGGTCCGCGTCTCGCCGCCCACCGACACCATCGACGTGGGCGGCGCAGTGCAGCTCACGGCCACGCCGCTCGACGCCTCGGACAACCCGCTCGCAGGCCGGACCGTCACGTGGAGCTCGAGCAACGAGAGCGTCGCGCTGGTCTCCAGCAGCGGCCGCGTGCAGGGGCTCGCCGCAGGAGCGGCCACCATCACGGCAACGGCGGAAGGGGTGAGCGGGAGCGCCACGGTCACGGTCACGTCGCCGGCACCCGTGGTCGCCTCGGTGGACGTCGACCCCAACTCGGCGAGTCTCGTCGTGGGCGAGCAGGTCTCGCTCACCGCCACGCCACGCGACATTCAGGGAAACGCGATCAGCGGCGTGAGCGTGTCGTGGGCGTCGAGTGACTCGTCGGTCGCGACGGTGACCGGAAGCGGGGTGGTGGGCGCCGTTGGCCCCGGCAACGCCACGATCATCGCGACGGCGGGCCCGCGCACCGGGACCGCATCCATCGCGGTGCGCGCCGCCGTGAGCGCGGTCAGCATCACGCCCGACAACGTCATCCTGGTGGCGGGCGGCACCACGGCGCTGGTCGTGAGCGTGCAGGACGCAGGGGGCACGGCCCTGCCCGGACGCCCATGCACGATCGTGTCGGCCAACTCCGGCGCCGCGACGGTAAGCCCGGGCCAGGGCTCCACTGACGCGAACGGCCAGATCGTGCTCACGGTGACCGCGGTCGCGCTGGGCGGAACAACGATCACGGCGACGTGCGAAGGGAAAGCCGGCTCGGCGATCGTCGTGGTACTGTAGCCGGACCGCTCCGGGGACCGATTCGTCGACCCCTGCGTCCAGGAAAAGGGGGGCCAGGGCGGAAACTCGACTCTGACCCCCATTTCGCTGTATCGCGCGACCTACTCGTCGTACTTGCTGTGCCCCGGCTTGTGCCGGTCTTCCTCGTCGAAGTCGTCGTACTCGTCGTCGAGGTCGATCAGATCTTCGTCGAGCTCCGCGAACTCGTCGTCTTCGTCCTCGTCGTCTTCGTCGTCTTCGTCGTCTTCGTCATCCTCGTCGTCGTCTTCGTCGTCGAGATCTTCGTCGTCGTCGAAGTCCTCGTCGTCGAAGTCCTCATCGTCATCGTCGAACTCGAGATCGTCCGACTCGTCGAGATCGTCGTCGAGATCGTCGGCCTCGTCCTCCTGCTCGTCGACGTTGTCTTCCCGAGTGGCGGTCGGCGGCAGCGCCGCCACACCGAGGAAACGCCACAGCTCCGCGCCGTCGTTCGACGACTCGAGCTCGTCCCGCATGACCTGGATCTCCTTGCGCGTGTTCAGGTGTTCAATGATGCAACAGTACGCGGTCAGATGCTCGCCCGTTCACGATCCCGTTTCAATTCCCGCGAGACCTTCCGGCGATCCGTGGTGTCGAGCAGGCGCTTCCGCAAGCGGATCGCGGTCGGTGTGACCTCGATCAGCTCGTCGTCATCGATATACTCCAAGGCGCCTTCCAGCGTCAACTCCCGCGGCGGCTCGAGCTGGATGTTCTCGTCGCTCGACTTGGTCCGCATGTTCGTGAGCTTCTTTTCCCTGGTGGGATTCACGTCCATGTCGCCCGGACGGGAGTTCTCGCCCACGATCATCCCCTCATAGACGGGCGTGCCTGGCGCGATGAACAGGGTCGACCGCTCCTGCAGGTTGAAGAGGGCGAACGCGACGGCGACGCCGTTCTCCATCGACACCAGCGTGCCCCGCGTACGTCCGGGGATGGGGCCGGCCCACGGTCCGTACTGATAGAACCGGTGATGCATGATCCCGGTGCCGCGCGTGTCCGTGAGAAACTCCCCACGGTAGCCGAAGAGACCGCGGGCCGGGATCGCGTAGCGGAGGCGGACCATCCCCTGCCCCGGGTTCCGCATGTCCAGCAGTTCGGCCCGCCGCGAGCCCAGGCGCTCGATCACCGGCCCCAGGAACTCCTCGGACACGTCGATCATGAGCTCCTCGTAGGGCTCGAGCCGCTCACCGTTAGGTCCCTCGCGCGGGATGACCCGCGGCCGCGAGACCTGAAACTCGTACCCCTCGCGCCGCATCGTCTCCATCAGGATCGCCAGGTGCAGCTCCCCCCGCCCCGAGACGGTCCATGTATCGGTCGCGTCGGTGTCGTCGACGCGCAACGCCACATTGCGCTCCAGTTCGCGGTACAGCCGCTCCCGCACCTGCCGGGAGGTGACGAAGCGCCCGTCCCGTCCCGCAAACGGCGAATTGTTCACCACGAAGTCCACCGAGATCGTCGGCTCCTCGACCGCGATCCCCTCCAACCGGTCCTGCCGTTCGACATCAGAAATGGTGAGACCGATCTCGACACCCTCGAGGCCGGCCACGGCCACGATATCGCCCGCGGACGCGCTCTCGACCTCGAGGCGCTCCAGGCCCTCGTGCGTGTAGAGCTTCGTGACCCGCGCCGTCTCCGCCGGGCGCGACGGATCGAGCGGAAGCAGCGCGACGCTCATGCCCACGCGAATCACGCCCCGCTCGACGCGCCCGATCGCGAGGCGCCCGAGATACGGGGAGTGGTCCAGGGTCGACACGAGCAGCTGGAAGGGTCCGCCGGCATCACTCGGCGGCGCCGGGACGTGCTCCACGATGGCTGCAAAGAGGGGTTCGAGATCGACCGGCGGCACGGCCAGGTCGCACGTCGCCACGCCCTCGCGCGCCGAGGCGTAGATCACCGGCGCGTCGAGCTGAGCGGCGTCGGCTTCGAGGTCGATGAAGAGGTCGAGCACCTCGTCGTGCACGCGCAGCGGATCCGCGCCCGGCCGGTCGATCTTGTTGATGACCACGATCGGCCGGCGGCCGAGCTCGAGCGCCTTGCGCAGCACGAACCGCGTCTGCGGCATGGGCCCGTCGAAGGCGTCCACGACCAGCAGCACACCGTCGACCATCCGCATGATGCGCTCGACCTCGCCGCCAAAGTCGGCATGGCCCGGCGTGTCGACGATGTTGATCTTCGTGCCGCGCCAGCGGACTGCGGTGTTCTTGGCGAGGATGGTGATCCCCCGCTCGCGCTCGAGCGGGTTCGAATCCATCACGCGCTCCTCGACGACCTGGTTGGCACGGAAGGCGCCCGCCTGTCGGAGCATCTTGTCGACGAGGGTGGTCTTCCCATGATCGACGTGCGCGATGATGGCGATATTCCGAATCTCCTGCATAGCCTTGTAAAATGACCGGGTCGGGTCTGTGATACAAGCACTTGCCCCGCTCCCAGCCATTGCGCAGCATGGCCCTATCCCGACCAAACGCCGGAGGTGGCGCCATGCACCAGCAGGAGGAGCCCATGGAGGACGTCTATCCCCATGGTCGCGGCTACGGGCACGACTACATGCGCGGCGGCGAAGTATACGGCGGATACGGCTATTCGGATCGCGAGGAATACGAACGCACCCGTGGCGAGCTGCGGCGACGAAGACGTCTCGACGAGGGCTCCGAGAAGAGCTAGTCGGCAGGGAGGAGGAAGCTGGGATCAGGCTCGAGAATCCCGAGGGGTGGGGG